>DASTMQ010000215.1:0-9000 GCA_035714005.1 Hyphomicrobiaceae bacterium
CTAGCCAAGCGCGCCGCTAGCGCGTCCCACGCGCGCTTCGATGGCAGTCCAAATGAGCGCGGCGATGTCCGGCCCGCCGAAGGCCTTCACCTGCCGGATGCCCGTCGGCGAGGTGACGTTGATTTCCGTAAGGTAGGGGCCGATCACGTCGATGCCCGTAAACAGCAGGCCGCGCCGCTTGAGCTCGGGGCCAAGCCGTTTGCAGATTTCCAGGTCCCGGGCGGTGAGTTCGGTCGCCGTGGCGACCCCGCCAACGTGCATGTTGGAACGCGTCTCGTCGGCGGCCGGAACGCGGTTGATGGCGCCCACCACCTCGCCGTCCACCAAGATGATGCGTTTATCGCCGGCGCGCACCTCGGGCCGATACTGCTGCACCATGAAGGGTTCGCGGAACACGGTTTGAAACAACTCCACCAGCGAGTTGAGGTTGGTATCACCCTCGCCGACGCGAAACACCGCGGCACCGCCGTTGCCGTACAGCGGCTTAAGGATGATATCCTTGTGCACGGCGCGAAAGGCCCGCACCTGCTCAAGGTGTCGGGTCACGAGCGTCGGCGGCATCAGATCGAGGAAGTCCAGCACAAACACCTTCTCCGGCGCATTGCGCACGTGTGCGGGGTCATTAACCACAAGGGTCTTGGGATGAATGCGCTCAAGCAGGTGGGTGGTGGTGATGTAGGACATGTCGAAGGGCGGGTCCTGACGCAGCAACACCACATCCATCTGGCTCAGGTCCTCTGAGCGTGGGTCACCGACGCGGTAGTGATTGCCGACCCGATCTTCGACGGCTAGGGTCGAGCCCTGCGCAATCAGCCGGCCGTTCAGGAGGCTGAGGTGCGGCGGGGTGTAGTAGAACAGCTGATGGCCGCGTTGCTGGGCCTCCAGCAGCAAGGCAAAGGTGGAATCACCGCGGATGTCGATGCGGTCGATCGGGTCCATCTGGCAGGCAACTCTGAGCGGCATGCGCTCCACTCCGGGGCGGCTCGTGCACGGTTGAGGAGGCATGCAAGCCCTTTCCGCAGCCAAGTTCAACCGCCAATTTGCTCAATCCTCGACGCTGGCATACCTAGGCGCGAGCGCCGTGGCGGCGAACGGCTTGCGGGGGCTGCGTGCCGCCGGCGAGCTCGGCAGCGTCTTCAGCGCTCGCCCTCTCTCAGCGCCAGCGCCAGCTCGTAGGCGCGCGCTTTCGACACGCCCAAGGCCGCAGCCGCGGCCTTGGCGGCGTCGCGCACGCTCATGCTCGCGAGCAGGCCCGTCAAGTGCGCCGTGATCGCCGCGTCGCTGACGGCGACGGCCGCGGCGGGTGGACCGATGACGATCACCATTTCGCCGCGCGGCGCCGATCGAGTGGCCCACTGCGCCAGCTCCGCGGCATCGCCGCTGCGCACTTCCTCGTGCAACTTGGTGAGCTCGCGCGCCACCGCGACGCCACGATCGGCAAGCACCGCAGCAATGTCGGCAAGACTGGCAGAGAGACGCGCCGGTGCCTCGAAGGCCACGAGCGTCGCCGGCGTGGCGGCGAGCTCGGCCAAGCGCGCACGCCGGGCCGCCTGCTTGGCCGGCAAAAAGCCGATGAACAGGAAGGCATCGGTGGCAAGCCCACAGGAGGTCAGGGCGGCAAGCACGGCCGAGGCGCCGGGCAGGCTGGTAACGCGGATGCCGGCCGCGAGTGCCGCGCGCACCAGCTTGTAGCCGGGATCGGAGATCAGCGGTGTCCCGGCGTCGCTGATTAGGGCCACCGAGCGATCCTGCCTCAGCTCGGCCATGATGCGCGGGCGCTCCCGCTCTGCGTTGTGCTCGTGATAGGCGCGCAGCGGGCGGCTGATGCCAAAATGCGCCAACAGCGTGCGGCTGTGGCGCGTGTCCTCGCAGTAGATGAGGTCGGCGCGCGCCAGCGTCGCGAGCGCCCTCAAGCTAATGTCGCCGAGATTGCCAATGGGCGTGGCGACGATGTGGAGGCCCGCCGGCAAAGCTTGCGCCTGCAGCCCTGCGAGGTGCGCAAGCACGCGTTCGGCGAGCGGGCCGCCGCCACAGCTCAAAGGATCGACCGGTTGCGTCACGGTCCTCGTTCCTCGCGGATATTTGCAGTTATGCCGCTGTCGACCGTCAAAGCGCCACCCCATTTGGCGTTTTTTGTTGCGCCCCGGCGCTCACTCTGCCTTGTTCGCAGGAGATTCGAGATCGTTACCTCCACGGGCAGTCGCGACGGCAACATCGACGGCATGGGATGAGGGGACCGCTGGCATCGGCAGGAGCCTGGCTGCGTCGGGCCAAGCTTGCCCATCTCGAGCTGGCGGTGTGCGCGGTCGTGCTGGCCGGCTGCGCCGCCAACGCACCGGGCGCATTGACGACGTCGGCAACGCCAACGCCGGGCCCCGAGGCGGCCCTCAAGAGCGCCCCGGTCAAAGTGGCCCTCATCGCCTCCGTGACGGCGCAAGGCCAGCCGGGCCTCATCGGTAAGGCGCTGAAGCAGGCGGGCGAGTTGGCGCTGTTCGACCGCGACAGTCCAAACCTGCAGTTGCTGATCAAGGACGACAAGGGCACGCCGGAAGGCGCCGCAGCGGCGGCGCACGATGCCATCAAGGACGGCGCTAGCCTGATTCTTGGTCCGCTGTTTGCCAAATCCGTCGCCGCCGTCGCGCCGATTGCCCGCCAGGCCAACGTGCCGGTGGTCGCCTTTTCCAACGATCGCCACGTGGCCGGCCGCGGCGTTTATCTATTAAGTTTCCAGCCCGCGCCCGAAATCGCACGCGTGGTCGCCTATGCAGCGCGGCAAGGCAAGCGCCGGTTCGCGGCTCTCATCCCGGATGATGCCTTTGGTAAGGTCGCCGCCGCGGGTTTTCGCGACGCCGTCGAACGCGCCGGCGGCGCCATCGTGGCGCTTGAAACCTATCCGGCCTCTGCCAACGGTATGCTCGAGCCCATGCGCAAGGTCGGCATAGTGCTCAGCGCCGCGCGGGAGAGCGAAGGCGGTCAGGTCGACGCGCTGTTTCTGCCGGGTGGGCAGGAGAACTTGGAACGACTTGCACGCCTGATGCCGCAAGCCGAGATCGATCCCACCGCCGTCAAGGTGCTCGGTACTGGGGGTATGGACTACGCCAATGCCGGCCACAACGCCGGTCTGGTCGGGGCCTGGTACCCGGGTCCCGATCCGCACGGCTGGGAGGAGTTCGCGCAGAAATTCGCCAAGAGTTACGGTCAGGCGCCGCCGCGCATTGCCAGCCTCGCCTACGACGCGGTGAGCCTGGCCATCACGCTGTCGGGATCGGCGAACGAGGCCGAGCGCTACGCTTTGGCCGCCTTGACGCGCCCGAGCGGCTTTACCGGCGTGGATGGACCCTATCGGCTGCTCGCCGATGGCACAGCCGAGCGGGGGCTGGCCGTCCTCGAGGTGCAAAAAATCGGTGCGGGCATCATTGACCCGCCGCCGGCGCTCGGATCGGTGGCGGGCACGGCCGGCGCCGCCACGCCCGGCCTAGTTTCGGGCTTCTTCAACTTCCTCAACAACTGAAATGCCTTGCAGCGAGCGCGCCAGCTCGACCACGAGGGCGTTGAGAACAGGCCGTCCCGTGGCTGTGGCCCGGAGGTGGTGTGCCCTGCGTTCGATGAGCCCGCGCGCGCTCAGCCGTTCGATCGCCCCTTGGCTCGGACAGACACCGGCGATTGTGCGCAGGCGCTCAAGATCGATGCCCTCGCTCAGCCGCAGCCCCATCAACAGCGCCTCGTCGGCCTGCTCGTCGGGCGTCAGCGCGCTGGCCTCGACAAGGCCGTGCCCATTGGCCTCGACGGCGGCAAGCCAGCGCTCGGGCTGGCGCTCGGTGCTGGTAGCCCAGCGGCCGTTGCTCCCGACCAAGCGGCCGTGGGCGCCGGCGCCAATTCCGGCATACTCACCGTAACGCCAGTAGAGCAAATTGTGCCGGCACGCCTCGCCCGCTCTGGCGTGGTTGGAAATCTCGTAGGCGGGCAGCCCTGCCGCCGCGGTGGCGGTCTGCGTCAGCTCGTAAAATTCCGCCGCCCGCGCCTCCTCTGGAATGGCGAGCTTGCCCGCAGCGTTGAGCGCGGCAAAGGGTGTTCCCGCTTCGATGGTGAGCTGGTAGAGCGAAAGGTGCTGGCCGGCCAGGTCCAGCGCCTGGCTGAGTTCGGCCCGCCAGTCCGACAGCGTTTGTTGCGGTCGCGCGTAAATCAAATCAAAGGAAAAGCGGGCAAAGGTTCGGCGCGTCACCTCGATGGCGGCCACGGCCTCCGCAGCCGTATGCAGCCGGCCCAGCGCGCGCAGCGCCGTATCAGATAAGGACTGCACCCCGAGCGACACGCGGTTCACCCCCGCACTGCGATAGCCCCCGAACCGGGCCGCTTCCACGCTCGATGGATTGGCCTCCAGCGTGACCTCGACGCCGGCATCGATCGGCCACAGCGCGGCGATCTCCTCGAGCAGGGCACCGACGGCGGCCGGCGACATCAGCGAGGGCGTGCCGCCGCCGAAAAAGATGCTGCCGACGGTGCGGCCCGGGGCAAGCTCGGCCCAGTGCCGCAGTTCGCGGCGGTAGGCGGCCACAAAGCGCGCCTCGTCGATGCCCCCCGCTCGGACATGACTGTTGAAGTCGCAGTAGGGGCATTTGGAGGCGCAAAACGGCCAATGCAGATAGACGCCGAAGGCGCCGCTAGGCGTCGCTGAGGCAGGCGCGAACGAAGCGCTCAAAGGCGCGGGCGCGGTGCGAGATTGCATGCTTTGCCTCGGGCTCCATTTCGCCGAAGGTCAAGGTATCGCCCTCGGGGACGAACATTGGATCATAGCCGAACCCCTTGCCGCCGCGGGGCGGCCAGACAAGGTGGCCATAGACTTTACCCTCGAAGGCCGCCACCTCTCCATCGGGCCAAGCCAGGCACAGCGCGGCCGTGAAGTTGGCGAACGGCCCCGGTGGCAGCCAGGCGCCGCCGCGGGCAAGCTCGTCGTGCAGGCGCCGCATGGCAACGCCAAAGTCCTTCTCCGGCCCGGCCCAGCGCGCCGAATAAATTCCCGGCGCCCCGCCCAAGGCGACCACCTCGAGGCCGGAGTCATCGGCCAGTGCCGGCAGGCCGGAGGCCTCGGCCGCGGCCAGCGCCTTGAGCTCGGCGTTGGCCACGAAGCTCGAGCCGGTCTCCGCCGGCTCCGCCAGCCCGAGCTTGCCGGCCGTGGTAACGCTGAGCCCGAATGGGGCGACCAACTCGACGATCTCGGCGACCTTGCCCGGATTGTGGCTGGCGACGACGAGGCGGGAATTGGGGGGCAGGCGGCGGCTCATGCCAGTTTCCAGATGCGCGGCTCGGCGAACTCCAAGCAGTTGCCGGCCGGATCGCGAAAGTAGATCGAGCGCCCGCCACCGGGCCACTCGAAATCGGCCTCGATGGCGATGCCCTTCGCCTCCAGCGCGGCACGCCAGGCGTCGATCTCGCTGGCGGATGCCCGAAAGCACAGATGTCCCTCTCCCTCCATGCCATGGGGTGGGACCGGCAGGGCACGGGGGGCCGGCGGCACCTTGGTGGCATCCGGATTGAAGATCAAAAGCACCTGGTTGCCGCAGCGGTAAAACAAGTGGCGACCTTGCACCTTGGCAAAGGGAATAAGACCCAGCGCCCGGTCGTAGAACCGCTCGGTGCCGTCGAGGTCCTTGGCATAAAGCACGGTCTCGAGAATGCCGGATGGAAGCATTGCTCCCCGCGTGGCTCTAAGCGACGGTCAGCTTCTGTAGCTCGATCAGTTCTGCGATGCCCTTGCGTGCCAGCGCCATCAACTGGTCGAAGCTCTCTTGCGTGAAAGGCAGGGTTTCGGCGGTGCCTTGCACCTCGACGATGCCACCGGCCCCGGTCATGACGAAGTTGGCATCGGCGTCCGCGGCGGAATCCTCGGGATAGTCGAGATCAAGCACCGCCGTGCCCTTGTAGAGGCCGCAGGAGACGGCCGCCACATGGTCGCGCAACACACCCTCGCGGATCATATCGCGCGCCTGCATCCACTTCAGGCAATCGTGCAGCGCCACCCAGGCGCCGGTGATGGCCGCGGTGCGGGTGCCGCCGTCGGCCTGGATCACGTCGCAATCGATGGAGATTTGCCGCTCGCCGAGCTTCGGCAGGTCGACCACCGCGCGCAGCGCGCGCCCGATCAGACGCTGGATCTCTTGCGTGCGCCCCGAGGGATGGCCGGCGGTGGCTTCACGTCGAGTGCGGTCGGTGGTGGCGCGCGGCAGCATACCGTACTCCGCCGTCACCCAGCCGCGACCCTGCCCCTTGAGCCAAGGCGGCATGCGCTCTTCCAGGCTCGCGGTGCAGTGGACGTGCGTATTGCCGAATTTGATCAAGCAGGAGCCTTCGGCGTGCATCGATACCGCACGTTCAATCGAGACGCGGCGTAGCTCATCGGGCTTGCGCTTGGAGGGACGCATCGGGCGCACTTCGGTCTCTAGCTGAGGAAATTGTGGGCGCACACTAAAGCGATCTTGCGCCCATTGGAAGCACTTCGGGCGGGCATTTGCCTGGCGCGGGAAAAGAATTGGGCAACGCTGCCGGAGGCGCTCAAGCCGCACCGCCCGAGCCTCCCGGGTGCGCGCCAGAAGGCCGGGTGCGCGCCAGAAGGGATGGCCAATGCGAAAGGCCAACAGGAAAGGTGGAAGATTTTTGGCGAAAGACTTGGGGGCAGCAGACGCGGGGGGCAAAAATGCGGGACGAGAGGACTGAAGGTCGGAGGTTTGGGTCAGCGTGACGCAAGCCCAATGGCGTGAGGAGCTTGAGCAATAAGGACGGCCCGGTCATTGATGCGCGCCCTGCGCTGGCTGTTTCGGATCGCCTTTTCGGTTAGGCCTGCATTACGTGCTCTATAGCTCCAAGCACCTCGATCATTTTGGCCGCCTCGACCTGCCTGTCCACCGAAGTCGCCAGCTACGGCCCTATCGCTCGCCACCCCTTTCGCGGATCTCCTCGAATTCACGCCCGTTGCGACAAGGCCGGGAGCGTGAAAAACGCCCGACGCCCACGGGGGGCGCTGAGCCCGGATCGGTTCGCCGGTCCGGGCCGGCCAAGCCGGCCGCCGGCCTTGGCGCGCGGGCTGTTGGGCCAGGAAAGCGGCCTTGGCCCGTCTCCCTCCACAGCTTCGTTTGACGAGCACGGGCGCTGTTCCCTAGACTCTGCGCACCCGTAACCTCGCATTTCGGCGCACGCCCTTGGACAAGACCTTCCCCCGTTTAGGGTCGCTGGAGGCCCTCTCGGACCTGCAAAAGCTGAACGAACGCTCTCGCACCATTTTCCGCCAGATCGTGGAGAGCTATTTGGCGACGGGTGACCCGGTCGGCTCGCGCAACCTCGCGCGTCATCTGCCCATGACGCTGTCGCCGGCTTCGATCCGAAACGTGATGTCGGACCTGGAACACCTGGGCTACATCTATGCACCCCACACCTCCGCCGGCCGGCTGCCCACCGAGGCCGGCCTGCGCTTGTTCGTCGACGGCCTGTTGGAGATCGGTGATCTCACCGACGAGGAGCGACGCCAGATCGAGGTCCAGATTGGCGTCAAGCGCGAGAAGTCGCTGCAGCAGGTGTTGAGCGAGGCCGGCGAGATGATCTCCGGGCTTTCCCACTGCGCCGGGCTTGTCATCAGCGACCGTCAGGTGGGCAAGCTCAAACACATCGAGTTTGTACAACTCGAGCCCGGCAAGGCGCTGGTGATCTTGGTCGGCGACGACCAGAGCGTCGAAAACCGCGTCATCACGCTGCCGGCGGGGCTGCCCCCATCCAGCCTGACGGAGGCGGCCAACTACCTCAATGCCCGCATCCGCGGTTTGACGCTCGGCGAGGCCAAGGCACGCGTCGAGGTCGAACTTGCCTCCGCAAAGGCCGAGCTCGATCAGCTGACGCAGAAAGTGGTCGAGGCCGGGCTTGCCACCTGGTCCGGCGCGCTCGGCGAGCAGAAAAGCCTGATCGTGCGCGGTCAGGCCAACCTGCTCAAGGATGTGGACGGCCTGGAAAACCTCGCGCGCATTCGCCAGTTGTTCGACGATCTCGAGGCCAAGCGCGACCTTGTGCAGCTGTTGGGGCTCGCCGAGCGCGGCGAGGGGGTGCATATCTTCATTGGCTCGGAAAACAAGCTATTCTCCCTGTCGGGGTCGTCCCTGATCGTGGCCCCATTCCAGGACAAGCAGCGCCAGATTGTCGGCGTCCTTGGCGTGATCGGTCCTACCCGGCTCAACTACGCGCGCATCATTCCGATGGTGGACTATACGGCCAAGCTTGTGGGCCGCCTTCTGACTTGATTTTTTTGGCGCACTGCACGATATCGGCACGAATCCCAATTGCCCGTCGTCGCGTTCTGATCGTAAGGCTGCAAATCGGCAGGGCACGCACGTTGCTAGCAACGCGGAAGAGATGATGCATCAACCACCGCCCGATGAGTCCGACCCGAACCGGCCGAGCCCCGGAGCCACCTCGTCCGACCCTGCTGGCGAGCCATCGGCGGCCGGCGAGGGGCAGCGGAGCGTGCACGACGTAATCGCCGCGCTGCAGGCCGAGGTCGCCGATTACAAGGATCGGTGGATGCGGGCCCAGGCCGAGACGGAAAACGTGCGCAAGCGCTACGAGCGCGAGAAGGAGGAGACGGCAAAATACGCCATCACCAAGTTCGCGCGCGACATCGTCAACGTTGGCGACAATTTTCAGCGCGCGATCGACGCGGTGCCCGCCGGCGCCGCCGAGCGCGAGCCGGCGCTCAAGAGTTTCCTTGAGGGTGTCACGCTGACCGAGCGGGAGCTGCTCAACATCTTGGAGCGACACGGCATCAAGCGGCTCAACCCGAAAGACGAACCCTTCAACCCGCACCTGCACCAGGCGATGATGGAGGTTCCCCGCGGCGACGTTGCGCCCGGTACCATCGTGCAGGTCTTTCAGCCGGGCTTTACCATCGAAGATCGGGTGCTGCGCCCGGCCATGGTGGTGATCGCCAAGGCCGAGCCGAGGGCCCCCGAGGCGCGCCCGGCC
>DASTMQ010000216.1:0-28127 GCA_035714005.1 Hyphomicrobiaceae bacterium
GAGGCATAGGTTCGATAACAGGCATTTCCCAGGGGACCGAAGTGCTCGTCCTTCAGGACCTCGGCATAAGAAATCACGGCGCTGAGGGGCGTCCGGATCTCGTGCGCGAGCTTTGCCTGCTCGACCGCTTCGCTCGCACCTTTGGCGCTGGCGGCAGCGGCGATCGGCTCCAGGACGCGCACCAGGAAGCGGGCGCCGGGCGGCGACTGCGGCCCGCTGACGAGGCATTTCGGCTGCGCAATGCCGCGCGCTGTCCAGAAGGTGAGGTCGAGTTCGAGCTCGCTGGCGCCGGCCGCGGCCTCGGCCAGCGCGCGCAGGCGGTCGAGCGCCGGCATTGCCCGATCGACCCAGAGCGGCGCGTCAGGGCCGCCCTCGCCGCCCCAAACCGCCCAGCCCGCCGCATTGGCGCTCAGGACCGCGCCCGCCGCTGCGTCGAGCACGAACGTCGGCGCTTGGGCAAAGCCGACGCCGCCCAATTGAGCGTCGGCCGATGCTTGCAGGGCTAAGGGCATGTGTCGATCGACGAATCAGCGTTCCGCCCGTCTGGTAGCGCGAATTGGGCAGAAGCGTCCATTGCGAGCGCGCAATCGGGCGCCTTGGTTGCAGATAACGCGGCCGGCCTCCCCTCGCTGTGGGGACGCCAGGAGCCTGAAACTGGGTGCTCGCGGGCCACCGCCCGGGGGGATGGTGCGGCGGGGCTCACCCAAGGTCCCACTTGGCACGGGCAGCGCTCGCCACTATCTTGCGGCCGACAGCATTGAGGATCTGCCGCGGCTGGCGGCGGGTCCGGTTCGGTCTCCGAGATGGGCCGCCTTAGCTCAGCTGGTTAGAGCGCTAGATTGTGGATCTAGAGGTCCCCCGTTCGATCCGGGGAGGCGGTACCAATTTGGCTCCTCAAGCAGGCGGGGTGACCCGCGCACGACGAGCCCGCTTCCAGCGCCCGGCCAACCCGCCGCCAAGTGCTCCTCGGTCGAGAAAACCACCGGCCGGGGTCCCGCCTGCTTGCTCGATGCGCGCCGGCTCGGCGCCCCTTGCGCGGGCCCTCCCCGCTCAGGCCGCGAGCGTGCGCAGCTGCTCGACCGCGGCGTGGGCCGCCAGCCGCGCCCCGTCGTCCGTCGCTGTCGCCAGCTCGCCTTCCGCGACCTTGAGTTCGGCGGCAATCAGCGCCGCGTCCATGGCTTCGACCTCAAGCGCACGCTGGGCAAGCACGGTCAGTCGGTTTTGATCGACCTCGGCGAACCCGCCCTTCACAAACAGGCGCACGCTGCGGCCGTCGCCCACAGACGCGACAATCACGCCCGGCCTAATCGTGGAGATCACCGGTGCATGGCCCGCGAGCACGGTGAAATCGCCTTCCGTGCCCGGCACGACGACTTGGCTCACGTCCTCCGACAACAGCACGCGCTCGGGCGTGACCAGCTCGAACTTGAAGGTCTCTGCCATGGCTTCTGGTCCTCCCGAGGATCGCTCAAGGCCATCCCCTAGTTGCTGCCACCGGCCTTGGCATCAATGCCTTCCGCCGTCTGCAGTTTGGTGCCGCAGAAGGGGCAGAAAAAAACCGGATAGTCTATGGTATTGGCCTCGTCATCTTGACCGTCGAGGCCGAGCAGCCCGACGGACATGTAAAGGACGCCCTCGTCATCGACCGCAATCAGCGGCTCAAAATCCTCCCCCTGCATCGCGTCCTTTAGGGTCTCACAACACGCGCCAAAACTGCTATCCGCGCTCTGCGCCGCCATCTTTTACCCCCTGTCAATCGCTATGCCGCCTCGGCGAGCTGTTCCGCTTTGGCGACCGCCTCCTCGATTGTTCCAACCATGTAGAACGCCTGTTCCGGTAGATGATCATAGTCGCCGGCGCATAAGCCTTTGAAGCCCTTGATCGTATCGGGCAGGTTCACGAACTTGCCGGGCGATCCGGTAAAGACCTCTGCAACATGGAAAGGTTGCGACAAGAAGCGCTCGATCTTGCGTGCACGCGCCACGGCAAGCTTGTCGTCTTCGGAAAGCTCATCCATGCCGAGGATGGCAATGATATCTTGCAACGATTTGTAACGCTGCAGGATGGCCTGCACCTGGCGCGCCACTTGATAGTGCTCCTCGCCGACAACGCGGGGTTCCAGAATGCGTGAGGTAGAATCGAGCGGATCGACAGCAGGGTAGATGCCCTTCTCGGCAATACCGCGCGAGAGTACGGTCGTGGCATCGAGGTGGGCGAACGAGGTCGCCGGCGCCGGGTCGGTCAGGTCGTCGGCCGGCACGTAGATCGCCTGCACCGAGGTGATCGATCCCTTCTGCGTCGTCGTAATGCGCTCCTGCAGCGCCCCCATGTCCGTTGCCAGCGTCGGCTGGTAGCCCACGGCGGACGGGATGCGGCCGAGCAGCGCCGACACCTCCGAGCCCGCCTGGGTAAAGCGGAAGATGTTGTCAACAAAGAACAAGACGTCTTGGCCCTGGTCGCGGAAATGCTCCGCCACGGTCAAGCCCGAGAGGCCGACACGCGCGCGCGCGCCGGGCGGCTCGTTCATCTGCCCATAAACCAGGGCGCACTTGGAGCCCTTGGTCGAGCCGGCATTCTTCTTGGGATCTTTGTTGACGCCCGATTCGATAAACTCATGGTAAAGATCGTTGCCTTCGCGCGTGCGCTCGCCGACGCCGGCGAACACGGAATAGCCGCCGTGCGCTTTCGCCACGTTATTGATCAGTTCCTGGATCAGCACGGTCTTGCCGACGCCGGCGCCGCCGAATAGGCCAATCTTGCCGCCCTTAGCGTAAGGGGCGAGCAGATCGACGACCTTGATGCCGGTCACCAGAATGGACGCCTCGGTCGACTGCTCGACGAAGGCGGGCGCAGGTTGATGAATGACGCGCTTGGCCGAGGTCTTGATCGGCCCCGCCTCGTCCACCGGATCGCCGATCACGTTCATGATCCGGCCCAGCGTTTCGTCGCCGACCGGGACGGCGATGGCGGCACCGGTGTCCGTCACCTCCTGGCCGCGCACCAAACCTTCGGTAGAGTCCATGGCCACCGTGCGCACGGTGTTCTCGCCCAAATGCTGGGCGACCTCGAGCACCAAACGGTTACCGCGGTTTTGCGTCTCGAGCGAATTGAGAATTTCCGGCAGATGTCCGTCAAACTGAACATCGACCACCGCGCCGGTGATCTGGCGAATACGCCCGACCTTGCTGCTAGCCATAGCTTGCCTTCACCCTTCGTTTGTCGTCAAAGCGCCTCGGCGCCGGAGATGATTTCAATGAGTTCCTTGGTGATGTTGGCCTGCCGCTGGCGGTTGTAGCGCAGCGTCAGTTTGTCGATCATGTCGCCCGCATTGCGCGTGGCGCTATCCATGGCACTCATGCGCGCCCCTTGTTCGGAGGCGGCATTCTCCAACAGGCCACGGAAAATCTGGCTGGCGATATTGCGCGGCAGCAGTTCACTCAGGATTTCATTTTCGCCCGGCTCGTACTCGTAAATCGCCGCGTGGCCGCCGGCAATCGCTTGCGCGGCGTCTTCCGGAAGCTTCGTCGGAATGATCTGCAGCGCCGTTGGCTTCTGCGTGATGACCGACTTGAACTCGGAAAAATACACCGTGGCCACGTCAAACTCGCCGGCTTCGAACATCGCCACGACCTTGTCGGCGATGGCACCGGCGGTGTCGAAGCCGATCTGCTTGAGGCCGCGCAGGTCGACGCGATCGACGATCTGGCGACCATAGGAGCGGCGCAGATTGTCGGCGCCCTTGCGGCCGACGGATAAGATCTTGACGCTCTTGCCGCCAGCCAGCAGCCGCTGCGCGTCCTGGCGCGCGAGCTTGGCGATATTCGAATTAAAGCCCCCGCACAGCCCACGCTCGGCCGTCATGACGATGAGCAAATGCACGTCATCCTTGCCCGTCCCGACCAAGAGGCGGGGCGCGTTTTCCTTGTTGGCGCGCCGGTTCAGATTGCCGAGCAGACGATCCATGCGCTCCGCATAGGGACGCGCGGCCGTCGCCGCCTCCTGGGCCCGGCGCAGCTTGGCGGCGGCCACCATTTGCATGGCCTTGGTGATCTTGCGCGTCGCCTTAACCGAGGCGATGCGATTGCGGAGGTCTTTGAGGCTTGGCATGGGCCCGCGTCAGGTCGTGCTATACCGTGAAGGCTTTGGCAAACTTATCGAGCGTCTCAACCAAGGTCTTTTCGGTCTCGGGCTTCAATTCCTTGGCGGCGCGGATCTCGTCTAGGATGTTGGCATGTTGGTCTCGAATGGTCCGCAGCATTTCCTGTTCGAACCGACCCACGGCTTCAACGGGAATGGGATCGAGATATCCGCGCGTACCGGCGAAAATGGACACAACCTGCTCTTCCACCTTCATCGGTGAGAACTGCGGCTGCTTCAAAAGTTCCGTCAGGCGTGCGCCGCGCGCCAACAGTTTTTGGGTAACCGCATCAAGGTCGGAGCCGAACTGCGCAAAGGCCGCCATTTCACGGTACTGCGCCAGTTCGCCCTTGATGCGACCGGCCACCTGTTTCATCGCCTTGATCTGCGCGGACGAGCCGACACGCGGTACCGAAATGCCGACATTCACCGCCGGTCGGATACCCTGGTAGAACAGGTCGGTCTCGAGGAAAATCTGTCCATCAGTAATGGAAATAACGTTGGTCGGAATGTAGGCCGACACGTCGTTGGCCTGTGTCTCGATCACCGGCAGCGCCGTCAACGATCCCGCGCCATGACCCTCGTTGAGCTTTGCCGCACGCTCCAACAGCCGGGAATGCAGATAGAAGACGTCGCCGGGATAGGCCTCGCGCCCCGGCGGCCGCCGCAGTAGGAGGGACATTTGGCGGTAGGCGACGGCTTGCTTGGAAAGATCGTCGTAGGCAATCACGGCATGCATGCCGTTATCGCGAAAATATTCGCCAATAGTACAGCCGGCGAAAGGCGCCAGAAATTGCATCGGCGCCGGGTCGGAGGCGGTTGCCGCCACAACCACCGAGTATTCCAGCGCGCCGCGCTCCTCGAGCACCTTGACGAACTGCGCAACGGTGGAGCGCTTCTGGCCGACGGCCACATAGACACAGTAAAGCTTGACCTTCTCATCGCCGCTGGCGTTCAACGGCTTCTGGTTGAGGAAGGTGTCGAGGATGATGGCGGTCTTGCCGGTCTGGCGGTCGCCGATGATGAGCTCGCGCTGTCCGCGGCCGATGGGAATTAGGGCATCGATCGCTTTGAGGCCGGTCGCCATCGGTTCGTGCACCGACTTGCGCGGCAGGATGCCCGGCGCTTTGACGTCAACCTGCATGCGCTTGTCGGCCTTGATCGGCCCCTTGCCGTCGATCGGATTACCGAGCGCGTCGACCACGCGGCCGAGCAGACCCTTGCCAACCGGGACCTCGACGATGGCTCCCGTGCGCTTGACGGTGTCGCCCTCTTTGATGCCGCGGTCATCGCCGAAGAGCACAATTCCTACATTGTCGGCTTCGAGATTGAGGGCCATGCCCCGGATGCCACCCGGAAACTCGACCATCTCGCCGGCCTGAACCTTGTCCAGCCCGTAAACACGGGCGATACCGTCGCCGACCGACAGAACTTGGCCGATTTCAGAAACCTCGGCCTCCTTGCCGAAGTTCTTGATCTGCTCCTTCAGGATCGAGGAGATCTCCGAGGCGCGAATATCCATCAGGCGATACCTTTCATCGCAACTTTGAGATTGTCGAGTTTGGTGCGCAGTGAACTGTCGATCATCTTGCTGCCGACCTTGACGATCAGGCCGCCGAGCAGATTGGGATCGACGCGGGTGCGGATCTGAACGTGCTTGCCGATCGAGGCCTTGAGGCTGTCGGACAGCACTTGCATTTGTTCTTGCGACAATGGGTGGGCCGAGGTTACGTCGGCGCTAACCTCGCCGCGCTCGCGCGCCAACAGGGCCTGGAAGCCGCGCAGCATATCGCCAATGGCAAACAGCCGCCGGTTGCGCACGATCAACTGCAAAAAGTTGCCGGTGAAACCGGAAATGCCAACCTTGGCAAGAATGGCGTTGAGCGCGCGCGCCTGCGCCGCGGCGGAGATGACGGGGCTGCGCACCAGGCGCGCCAAATCGGGGCTAGCCTCGAGCAGGGCCTGAAAAGAGGCAACGTCGCGCTCGACCTGGTCGAGCTGCTTTTGCTCCTTGGCGAGTTCAAAAAGCGCGGCGGCATAGCGTCCAGCCATGCTCGCCATCATGGGATCATCGGTGGCCAAGTGCGTGGTCTCGCCCCAAGAACTTTCGAAGAACAACCGTCCTGCCCGCGTCCGGCCTCGCCGCCCGGGCCCAAAGGCCAACGCCCTCGCTGCGCGCCTGCCGCGGGCGCGCGCCCCGCGCATAGCATGGGCCGCCTTTGCCAGCAACCTGGCGGCGCTGCATCGAATGCCGCATCGGGGGCCAGGACCCGCGCAGCTCGGGCTCGAGGCCGCGACGGAGCGGGGCGCGCGCGCCGTTATAGCCAGCACTGCCGGGGGGCGTGGGAGCACAATTGAGCTGACCGACCCGCGACTTGGGGGCGCCAGCCCATAACAGGAGATGGTAATGTTGAAATGGATCGGATGGCCAGTGGCTGCCGCGCTGGCCTTTGCGCCTCTCGGGGCGGCTGCGGCCCCAGCCGTGGGCAGTGCCGCGCCGGCGCTGCGCGCCGCACCGGGCGGCGGCGTTGCTCAGGTCGACTACCGCCGACGCGGCGGCTTTGGCGGTGGGCTCGGGGTCGGCCTCGGGATCGGCGTCCTGGGCGCGATCATCGCCAATGAGGCTTACCGCCCGCGCGCGGGCTATTACTACGACGATTATGCCTACGATGGCCCCTACCAGGAGCCCGCCGACTTTGCCGGGGATCCGCGCGACTTGTGTGCCCAGCGCTTCCGCTCCTTTGAGTGGAACACGGGGCTCTACACGGCCTATTCCGGCGAGAAGAGGGTCTGCCCCTACCTGCGCTAGCGCGAGCGAGTGGTGCGTGCGGTGTGGGGCCGGGCCATCCCTGCGGGGATGGCCCGCCGCTTTGAGCGGATGGTCACAGAAAGCTGTAAGGGTCGATATCGACGGTGAGGCGCACGTCGCTTGGCAGTTTGCGCAAGCCGCCAAGCCAAAGACGCAGATAGCCCTGGATGTCGAGCTCGCGCGGCGCCTTGACGAGCAGTCGCCAGCGGTGACGCCCACGGATGACGGCCAACGGCGCTTCCGCCGGCCCCAACACCTCGATCCGGCTGGCCGCCGGTGCACATTGGCCAAGATCGCGCGCCACCAGCGCCGCCAATTCCTTGTCGCGGGCAGAGACGATCAGGGCGGCGAGGCGGCCGTAGGGCGGCAGCAGCGCCGATTGCCGCTGGCGTATCTCGCTTTCGAGGAAGGCATTGCGGTCGCCCGAGATAATCGCCTGCATCACCGGATGTTCCGGCAGATAGGTCTGGACCAAACCACGGCCGCAGGCGAGCACGCGCCCAGCGCGACCCGTCACCTGGTGCAAAAGCTGAAAAGTACGCTCTGCGGCACGCGGGTCGGCGGTGCCTAGCCCCAGATCGGCATCGACCACGCCGACCGTCGCCAACCGCGGGAAATGATGCCCCTTGGCCACCATTTGTGTGCCGATCACGATATCGATGGCCCCGGACTCAATGCTGCCAATGATCTGGCGCATTTCCACGAGCGAGGGTACGAGATCGGAAGAGAGCAGGGCGACGCGCGCGTCGGGAAAGCGCTCGGCCACTTCCTCGGCGATGCGCTCCACCCCCGGCCCGCAGGCAACCAGGCAATTCACATCGCCGCACTTTGGACATTTTTCCGGAATCGGCAGGGCGAACCCGCAATGGTGACAGTTGAGCCGCTGCCGATAGCGATGCTCGACCAGCCAGGCGGTGCACTGGGGGCAATCGAAACGGTGACCGCAGGAGCGGCACAGCGTCAACGGTGCATAGCCGCGCCGATTGAGGAACAGGAGGCTCTGTTGACCCTCCTTTAGTGTCTCCGTCACGGCGCTCACAAGGGAGGGGGCCAGCCACTTGTTCTTGGCGGGTGGCTCCTTGCGCATGTCGATGGTGACAATGTCCGGCAGCTTGGCACCGGAAAAACGACCGGGCAGTTCGACGTAGCGATACCGGCCGGTGCGCGCGTTCACGTGGCTCTCGATCGAGGGCGTCGCCGAGGCGAGAATGACGGGAAATTTGCCGAGGCTTGCCCGCACGATTGCCATGTCGCGGGCCTGGTAGTGAACGCGGTCTTCCTGCTTGAAGCCCTGGTCGTGCTCCTCGTCGACGACAATCAGCCCGAGCTCCCGGTAGGGAAGGAAGAGGGCCGAGCGTGCGCCGACGACGACCCGGGCCTCGCCGGTGGCGGTTGCTCGCCAGGCCCGCGCGCGTTCGGGCGCGGAAAGCGCCGAGTGCCATTCAACGGGCAGGCAGCCAAAGCGGTTGGCGAAGCGATCCATGAATTGGCTGGTCAAAGCGATTTCTGGCAACATGATCAGCGCCTGGCCACCCTTGCGCAGCGTGCGCGCCACCGCCTCGAAATAGACCTCGGTCTTGCCCGAACCCGTGACACCGTCGAGGAGGGTCACGGAAAAGGCCGCCGTGGTGGCGGCGCCGACCGCTTCGACCGCCAACGCCTGCGCGCCGGCAAAATCGACCCGGGCGTGCTCGGGGTTGGGGAGGGGCAGGCGGCGGTCGGGGATGGCGACTTCCACGAGCGTGCCAGCCGCGATCAGGCCGTCGATGACGCCGGTCGAACACTGGGCTTCGCCCGCCAACGCGGGTTTGGCGCGGACGAGACCATCCGCGGCGATGCCCAGTGCGCGCTTGCGCGCCGGTGTCAGGCGCGGCGGGGGAGCGGCGGCAAGCCGCACGCCAAAGCGGGGGCGCATCGGCTCAAACAGCGAGCTCGGTCCCATCAGCATGCGGGCGACCATGCCGAGCGGGGTCAAGGTGTAGCGTGCGACCCACTCCGCAAAGCGAAGCGACAGGGAGGGCAAGGGCGGAACCTCAACCAGCACCTGGCTAATGCGCTTGAGCTTCTTGTCGGGCGCAGCCTTAGCCGCCGCCTCGCCAAGGGGGCGGTCCCAAAGGACGCCGATGCGTGTTTGTGCTCCGAACGGCACCACGACGAAGGCACCCGGCTCAGCGGCGCCATCAGCGGGCAAGAGATAGTGGTAGGTCTGGTCGAGGGCCACCGGCAATAGCACCGGCACAGCGGCGCCGGCAATGCCGCCGCCGGGCGGGCCGTCCTCAAATGGTGCGAGCAGACTTTCCAAATTAACTCTCGAGGACTAGAACCCCGAATCAGCTTTCCTGCAGTGAGGCACTTTAGCGCCCCCTGCGGCAAGCCCAAGGCAACGGGGAGCACCTGCGCGCCGTGAAATTCTTCGTCGACACCGCGGATGTGGCTGAGATCAAGGAGTTGGCCGCCACCGGCCTGCTCGACGGGGTGACGACAAACCCCTCGCTGGTCGCCAAAGCCAAGCGCGACTTTAAAGCGATCATTGGCGAAATTTGTGCGGTCGTGCCGGGACCCGTCAGCGCCGAAGTGGCGGCGACCGACCTGGAGGGAATGTTGCGCGAGGGTCGCGCGCTCGCGAAAATTGCCAAGAACGTGACGGTCAAGGTGCCGCTCACCTGGGAAGGGCTCAAGGCCTGCCGCGCCCTGACCGGGGATGGAACCATGGTCAATGTCACGCTGTGCTTTTCAGCCAATCAGGCGCTGCTGGCGGCCAAAGCCGGGGCCACCTTCATTTCACCGTTCGTTGGACGGCTCGACGATGCGGGCGCCGACGGCATGGACCTCATCCGCGAGATTCGCAGCATCTATGACAATTATCCCGAGTTGAAAACCCAGGTGCTGGCCGCCTCCATTCGCAACGTCTTGCACGTGAAACAGGCGGCCATGATCGGTGCGGACGCCGCCACCATGCCGCCCGCGATCTTGCGGGGCCTCGTTCAGCATCCCCTGACCGATCGAGGCCTGGAACTATTCTTGGCCGATTGGAAGAAGACCGGCCAGCAAATCGCCTAAAGACGGGCCGAAAAAGGCGGGCGCGGCACTGCTTGCCTCAGGTCCGCTCGGCGAGCTGGCCCTCGGAAACCACGCGCTCGAAGGCTTCCGCGGTGCACTTGATGCGGTAGAGCAGATCCCGACCATCGGTGGGCAGAACGCGCACGATCGTGCACTCCCGACTTGCCGCGGGCAAGCCCATCCGCCCCGGTCTGAAATCGACGGTGGCACCCACCTTGAATTTATGGCCTGACATGCGCGCACTCCAACTCGCACCCACAGCTGCTCGCTCCCCAACACGCCGGGAGCGCTCCCTGCCGGCGGCAGGGAGCGCTCTTAGAGTTCAAATTCTCGCGAGGCGCCTACGCCTTCTGGATTTGACCCGCCTGCTTGCCGCGACCGCGCCGGTCGTCTTCGAGCACAAACGTGACCCTGTCGCCCTCGTTGAGGGAACGGATGCCAGCTTGCTCGAGCGCCGTGGCATGGACGAACACGTCCTTGCCCCCGTTCTCGGGCTGGATGAAACCATAGCCCTTGGCCGTATTGAAAAACTTCACCGTACCAGTGACGCGCATGTGGGGATTCCCTTTCCCAAAGAAGCGTGGTTCGGCCGGTCATGTTTAGGGCCGCACGCTCGGCCCCTGCATCTCAGACGTGGGAAGGCAAACCGCCCTTTGGGCAAGCAGCAAAACCGCAATCTTGAGGCCGTACCCTCACAGGGGCACACCGGCTGCGCGGGTATATGGGGCAGGATCGGGGCGGAAGCAAGGCTAATTGTCCCCTAGCATAGGCGCCACGGCGGCGCGCGCGCCCCGAGTGAACTACTATAAGACCTGGCAGGGGGCGCCGTCTTAGTGTTGGCTTAGCGCCGCGTCCACCAGCACCGCCAAGCGCTCGGCCTCCTGCGCGGAGAACTGCAAGCGCACGGGCACGGAACGCGACCGGCGCCAGAGCTCATCGAGGGCCCCGGCTTCTCCCCGCAGCCGCACGGCGTCCTTTTCGGTGGTCACGAGCGTTGCCGAAGCGGAGCGTGCCGCCGTCAGCAGGCGTGCGGCCTCGGCCTGCGATAAGCGATGGTGATCGGGAAATGTCACGCACGTGATGAGGTCGGCGCCCAGAACGCGAAGAAGGGAAAAAAAGCGTTCCGGCGCGCCGATGCCGGCCCAAGCTAGGACCTTGCGTTCCCTTAGCCAGTCGAGAGCGCACGCCGGTGTGGTGCTGGCACGCAGCACGGGTCCGGCAAACCGGCGGCGCAGCCAGTCGGCAACCTCACCTGACGTCGGCGCCGGCTCGTTGACGATCACGCCATCGGTCAGCTCCAGCTGCATATCGAGGGCGGCCCGCAGCGGTCCGGCCGGAATGATGCGGCCATTGCCAAGGCCGCGTCGGCCATCGACGACGGCGAGCGTCAGATCCTTGCTGAGCGTCGGGTTTTGCAGGCCATCGTCCATGACGATGACCGTGACGGGATGTGGGCCGCGTGCGATCGCCTCCGCGCCCAAGCGACGGTTGCGCGCCAGCAGCGTTGGCGCCACGGCGGCGAGCAGAAGGGCTTCATCGCCAACGTCGCGCGCGCGGTCGGTGCCGCCGTTCACCCAGTAGGGACCGGTGAGGCGCCCGCCGTATCCGCGCGTGAGCGCCACGGGCTCGTGCCCCGCGGCTTTGAGTTGTTCGCACAGGTAGATGGTGAGCGGCGTTTTTCCGGTGCCGCCGGCGGTAAAGTTGCCGACGCAGATCACGGGAAAGCGCGCGCGGTGGGGGTGGCTTCGGTAGTAGCGCGCGCGGACCACCCAGCCAAAGGCGGCGCCCAGCGGTTCCAGAATTTTCGCAGCGGCGCCCGCTGCCTCGCGGTACCACCACGACGGCTCGTCAAGACGCACGCACCAGGCCTTCCTCGTTCGGGAGGTAGCGAAGCAGGGCGGCGATCGTGCGCGGCAATGCGCCAGAAATTTTGGCGAGCGCGGCATCGGCGCGCGCGCGCATGCTCCCGAGTTCGGCCTGGTCGGTAATCAGTTGCCGCGCCGCGGTGGCGAGTTCTTCGGCGGAATGCACGACAATGGCGCCGCGATTGCGAATGAGGACGTCATAGGCGTCGCCGAAATTCTGCCAGTGCGGTCCCGTCAGCACGACGGCACCCTGGCGCACGGCCTCGATCGGGTTCTGGCCGCCGCGATTGACCAGGGAGCCCCCGATAAATGCGACCGGCGCTAGTTTGTAGAGCGTGCCCAGTTCGCCGATCGTGTCGGCAACGTATGCCTCGCTGCTGCGATCCGGTAGGGCGCCGCGCGATCGCTGCGCCACCTGCAGGCCTCGCTCCTTCAGCATTTCGGTAATGGCCGCGCCGCGCTCCGGATGCCGCGGGGCGATGATGGTGCAAAGGCCGGGCAGACTTTTCGCCAAGGCGCGGTGAGCTTCGGCCACCACCTGATCCTCACCCTCGTGCGTGCTGGCCGCCATCAGCAGCGGACGGTCGGCGAAGGCCGCGCGCAGCCGCTCGAGCGCGGCGCTATCCACCAGCGGCGCCGGCGCATCGACTTTTAGATTGCCAACCGACATCGTTGCGGGAGCCCCAAGAGCGCTAAAGCGGCTGGCCAGGCTTTCGTTTTGCGCCAGCACCAGCGCGAAGCGACCGAACAAGGGTTGCGCCAGCCCTGGCACGCGACGCCATCGGCGAAAAGATCTCTTGGTCATGCGCGCGTTGATCAGAGCGAGGGGAATGCCGCGCGCGGCGCTTTCAACGATCAGGTTGGGCCAGATCTCCGACTCGGCAAAGACCGCCAGATCCGGCTTCCAATGCTCGAGAAAGCCCTGCACGTATCGCGGCACGTCGAGCGGGGCGTACTGATGGATTGTCCGGGGCCCAATGCGCTGGCGTGCGAGTTCGGCCGACGTTACGGTTCCGGTCGTGAGCAGAAACGACAAGGCCGGGCGCTCGGCCGCCAGCGCCGAAATCAGCGGCAGGACGGCCATGGTTTCCCCGACACTGGCCGCATGAAACCAGGCGAGGCGGCCCGCGGGGCGCGACGCGCTCGGGCAGCCCAGCCGTTCCGGACGCCGCACGCGGTCCTCCTTGCCGGCGCGTTCGCGCAGTCCCAGCAGCAACGGGGTTGCCGGGCGGGCCAAGGCGGTGGCGGCGCGGTAGGCTCGCATCGAGACGCCGGGCGTTGTGCGGGCGGCGAGCGCGGCGCGCGGTGTGGCGCGCGATGGGTCGGCGCCGGCGCGGCTGAAGGCAAGGGCCGTGGCCTGGTTGAGCGAGGCCTCGACCGCCTGGCGATAGGTCTCGAGCTCGGCAGCATTGGCCTCGCGCGGCACGCACACCATGGGTCCCACGGCAAAACCCAAGCCCGAAAAGGGCAGATTGAGCGTCATGCGGCTCCAGGTATTGAAAGCCAGATAGCGTGAGGTGGCAATGGCGACCGGCAGGATTGGGCGTCCGGTTTGGCGTGCGACCATGACAATGCCCGGCCCGGCGCAGCGCGCCTTGCCGCCGGGCACGTCGGCGGTCATGGCTACGGTGCGCCCCTCACGCAGTGCCTGCACGGCCGCCATGAACGCATGCGACCCACCGCGGTCCCGGGCACGCGCGGCAGCACCGGCGCCACGGATCAGCTGCATATCAAAGTGTCGTAGTGTTTCCGCCAAGGTCTCGGCATCGCGATGGCGCGCCAGCATAATGTCGACGGGGATGAACGGCGGCTTGATGAGGGGCAGCAGCATAAACTGGCCATGCCACATCGCCACAATGCAGGGATGGTTGTGGTAGTGCTGCTCCAGCGTCTCCGTCATGGCTTCGGTCTGCCATGAGGTGCGGTGCACGAATTTGATATAGCGCGCCAACATCGAGCCGATCCACGACTCGATTGGTCTTGGCCCCTGTTGGGGCCTCTGTTGGGCGGCGTTCGCCATTGCGAGCGGCTTTACCCGATTGGTTGCCTCGACTGAAGGGATGTGCCGTTTCTATAGCCCATCCTTGCTCGTCGTCCATAGCCCTTTAATTCGACGCAATAAATTGGGGAACGTAACTGGGTCTCAGGCCGCTTCGATCGGTCGAGATTTAGCGCCTTGGCGGTCGTCGAAAATCTGCGAGTGGCACAGGCGCGCGTAGATCCCCTCGCGCGCCATCAAATCGGCATGTTTGCCGACCTCGACAATTTCCCCTGCCTCCATGACACAAATGATATCGGCGCGCTTTATGGTCGAGAGCCGATGGGCGATGATCAAGGCCGTACGGTTCTCGGTGAAACGCGCCAGCGCCTCCCCAACGAGCCGTTCCGATTCGCTGTCGAGCGCGCTCGTCGCCTCGTCCAACAGGAGGATGGGCGCGTTCTTGAGGATGGCGCGCGCCAGGGCCAGTCGTTGCCGCTGTCCGCCCGACAGGCGCAATCCGCCGTCGCCGATCATCGTGTCATAGCCGCACGGCTGCGCCATGATGAAATCGTGGGCGGCGGCCGCCTTTGCGGCGGCGACGACGTCATCCTGCGTGGCTCCGAGGCGGCCGAGGGCGATGTTGGCACTGATGGTGTCATCGAACAGCGTAACTTCTTGGCTAACGATCGCCACACAACCACGCAAGCTTGCCAAGGTGACGTCTCGTACATCCTGCCCATCGATCAAAATCCGACCCGACTGCACGTCGAACAGCCTGGCGACAAGATTGAGCACGGTGGATTTTCCCGAACCGTTGCGACCGACGATGGCCGCCGTCTGGCCGCCCGGCACCAGCAGGGAGAATTGTTTCACCGCCGGGCTCAGCGGCGCCGATGGATAGGCGAACCCTACCTGCTCGAAGGCCACGGTCCCGGTCTTGACGGCGAGCGCTCGCGCTCCCTCCCGATCGACGACCGTCGGCCTTTCGTCGAGCAATTCATAGACCCGCTCGACCGCCGCCAGGCCTTCCGAGGTGGAATTGCTCAGAGAGCCGAGCGATTTGATGGCTTGCGCCGTCAGCAGCAGGGCGGTGACATAGGCGACGAAGCTGCCGACCGTGCTCAGTCCGGAGGCGATGCGCCAGTAGGCAAATGCAATCGCCACGGCGATGGCGAGGCCCGCCAAGGCCTCGAGAATGGACGCCACCCTTGCCCGCGCCCGCACCGCCTTCATGCGCAGCTTGAACACCTGCTCGAAGCTCTCGTTCAGTCGTTCGGTGGCATAGCGTTCGAGCCGAAAGGCCTTGATCAGGCGCGCACCGGAGAACTTTTCGGTGAGTCGGGAGGTCATGCCCCCGAGCTCGGCTTGGGTGCGCCGGGCGACCGATCGCAACCGTCGTCCAATATTGCGGACCGGGACGATGGCGATCGGACAGGCTGCGAGCACGACCAGCGTCATCGCCCAATCGAGGCTCAACATCACCGCAATCATCGCCATTACGGTCAGCGCGTCTCTGACGAAGGCAACGAGGGAGATCTGGGCCGCCTGCTGAATGAAGGTCAGATCATTGGTGAGCCGCGACACGAGGTGTCCCGTGGTCTCGCGCCCAAATCGCGCAAAGTCGGCATTGATGAGGTGCGCGAAGGCCGCCTTCTGAATATCGGTCACCATGCGCGTGACGATGCGAGCCGTCGTGATCTGGTGCAGATAAAGGAAGAGCCCGCGGCAGGCGGTGATACCGATCACGGACACCAGCACCCAGGGCAGCGCCAAGCTGCCGGGCTGCATCAGGGAATCGAATGCCGCCTTGATGATCAGTGGATAACCCGCGGTGGCGGCCGCCAATCCGGCGGTGAACAGGAGCGCCAGCACGATTTGACGCCAGCGCGGCCAAATCCAATCCGCCAGAAATCGCCGCAACAATCCGCGCTCGCGCGCATTGAGGGCCAATGCCCTAGCCTTGCCGGCTCCAAGCTTTGAGATCTTGCCCAAGGTGCTCCCAACCGTTGCCGCGCCCTGGTAGATACCAGTTCGCCGAACGACGCACCACCACAAGCCGCGGCGAGACCTGTGGGCGATTGCCGCGCAGCCGGCCTGCTCAAGCTAGATTGGTGCCGGATCGAGCAAGCGGTGGATATGCACGATAAAGTAGCGGATCTGCGCGTTGTCGACCGTGCGCTGAGCGGCCGCCCGCCAGACCTTGTGGGCCTCGGCATAGCTCGGATAGATGCCGACGATGTCGAGCCGATCGAGGTCCTTGAACTCCACGTCCGCCAAGGTTTTGAGCTCGCCACCAAAGACGAGATGCAGGAGCTGCTTGGCGGGCCTCAAGGTGCTGTCCGTCGTCATTACCCGTGCCTCCTCGGCAAGCGACCAGAGCATGCTTGTGTGGCAGCGCTAACCCGCGGGGCCCATTGCGCATGCTAACGTCCCATTAACGCTTTTGCTTAAGCGCTTCGGAAGCCTTTTATGCGAGCCTGACCCTATCACGGCTGCTCGAGACGGCCGCTCAGGGGTTGACGGGACGCAAAACGCGGTGTCGGCGGCGCACGGCCGCTGACGCCGCGGTTCTGCCATCAAAGGCGCACCCTGCTGCTCAAATCGACGACTAGCCCGAGGCAGAGGATCCAGCCGACCAGCTGATTGGAGCGAAAGCGCTTGAGGCAGTTGGCCGCGTCCTCGGTGCGGAGGGTCGCAAGCTGCCAGACGAACTGCACGCCCACCAGCGCAAGGGCGAGAAAAAACGCCAGGCCGGCGCCCGCCAACGCTCCCGCCACCGCCCACAACACGACGGCGGCGGCATAGAAGAGCGCCACCACCGGCCGCGTGGCCGCGCCCAGTGTCAACGCGGTTGATCGCAGGCCGATCGCCTCATCATCGTCCTTGTCTTGGTGGGCATAGATGGTGTCGTAGCCCACGGTCCACAGCACGCAGCCCGCGTAGAGCGTAAGCGGAGCCGTCGAGAGCCCACCGGTGATCGCCGACCAGCCAACGAGAGCCCCCCACTTGAAGGTCAGGCCGAGCACGAGCTGGGGCCAATCGGTGTAACGTTTGGCAAACGGGTAGACGGCAATGAGCAGCACAGAGGCAACGCCGAGGACGATCGTGAAAACGTTGAACTGGATCAGGACGAGCAAGCCGATCAATGCCAGTACGCCCAGAAACATTTGTGCCTCTGCCAAGCTCACCTGGCCGGAGGCGATCGGCCGCGCAGCAGTGCGCGCAACGCGGGCATCATAGTCGCGATCGACGATGTCGTTGTAGGTGCAGCCCGCTCCGCGCATAACAAAGGCGCCGATCAGAAAAAGCAAGAGATAGGACGCATCGGCGGCGGCGTGACCCAGCGATGCTTCGGCGAGCAGCTGCCCCCACCAGCAGGGAAACAGCAGCAGCCAGGCGCCGATCGGACGGTCAAATCTGGCAAGGCGCAGGAACGGACGGCAGGCTTCGGGCGCCAGCCGATCGACCCAATTGCCTTGTGGTGCATCGGGGATGCTCGCGTTTGCCGGCGTGGGAGGAGGTTTTATGGTCATGACCCGGCTGCGAAGGTCCTGGCTTCGGCGCACTCGCTCTGCCGGCCGCTTGGCTTCCGCGCCGGTGCGGCCGACTATAGCACCGGGCCTTGCCGATGGGCGCGCCTAGAGCTTGAGCACGGCCGGCAACTCGGTCAGCGACGCAATGGTGTGCTGGGGTCCGCCCCCCTCGGCCGGCTTGGCGCCGGCGTGAATTTTTTGCACCCCGGGTCTGTCGATCATGACCGTTATCCATCCGCGCGCGTTGGGGGCGATGAAATCTTTGGCAGGATTGTCGCCGACATAGACGAAGCGCGCGTTGGTGCTGCCGAGCGCCGCCTCCATGCGCTGGTAACTTTGCTGGTGCGGCTTGGCAAAGGCTCGGCCGCCGAGAGCATCCGTGTAGACGATTTCCTGGAAGTGGCGGGCAATGCCGAGCGCCTCGACCTTGCTCCGCTGCACGCTGTGGGTGCCATCCGTGATCAGTCCGAGCCGCAGTCGGCCGTTAAAATGGGAAAGCGCCCAGCAGGCATCGTCGAATAACGTCAGCGTCGGTACGTGATTGCGGTAGGCTGCAATGAGATCGGCGAGGTGCTCGGGTTGGTGTTGCGGCATGTGCTGGCTCAGCGCGAGACGAAACAGCTGGCCAAGATGCCCCTGATCCAAAAGGCGCGTCATCTCCGCCGCCAGACCCGTGAGCCCGAGGCTCGACTGCGCCCATCGCTCTGCCGCGGCAAATCCCGAAAGCGCAAACTGCCGCTCGGGGTAGAGTGTGTCGTCGAGGTCGAAGACGAGGATGACGTTCAGCATCGCGACGAGCGCCAAGGAAACCGACTTTCGTAACAATGCCACACGGCGAGCGCGAACACGATCGCGGCCATGGCCTGGTGCGCGACGCCGAGCGCTGGGGGGACGTGGCTGAGCAGGGTCCAGATTCCAAGCCCCAGCTGCATCACCACGGCGAGCGCCAAGCAGCCGACCGATCTGCGCTCGCCCCGCCGGGCGGTCGACCCAAACAGCACGGCGGCACGCCAAACAACCGCGACGAGAAGCAAATAGGCCACGACGCGGTGATTGAATTGCACGGTCATGGCATTCTCAAACAGGTTCAGATACCAGGGCTCGATCGCCCCGAGGCCCGACGGAATGATCCGGCCATCCATTAGGGGCCAGGTGTTATAGGCCTGTCCGGCCTTGAGGCCGGCCACCAAGGCGCCAAGCAGGATTTGCACAAACACTCCCATGGCGATGCCGACGGCGGCGGCACGAGAGGCGGCGGAGCCTTGTCCTGAAGCCTCCTCGCCGTCCTGCAAGGACAAGGCCGCCCACAGCAGGGCACCGAGGATGAGAACGGCAAGCCCCAAGTGCAGCGCCAGCCGGTAGTGGCTGACATCGATGCGCTCGCTCAGTCCCGAGCTGACCATGTACCAGCCGACAAGGCCTTGCAGGCCGCCGAGGGCGAAAATGCCGGCGAGGTTAAGGCCGAGGCGGCGCGAGATCCATCCTCTCGCCAGGAATACGAGAAATGGCATCGCAAAGGCGATACCGATCAGACGTCCAAGATTGCGGTGAGCCCATTCCCACCAGAAAATCACCTTGAAGGCCGCAAGGCTCATGCCCTTGTTGGCGTACTCGTACTGGGGAATTTGTTGATACTTGCGAAAGGCCTCCTGCCAATCCGCCTCGGTCAGCGGTGGCAGCATGCCAATAATCGGCTTCCATTCGGTGATCGACAGCCCCGAGCCCGTCAGTCGGGTGGCGCCTCCCAGGCTGACCATAGCCAGCACCAAGGCCGCGACGGCGAAAAGCCAGATGCGAACCGGGGCCAAGCGGCGGGCCGTGCCAACCACGGGCGGCGAGGATGCAGTTGCCATGGCCGCAGTCATAGTTGGCTTTGCTGGGCATTGGCATGCGGCGCTTCGCCGGAGCGGCAAAGCGCCGATTCTAGTGGAAGGGCGTCGTCGGGCTTGCCGGGGGTCGGCGACGGTTGGCGAAGGCAAACGGAGCTCCGTTCAGGAATACCTTAACATAGCGCGGATGCTGATAGTCGCCATTGAGCGAGACCCGCGGCAACGCCGTCAGCGCCGAGGCATGCCGGCGCTGGATGAGACCCTTGCGCGTGGTCACCCCGGTCCTGAACCCGAGCGCGCGTGCGAGTTGGAATTCGCGCTCCCCGGCGCTGTGCTCGTCGCCGTAAGGATAGCTAAGATGTCGACAAGGCAGGCCGAGTTCGCGCTCGATGCGCGCTAGATGTTTGGTCCCGGAGAGAGGTGGGTTGGATCGAGGATGAACCTGTTTGGCTCTTCGGTCCAGCATTTGACGATATGCTCGTAGGGGGTGTTCCCTCTTAGTGCTTTGAGGCGCTTAGCGAAGTTGTAGGCATTTACGAACGCCTCGAGATGAGCTCGTAACTGGGCGTGCGTTTCGTAGAAGTATCGCCTGACGGTTGCCTCTTTGAGTGTTCGGTTCATGCGCTCGACTTGGCCATTAGTCCAAGGATGGCTGGGCTTTGTGAGGCGATGATCGATATCGTTTTGAGCGCATACAAGCTCGAAGCCACGAGCCCGGAATATTTCTCCCCGATCAATTGCCTTGCGGATCTCTTTGGCTGCGGACTCGACATTGCCTGGCGTAGTGAACTGAATGCCATTGTCGGTCAGCACGGTGTGGATCTTGTAAGGCACGGCCTTGATGAGGCGCCTTAGGAAATCTGCGGCAACCTGCTGTGTGGCTCGCTCGTGCAGCTCGATGAAAGCGAACTTTGACACCCGATCGATAGCGACGAACATGTGGAGTTTGCCTTGGCCCGTCCGGACCTCAGCAATATCGACATGAAAGTAGCCGATTGGGTAGGTTCTGAACTTTTTCTTGCGCCCTAATTCACTCTGGACGTCTGGCAACCGAGAGATATCGTGACGCTGGAACAGACGGTGCAATGACGAGCGCGTCAGATGTGGAATGGTGGCCTGGAGGGCGTAGAGGCAGTCATCGAGGGGCAGAAGGGTGTGTTTACGGAAGGCGACGGAGAGCGCCTCCTCCTCGACTGACAGGACCGTAGAGTGCGGCTCCTTCGGCCCCATAGGCAAGTCCTGGACGGACTGCCGGCGGCGCCACTTCATGACGGTCTTCGGATTGAGATCGTACTTGTCGGCGAGTTCCGCGATCGTAGCTTTCGATCGCTGTATTGCCGCTCGGACGGCGTGAGTAGTCTTGGCGCTACCGTGTAGTATCTGTCCCATAGCCCCTCCCGAAGTGAGATGGAATCGCTTAGCCTGATTCCACCTCTCTGCGGGACTGAACATCTAGACTTCGCGCGATCTCCTCGCGCGCCTGCGGCAACGTAAGCTTCGCCAGCGCGAAGTGACGGCGGGTATGGGCGCCGATCGTGACGAGCGGATCGGCCGCCAAGCGGCATATTTCGTCCCACGTCATCACCAAATCGGCGCAAAGCCCGCCCGGGTCGAAGCCCGTTTCCCGGCAAAGCTCGGCAACGAAGGCGCGGGCGTCGTCTTCATTGATGCTGCGCAGCCACCAATAGATGGCGCGAAAGGCCGCGTCCTTTTCCGCCGGGCCCTTTGCGCGCCAGCGCCGCTTGCTGCCGGCGATCCGATGCTCAGGCTCAGACACGCGGTCGAAGCGGCCGTAATCGACATCGACCATTGGCGCCACTTTTACCTATCGCTGGCCGTGCTCTGGGGCTTGCTGGCAGGCACACGCCGGGGTCAACGCCCGGCGGCGTAGCCTTGCATGCCGCGCGCATTTGCGGCGGCCTTGCGTCTCCCCCCGTCCTGCGCGGCGGCGCTCAGGCGACCCTCCGACCAGTCGGGACCGACCTCGACCTTGTGGCCACGCCGCTCCAGCTCCTTGATCGTGCTGTTCGGCAGTCGTCCTTCCACCACCAGGACGCCGGGGCGCGCCGTGCGCGGCCAAAACGACAGGGGAAAGTGCTCGATGTGCCAGGATGGCGCGTCGATCGCCTGCTGCAGGTTCATCTTCGGGGTGGCGCTGCTGGCGCGCGCATGGCGTAGGAACATCTGGCAGTTCCACTGCTCCTGCTGATCGCCGCCGGGCGTACCCCAACTCATGTAGGGCTTGCCGTCGCGAAGCGCCATGCCCACCGATAGGGTCGATCGCGGCCGCTTGCCCGGCGCAAGCGATCCCGGCAGCCCCTCCTCGAGCCAGAACATTTGTCCCCGCGAACCGAGCGGCCAACCGAGGGTCGGGATTACCGGCGAGGACTGCAGCCAGCCCCCCGATGGCGTGGCGGTGAACATATTGCCGGCGTTGTCGATGATATCAATATGCACCGTATCGCCGATGACTTTGCCCGAAGGGCTCACGGCCATGTCTGCACCATGCCCGCTGTTGAGCTCAGCAAAGGTGGGCTCGCCGGCGCCCGCGGCAGCCGTGCGGGGCTCCTTCACGATTACCCGACCTGCAAATCCTTGGATTTTTCCGGGCCGTTGTTCCAGCGAAGCCTCGTTGCCGACCAACCGGCGCCGCTCGGCGTTGTAGCCGTCCGACAGCAGCGTAGCGAGGGGCACGTCCGCGAATTTCGGATCGCCATAAAAAGCTTCACGATCGGCGTAAGCGAGCTTGGCGCACTCGACCCAAAGATGCACAAAATCGGGATCCGTGGCGGCGAGCCTGTCGACGTCAAAGCCCTTGAGCAGCGCCAGCATTTGCAGGAGCACGGGCCCTTGAGTCCAGGCACCGGGCTTAAGCACGCGGTAGTTGCCGTAATCTAAGTGAACCGGCTCCTCCAGCGTCGGCAACCAGGTGGCCATATCGTGCGCGGTCAAAACCCCTTTGTGCCGCCGGCCGCTGACGTCCATGACGTCGTTGTGGCGACAGAAGGCGTCGATGCTTTCGGCCACGAAGCCCTGACTCCAGGCGCGACGTGCCCGTTCGATTTCCTGCTCGCGGCTTGCCCCTCCCACTTCCGCCTCCCGCAAGATCCGCTCATAGGTTTCGGCATGCTTGACGTTTTTGAACAGCCCATTCGGTCGCGGCACCTTGCCGTCCGGCAGATAGACTGCCGCCGACGTTGGCCAATGTTGGCGAAAGAGATCGGCGACAGTGGCGATGGTTGAGCAGCCACGTTCCACCAGCGGGTAACCGTTGCGCGCATAGCCGATCGCATACTCGAGCACATCGCGCAGCCGCATGCTGCCGAAGTCGCGCAAAATCAGCATGTAGGTCTCGAACGTGCCCGGTACACAGGCGGGCAGCAGGCCCGTGCCCGGGACAATGTCGAGACCGAGCTTGTCACGAAAATGGGCGATGCTGGCCCCGGCGGGGGCCGGCCCCTGGCCGCACACGACGATCGTCCTGGCGCAGCGCGCATCATAGAGCATCACCGGCACGTCGCCGCCGGGTCCGCACAGGTGCGGCTCCACGACCTGCAGGGCGAAGGCGGTCGCGACGCCGGCGTCGAAGGCGTTGCCGCCGCGCTCCAGAATCGCCATACCGACGGCGGTACCGATCCAATGGGTGCTTGCGACCACGCCGAAGGTACCATCGATCTCCGGCCGGGTGGTAAAGGGACCGGCATTCATGTTGGGGCTAGACATCAAAAAAGCTCCCATGGCTCAGCGTTGCTTGACGAGCGTAGGGTTCGCGATCGACAAATTCAACCGGCGAGGCGCATGGCGCTAGGCCGATTTTGCATGCGCCACCAGCGCGCTGATGCAGGCGTGCAAACCTTGGCGCCAATGCGGTAGACGCACGCCGAATACGCGCTCCAATTTACGACAATCAAGGCACGAATTGGCTGGGCGCTTGGCCGCCGTCGGAAACTCCGCGGTCGTGATCGGCAACACCGGCACCGGCGCAATTCCGAGCGGGCGAGCGGCGTCGACAATGGCGGCGGCAAATTCGTGCCAGCTGGTCTCCCCCGTTCCAGCGGCGTGATAGATGCCCCACGTCGGCGGCCGGCCGTCCGCGATCTTGGCGACGATCGCCAGTATCGCCTCGGCGAGATGCGGTGCATAAGTGGGGTTACCGCGCTGATCGGCAACCACGCGCAGCTCCGGCCGCTCCTTCGCGAGACGCAGCATGGTGCGCACAAAATTGCTACCGTGCGCGGCAAAGACCCAGGCCGTTCGCAAGATGATGTGGCGGGGATTTGCCCCCGCCACTGCCGCCTCACCTTCGAGCTTCGATCGCCCATAGACGCCGGTCGGCTCGGTTACATCGTCCTCTTCGTAAGCGCCAAGCTTTGCTCCAGCGAAGACGTAGTCGGTCGAAAGCTGGATGATGGGACAGCCCCGGGCTGCCGCGGCCGCAGCCAGCGCGCCGGCGCCGTCGCGGTTGATCGCATAGGCCGTTGCCGCCTCGCGCTCGGCATTGTCGACCGCCGTATAGGCGGCGGCATTGACGATGAGGTCGGGGTTCAGCTCGGCCACCGTGCGCGCCATGGCCTCGGGCCGCAAAAGGTCAAAGCCCGGGCGTCCTTGCGCCACGAGCGCATGCGGGCCGCGGGCCGCGCACGCCTGCAAGGCCCGCGCAACTTGGCCTTGGGCGCCCGCGACCAGAATCTTCATGCCCTACTCCTACAGTGCCAGGCGCGCGCCGCGGGCGGCTCGCGTCTGTCGTCAACGGGCGCGTGCGTTGTCCGAACCCTAAGGGATTGGCGACGTCATGCCGTCCTGCGCCTGCGGGCCAGCGCGACAAGGGCCAAAATCTCGAACAGCATCTGCGCACCGGCCTGCGCCGTATTGGTGGTGGCATCATATTGCGGAGCCACCTCCACAACGTCGCCACCGATCACATCGAGACTAGCGCATCCACGCAACAGTTCCATGGCTTCTCGGGTGCTGAGGCCCCCCGCCTCTGGCGTGCCGGTGCCGGGCGCAAACGCCGGGTCGAGGCTGTCGACGTCGAAGGAGACATAGACGGGGCCATCCCCAACCACGTCGCGAATCCGCCGCACGGTTTCTTCCACACCAAGCCGCATAAACTCCTCGGCGTGAACCACGGTCATGCCGCTGTCGTAAGAAAACTCCCAAAGGAACTCCGCGCCGCCACGGATCCCGATCTGGATGGTGCGCTCGGGATCCAGTACGCCGGCCAACACCGCCTGTCGGAATGGCCCACCGTGGTGAAACTTTTGACCTTCGAAGGGCGGACCCGTATCGCAATGGGCATCGATGTGCACGAGGCCCACCGGCCGATCCCGCCCCAAGACCTGCAAGATTGGCAGACTGATCGAGTGGTCACCACCGACGCTGATCGGCGCCACCCGCGCCGCTGCCACGGCCTCAAAGAAGCGTTCGATATCTTCGTGACTATCGCTCAAACTATAGCGGCTGCGAAACGGCACATCGCCAACGTCGCCAACCTTGAACTCGGCAAGGGGTGCCAGGCGATGCACGTGGTGATAGGGGCCGAGCCGTTCGATTCCGCGCACGCCACGCGGGCCCAGCCGGGCGCCGCTTCGATTGGTGACGCCGAGGTCCATCGGCACCCCCACCAAGGCCACATCCAGCCCCCCGAAGTCCGGCGCGGCCGGGGCATCGAGCCGCAGTGGTGCGCCAAGCAAGGTGGAGACCCCTTCGTAGGGTTTGGGTCGCCGGTCCGTGCCGGCGAAGATCATGTCGGCGACCCTCTTGAATTCCGGGTTCCTAACGGCACCCGGAGCCTGCCCGGCATATTGGGCGCGCAGCTTTGTGAGCTTCCTTCGGTCCATGCCAAACTCGTCGCTTTACTCGTGATGGCGCCAATGGGTGGCAAACGTCCCGCCCGGCTCCAGCACGGTTAGGCCGCCCCAGTGTTAGCGCTTGTCATGCATGATTGCCGTACATTTCGCCGCCTTTGTGCACAATAGAAGGTTTCCCGTGGATGCGCCGGCGCTCGCAGCGCTCAGCCGATGACATGCTCCACTTGTTCAAAGCTATCGGTGCGCGGCGGGGATTTGAGCACGCTGGCAAGCTCCCCCCATACGGCTTGCAAGCGCGCAAGCGCTTTTTTCGCGGCATCTTCGCTCTCATAGGCGGCCACCACCACACCGCGGCCGTCGCCGCGCCAGGCCACGTAAATGTCCACAACACCGGCCAGGCTTTTGGCAATGGGTGCAATCTTCGCGATTTTGTCCGATAGCTTGGACACGTCTGAGGGGTCGACCTCAAATGTCGTAACGCGCACATACATCGGCCTGCCTCCTTTGTGATCCCAGGCCCCGGCCGGCGCCACGTTCGAGGACCAGGGCCGGCGGCTCGTCGACGCCGACGCGCTTGACCATGCCAACTACCTCGGCATCAAATGGCTTACAAGAACGATGCCGTTTGCAGGAGATGAAAAGATGAGAACGCGCGTAGCGATGGCCTGCCTGGCGCTGGTCGCGGGCCAGCCGTCCCTGGCCGTTGCCGAGGCGCCCAAAAAGGGCGGGACGCTCACCTACGCCGTGACAGCGGAGGCGCCAACAACGGACTGTCATGCCACCACCACTTACGCCGCCATCCATGTGCTGGCGCCACACTATTCCCTGCTCGTTAGGGTCGATGCGGACAACTATCCAAAATTAAAGCCAGATGTGGCGGAGAGTTGGAGCGTATCGTCGGATGGCTTGACCTATACCTTCAAGGTCCGTCCGAATGCTGTTTTCCATGACGGCAGCCCGCTGACCTCGAAGGATATCAAGGCCACTTTCGACCGCTTGCGTGCGCCCCCGGCCGGCATCATTTCCATTCGCCAAGCCTTGTTCGCCGATATCCTCAGTATTGAGACGCCAGACCCGAGCACCGTGGTTATGAAGCTGAAGGCACCGGATGCCTCCTTCCTCGATACGCTGGCGCTCCCCTACAACTGCATTTATAGCGCAGCCCGGCTCGCCCAAGATGCAAATTATCCGGCCAAGACGGTCATGGGCAGCGGACCGTTCGTCTTTGTCGAGCACGTCAACGGATCGCACTGGATCGGCAAGCGCTTCGATAGCTATTGGGACAGCAACAAGCCCTATCTCGACGGTTTCCGCGCCACCTTCATTAAGTCGCAGGCCGTCGTAACGGCTTTGCAAGGCGGCCAGATCCAGGCCGAATTCCGCAGCATTTCACCTGGCGAACGTACGCAACTCCTCAACAGCCTCAAGGATCGCATTGCGGTTCAGGAATCGCCATGGGTATGCAAGATCGACCTGCTCTTCAACACGCAAGCGAAACCGTTCGACAACCCAAAGATCCGCCAGGCGCTATCCTTGGCGGTCGATCGCTGGCAAGCCTCCGACGCGCTCTCGAAAATTACGATTGTCAAGCCAGTTGGCGGCCCGCTCTTGCCCGGATCGCCACTTGCCCTCAGCAACGAAGAGCTTGCCAGCCTGCCAGGCTACGGGCGCGATATTGAAAAATCACGAGCCGAGGCCAAGCGCCTGTTGGCCGAAGCCGGCGTCCAGGACCTTAAATTCAAGCTGATCAATCGCAACGTCAACCATCCCTTTACGCCGGTCGGCGTCTTTATGGTCGACCAATTCCGACGTATCGGCGTCACGGCGGAGCATGCGCAGCTCGACGTCTCCCAGCAGAAGGCGGCGATTGCAAACGGCGACTATCAGGTGGCAATAGATGCGTTCTGTGCCGACACGGACGATGCCGGACCGCTGCTGCTACCCTACCTTTCCAAGGAACGTTCGCCACGCAATATGACGCGCAACAGCAATCCGCAGCTTGATGCCATCTACGACCAATTCAAAGGCGCAAGCGATGCGGCGGCGCGCCTGCAGCTGGCGAAGGATATGCAGCGCAAGGTCATAGTGGATGCCAACAGTATTCCGGTGATTTGGTACAGCCGGATCGTGGCACACGTATCGAACATGAAAGGCTGGAAGATCATCCCGTCGCATTTCGCCAATCAGGATCTGGGTGACATCTGGCTCGAGTAGCCCGTTCGCGGTCGCCGCACGTGCTCCTGCTTTAGCTTGGCCTGCGGCACCCCCCGCGGCGGCAGCGCTGCCGCGCTTGCCGCGCGCGGTCGTGCTTGCTAGAAAGCTCGTGGGTACGGAGACCCGCGGACGTCCCGCCGCCTCTTCCGCCTCTTGGGGAATAGTTTAATGGTAGAACAGCGGACTCTGACTCCGCTAGTCTAGGTTCGAATCCTAGTTCCCCAGCCAACGAAATCAAAAACTTACAACAGTCCCGCTCAAGGATCGAGCCTTTTTGCGGGAGTTTTGCGGGAGCAAGTCGCGAACGCCCCCCGCAAGACGACCATCTCTGGCCAACGGCCGTCCCGCTCGCATGCCTTGTCGGCCGCCTCGATCAACCGGGACAGCTCGGCCGCCGAATAATGCGAGGTGATGCGACCCGAGCGATGCCCGAGCAGATCCTGACGATCCTCGAAGCTCACGCCAACCGCTCGGAGGCGTCGGCCGAACGTGTGCTTCAGGTCATGAACACGGACCTGCTCCAGGTCCGCTCGTGCACGAGCTTTCTTCCAGGCGGAGTTCAACATGTGTTTGACCGGCGCGCCTTCGAAGGTGAACACATTCGTCACATGCTGGCCACGCCTGGCTTCAACGACCGAGCGAGCGATTCGATTGAGAACCACCACCCGCTCGTCGCCGTTCTTGACCCACGACCTCGGGATAATGAAGACCGAGGTGTCGAGTTCCGGCACATTGACCTCCCAATCCCACAATAAGTTGCAGATCTCCGCATCGCGGCAGCCGGTATTCACGGCAAACAAGGCCATTTCCGCCAAGTGGCTCGGCAGCTCGCTGAAGAGTTTGGTCTGCTCGCCCCAGCTCAATGGATACGGTGCTCGTCTGTCATGAT
>DASTMQ010000217.1:0-28927 GCA_035714005.1 Hyphomicrobiaceae bacterium
CCGTGATGTAGCGTCGCAAGTCCCGGTCGTAGAGGCGTTGACCTGCATCGCGCTCAACCAAGACAACCGGGATTTCGGGGTCGTGCACGCCAAAACCTCTGAGGACGCTGGGTCCGCACCTATCCGTGAAAAAACATACGAGGTGGCGCAGCTTCGCCACAACTAGGTCGATCCTGCGCCCGCGCTCAGGGTTTGTCCGGATGTTTTTTGGCGAGGATCTGTGCGTCGGCGCACAGAGCCTTTCTTCCCGGCCGGCCGTGGGCTTCGACGTCAGCCCAGATTTGCGGCTCGCGGCAAGGCGTCGGGCCTATCCCCGAACGGTCGCCGCGCGAACCTGGCGAGTCTTTGGTCGGCCTCCATAGGACCGTTCCGCAAGCCCATCGCCAGGCACGTCCGCGTCTGGGCTCAACTCTAAACTGTTGTAGGCGGCAACCTTCTCAAGGATGGTGGCGCGGTGCCAGTGCATCAAGTGCAGCGTCTCGTTGAGCAGACCCAACAGCGCAACTGCCCTGCTGGTGTCCTCGCCGTCCTGTTCGAGGACGGACAAGTGTTGCTTCTGATTGTCGATGCAGTCACGGGCCTCGACAATAAGCCGATCAGCTATTGCCAGATGCCGGTACCAGAGTTCTCGGACCATCGACCGACCCTCCTGCTAGGTGCAGTCTCAACGCGGCCCCACGTCACCCGAGTGCGTCGGCTAACGCCCCAGCTTGTAAATTGTATGAAAACAATCCATTAACGAGCTGTATTTATTCGTCAAATCGCTTCAACAAGCCGTTACTCAGGCGCCCTCCCGGCGCCGCCGCAATTGAGTTGCAAAGCCGCGCGCCGCTGCGACCACCGTCGCCTTCGGTTCTCGGGCTGAAGGCAGCGCCAGCCTGGCCTTGCGTTGCTATTTGTGGGCGCGATGGTCCCAATCGCGGCGGTTGCAAGCATGATCATGGGTCCGGGCGACGCCAGCGGTGCGACGACGCAAAGTCGCGGCTCGGCCCGTTGCAGGTCTAGAGCAGCCTCGGCTCGCTAGGCGCAAGCGGTACGGCGCGAAGGATCTCCGCATCGTCATTGGCCGGCTTGTTCACCCGGGTCGTGATGGGCCAGATCATCATCGGCGCGGAGGGGTAAGGTGCCAGCAACCCGCGCGGGTCGGGATCCAGCGGCGCGAGCCATTGGTCGTAAGCCGCTGCGGCTATGATAACCGGCATGCGATCGTGGATTTCCGCTATCACATCATTGGCCGGACACGTTACCACGGCGAAGCTTCGCACCCGCTCCGATGTCCCCGGGCGCTGCCAACTGTCCCAGATGGCCGCCAAGGCGAATGGCTCGCCGCTGCGCATGCCGATGGCGTAGGGCTGCTTGGCCGCGGCACCACTCATCGCCTTCCATTCAAAAAAGTTGTCGATCGGAAGCAAGCAGCGCCGCCGCCGGTAGGCGTCGCGAAAGCTCGCCAAGGTGGCGATGGTCTCCGACTTAGCATTGATCGGTTTGCGTGCGCGGCTTTCATCCTTGCACCAGTAGGGAATGAGGCCCCACCAAAGTCGGTCCAAGCTGCGCGCGCCGGTTTTGGCGTCTTGGCGGATCACCCAGTGCTCTTGGCCCGGCGCGCCGTTGTAGCGGGGCGGCGTATTGTCAGCATAGAGGGGCTCGACCATGGTGGTGATCTTGAGGCCGAGGATGTTTGGATTGGATTTCTGCGTAATGCGTCCACACATGCGGCTGGATGTAGGCCGGCCGCCGTTAAAGGACAACCCCGGCGTCTCAAGTTAGCGCCAGCGATTTGGGACCCGCGTTTGCGAGGCTGCCCACTCAAGCTATGCCTTGCGCCATCGCCTGCTTGGCGCTGACGGCAACAATGACCGCGCCAGGGCTTATCGTGCTGTCAAACTGTGGAACCATTATGGTCGTAGAGAAGCTCGGCAAAGGCGAGTGTCGGTGATGTGGTATGAGGAGCCTGGGCAAATGGCGAAGACAACAATTCGCGTGCATCCGAAAGCACTGGACGACTGGATCGTGCACGAGGACGGCGGACGCGAGTTTGGCCACTACGGCTCCAAAACCGAAGCCGAACGCGTCGGGCGCATGATCGCTCATAAGCGGCGCGCCGAACTCCTCGTTCAGGACCAGAACGGGAACCTGCGACGGGCCAAACCTCAAGGCAGCTTGTTCGCGCGCTTGTTTGGACGCCGCTAGCTCGGCCGCGGCCAAAGGCTTGGGAGCGGCGTCTCGCGTCGAGCGCGCGAGCCCGGCAAGGAACTCGGCCTTTGTTGGCTGGCAGGTTGCCGCCAGCGGGTTTAAGGATATAGGCGTCAACAGTTGTCACGTCAGGGCCAGGCGTCGGGGCGCAGGCGCCTGAGCCAGACCTGGTTTGATGGCAGGCGCATTCTGCGCCCGCGCTTTATCCTTGGCGCCCATCGGAGTGACTGTTATGTCCGACACCATTCTCGACGGCCGAGGCGAACCCATACCCGGCCACCGGATACTCGCGGGGACCGACCTCGAGATCGTCTATACCCTGTTGGATGATGATCTCGTGCTGCGCGTCAATAAGAGCGGCGTGCAAGTGTTTGGCGTGGTGTTGGAAGGCGCCGCCAAACCGATGTCGGCGCAGCAACTGTTCGATTTGAAAGCCGAAAAATCCGATCTGGTGGTCAGGATCGGCACGCGCGGGGAGACGGTCGCCGGCATCGGCTATCAGCTTGGGCGGATGGCAGGCAAGCTCTTGAAGGCGACGCGCGACAAGAAAAACGCGCCCTAGCGGCGCCGCCCGCCCGGTGGCGGCTTGGTCATTACCTGAGGGCGCAGCGTCGATGCCAATGCCTTTGACACGCGCCACCCGCAACCCGCTGCGGCCCGAGTGGGCCCACCTGGACCCGGTGCGCGTTGCGCGTTAGTCGCTTCTCAAGCGGCCCTCGCCGCCATGCCCGTGCGCGCCCAACCAGGAGCATGGTCCATATCGATGTTGCGGTCGTGCAGTGCCCTCAAGGTCGATCTATGTCCGATCGAAACGATGCTGGCGCGCGGCAACTCCTGGCGCAGAAGTTCATAGACCATGCGCTCGCCGGGTTCGTCGAGGGACGCCGTTGCTTCATCGAGAAACAGCCAGTCGGGTGCCATGAGAATGGCGCGAACGAGCGTGAGGCGTTGCTGCTCTCCGAGCGAGAGCCGTTGTTGCCAGTGCGCCTCTTCATCAAGGCGATCGGCGAGTTGGGCTAGGCCAATGCGCTTCAGCAAATCGATGATACGCGCGTCGGTGCTCGTCGCGGCGGCATATGGGTAAAGAATGGCCTCGCGCAGCGATCCTTGCGGCAAGTAGGGGCGCTGGGGCAAGACCATAAGACGCGCGCCGCAAGGGATTTCGATCCGACCTCCGGCATGCGGCCAAATGCCGGCAAGTGCGCGCAAGAGCGTGGATTTGCCCATACCCGAGCGGCCCGTCACCAGGCTCATTTCGCCGGCAACCAGTTCCAGGTTTTCGATGGCCACGAGAGACGAGCCGTCCGGTTTCTCCAAAGCGAGGTTGGGGCATCTTATGGCGCATTGCCTCGTCGCCTCCACCAACTCAAGTTGCGCACAGCTGCTGCCGCTGGCGGCGATCTCCTGCTCGAAGCCGTCGAGCCGCTTCAGCACGGACTTCCATTCGGCAAGTTGCGGATAGGCTTTGACGAAATAGGAGAGAGCGCCTTCGACGCGCCCGAAGGCGGATGCCGTCTGCATCAGGCCGCCGAGCCCGATCGCACCGGCAAAGTATGCCGGCCCAGCAGCCAAGATCGGCACGACCACCTGCAGTTGGTTGTAGCCCGCCGTGAAGAAGGTCAGCCGCTTTTGCCGCCCCATGATCGCCGTCCAATTCTCCTTGACCAGGCTGAAGCGGGCCATCAGCCGCTTGCGTTCGGCGGGCTCGCCTTTGAGGAGCGCAATCTGTTCGGCGTTTTCGCGCACGCGCAGAAGGTTAGCGCGAAGATCGGCCTCGCGGCGCTGCTGTTCGATATCGAGGCCGACCAGGGGTTTGCCTATCCAATGCACGACATAGGTACCGGCGACCGCATAGGCGAAAGCCAGCCAAACCATGTAACCGGGAAGCGCCAGGACCTGCCCAAAGAGGGTGAGGGGAGCAGCATCGGAGAGCCCCCACAGGATCCAGATGAAGGAGGCGAGGGTGACCACGGCACCGATCAGCCCGGTGCCCAGCGACAATGTGTACGATACGAACTGCTTAACGTCTTCGGCAATACGCTGGTCGGGATTGTCGATGGCGTCGGCCGAAAGCTGCATGCGATAGGGTGTTGCCCCCTTGAGCCACGACTGCAGCAGCCTGTTGGTCATCCATTGTCGCCAGCGAATTTGCAGACCCTGGCTGAGATAGAGTTGGTAGACGGCGAGCACAATGAAGGACCCGGCGAGCGCAAAGAAGATCAGCAGTTCCTGAGTGAAGACGGCGGTGTTCTTGTGCTGCAGAGCGTCGTAGAAACGCGCGTTCCAAGCGTTGAGGAGCACGGCGATACCGACCTGGCCCAGCTCGATTGCCACGATCGCGGCAAGCAGACCCAGGCCAACCCAGCGCTCTTGCGAGCGGAAATAGGGCAACGCCAGGCGCGCAACTTGAGCAAGGTCGCGGCGAATATTGCGCATGCTTCCTCCCGGAGTTCCCATTGGTCGGCGCCCGAAATTGGCAAGCAGCCTTTCGCGGCGCCGATGTTTTGCGACTTGTGGTTCGCGTTGTCTGCGCGCCTTCAAAGTGGTGGCGCGCCGGCATTGTCCGATCCCCACTGTGGGGGAGAGGCGCGCCTGCGGTCATGCCGCCACGGCCGCAAGGGCAAAGCCCTAGCTTGGGTCGGTCGGCTCCACGGCCGGTTGGTGACGCCAAAAAGTGGGCAAGCGACGCCTCGTGGCCTACACTCGGACCGTGGAATGGGCACAGGCGTTACGGGGAGACTGGGCATGCCTCTGACCGATCGCGAGGTCGCGCGGAGCGCGGCCGCATCCGGGCTACAGGGAGTGCACGTGCTTCTTGTCGAGGACAGTTGGCAGGTCGCCGACGCCCTGAAGCTTCTGTTGGAAAAGACGGGGATGGTCGTGTCGGGTCCCGTGGCCACCGTCAAGGCGGCGCAAGAATTGGCGAGCGAAAACGCGCCAAGGCTCGCGATCGTCGACGTCAATCTCAAGGGCGAGATGGCCTACGCGCTCATGGATTGGCTGCACGCCCGCGGCATCCAGGTGCTGGTCATTTCGGGCTACGCGGACCTGCCGCGATCGCTCGGGCAGTTCGCCGCCATTTTGCACAAGCCGTTCACGGCGACGGCGCTGCTGACAACCTTGCGCCGGATAAACGAGCGCCATTCAACTCCCTAGCGGCGTCCGCCGGCCGCGCGTCCTTGCCGATGCAGTTTCCTGGCAGCTCAATCGTGCAGCGCACGCCGTCGGCGGCAAACGCCAGGTCAACGGTGCCTGCAAGCTCGTAGGGAACTAGGCTGCGGATGGCGCGGGTGCCATAGCCTGGCTGGCTCGGAAGCCGGCAGGGCGGGCCGCCCGTTTCAATCCATTCCAGCTTCAGGCCGGCCTGCATATGCTCTTGGGGCAGATCCCAACGCACCGTGATGCGACCTTGCGGAGTGGTGAGAGCGCCGTACTTCGAGGCGTTGGTTACCAGCTCGTGCAGGACGATGGCCATCGGTTGGGTGGCTTCGGCCGTGAGCATTACTTCGGGCCCGCCGACGGCGGCGCAGCCCGCGCCGACGTAGGGTGCCAATTCGCTGTGCACAACGTCGGCCAGACGCACGCCGTGCCAATGGTTGCGGCTAAGCAAGGCGTGGGCATTCGCCATGGATTGAATGCGCCCATCGAACACTTGCAAGAACTCATCCATGGAAGCGCTGCCTTCCCGCGTGCGCTGGGCCACGGTCGCCACCGAGGCCAGCGCATTCTTGACACGATGATCGAGCTCCCGGATCAACAGGCGCTGACGCTCCTCTGCGCGCTTGCGCTCCGTGATATCCCGCGTCAGGCCCTTGAGTCGAACATACCGGCGCTGCGCGTCGAACTCGGCTTTGCCGGTCTCCTCCAGCCATATTTCCTGGCCGTCTGGGCGAATAAAACGGAAAGAGGCCAAATAGGAGGGGTTCTCAGGTGAGAGTGCCGCGATCTGCGCCGCCAAGCAGCCGCGGTCCTGCCGATGCACGCGCGCCAGAAAATCGTTGGAGCGCTCGACGCCTTGCTGCGACTCGAGCCCTAGGATCTGCGACGCATTCTGGCTGCGACGCGACAGGGCGGTCTTGGGATCCCAGGTGAAGGCCACCACGTGGCCGGCCGTAAGTGCCTCTTGCAGCTCGGCCTCGCTCTCCTTGAGGGCAACATCGGCTTGTTTGCGTTCCCTGATCTCGCGCGTCACCTTGGTGATGAGAGCGGCCAGGAACCACCAGTAGCTGACGGCCAGCACGCCGAGCAGCAGGTAGCCCTTTTGGTTGACGAGCAAGAGGCACTTCATCGCCCCGGGGATCAAGATTCCCGACATGTAAGCGAACGCGGCCGCCGGTAGGGCCGACAGTAGAACGGTACCGCTGGCGGCCATACCGACGGCGAGCGCAACCAAGATCAGCTCTTCATCGTGCGCCAGCGCGCCAAGATAGAGCGCGGACATGCTCCCCCAGGGTAGCGCCAGCAGCAGGGCGTAGATTGTCGCCCGTCGGGCCGCCCGCTCGAAGCTACGCGGGACACGGCCGCGGGCGCGCACGTGCCGATAAAGGAGAAAAAGGCCGATGCTATAGGAATAGAGGCACCAAACGATGAGCTGCGTGTTGGGGATCGAGCCGGCTAGCGCCACGGCCTGGACCGTGGTGTTCAACAGATGGCCGGCCATCGCATGCGGGGTTACGCGCGCAATGACGTCGAGCTGGTGGCGCTCAAATTGTGAGAGTTGTGATTGCATAAAAAATCATCCCGCACCCGGGCGACGGTATCATGCCGACGGCCCGGCGCGCCGGCACCGGCAGGATAACGCGCCACGGAACCCAAGGCGCGCTTAAAAAAACCCGAAAATACAGGAGCAAATATGGAAAACGGCGGCGGCCACAGTCGGCCGTGGCCGCCGGCGCCTCCTCGGCGCGCAAAAACGCTGCCCGCAAGCAATGGCCCGGTGACCCCGCAATTTCACCGGGCCCAACCCGCACCCCCGGATGGTCTTGGCCCGATAACGCTATTGCCGAGCGCAGCGAGACCAAGCGTTTTTCCACCCGTGCCCGGTCATGATAAGAAGGGCCGCGTTCGTTGTATATCTGGTGGAAAGGTCAGAGCCGGACGGCTAGCCTGCGCGGGCAGCCGACGGTTAGAGCGGCGGGGTGGGCTCCCGGCCAATGTGGGTCTGGCAAGAAAAGGCTAACGCGTGACCGGCCGGCGCAAGGAGGTTGGCGAGGACGCCTCAATCGCCGAGCTCTGGGCGCGTGCGGCCCACGATCTGCGCCAGCCCGTTCAAGCCGCCCTGCTGCTCAGCAAGATGCTGGATGGGGCCTCGGCGCCCCCGGACATGCGCCGCGCGGCGCGCCACATTGGCGCCTCGTTGAGCGCGCTCTACGGCATGCTCGAGTTCCTGGTTGTCCTGTCGCGTCTGGAGGCGGGCCTCCAGAGCGCGCCGCAGCGTACCTGTCAGCTGGCCGAGGTCTTGGCCGCCACCCTGCGCGAGGCGAGCAAGGTTGCGGCGCGGCGGGGCATCGCCTTGCGCGTGCGGGGCGTGCGCGGTCTGGTCAAAAGCAACCCGCACCTGCTGGCAACGGCCATCAAGAGCCTGCTTCTCAATGCCATCAAGTTCGGCGCGGGCGACGCCATAAGCGCCCGTTGCCGTCGGCGCGGCGACCAGGTCGGCTTCGAAGTGCGCTTCAAGGCTGCCGCTGCCGTCGATCCTGCCAGCGAAAAAAGCGCTTTTTTCGAGCTGTCCAGGCTCGGGGCGGGTGCAAGCGGCCCAGAGCTTGGCGTCGGACTGGTCCTGCTGGAGCGCCTGTGTCGTCGCCTCGGCCACGACCTCGAGCAGACGCCGGCACCGCCCGACGGCCGGCTGTTGGTCATTTGGCTGCCCAGGGTCGGCACGCCGTGAGCCTCAACATCAGTCGATGAGCTGTTTGCCCATGGCGACCGCGTGGGCGCGATTGGTTGCGCCCAGAACCCTGAACAGGGCGGCCAGGTGCATTTTCACCGTGCCTTCCGCAACATTGAGCGCCTGGGCAATTTCCTTGTTGGACTTACCCTCGACGAGGCCCATGAGCACCTGACGTTGCCGGTGAGACAGACTCTGGATGGGTTGTACCCGGGCCGCCTCGAGCGCTGGCACGGTCTCGGCCGGCTGCTCCGCTAGAATCGGCGGCACGTAGATCTCTCCCGACAGAATGTAACGGAGCCGGTCGATCAGCTGGTCCGTTTGTTGGCTCTTGACGATGTAACCATGAACGCCCGCCGCCAGGGCACCCAGGATATCCTCGCGGCAGTCCGAAGCGCTGAGCACGACGATTTGCGCCTCCGGGCGCCGCTGCCGCATTTGCGCAATTCCCTTGGGACCGGCCAAGCCGGGCATGCGCAAATCGACGATGGCAAGGGTCAAGTCCTTGTTTTGTAGGTGTTCCATGGCGTCGGCAAAGCAACCCGCTTCCAAGAACTTCTTGACCTTGAGATGGCGTCGCAGCAGCTGCGCGAGCCCGATCCGGAAGACCTGATGATCGTCCGCGATCAGCACCGCACCCCGGAATTCGCAGCTACCGCGTTCCCGCATCGGTTTTGCATCCTTTCTGCCCGCGCCCTCCGCGACTATTGCGCCACGCTGCGCCAATGCCAACCGGCATGCACGGATCGGCATCAACGATTCTTTTGTTGGCGGCGGCAACTGACTCAGATAGGCTGTTCAGCTATATGGCCATATGGCCATTTGAACTAGGCTGAGACAGCTACCCCGCACCCTGTCTCAACTAGGGGGTTCAGTCTCGCTGGCATCTTGGGCCACCGAGACCAGCGAGGCTGGACCCAGCACCAGCCGTGCCTCGTCCTCCCGCGCCGCCCCACAAGCGCTTGCCCGCCAGCCTCGGCACCTCTTAAGCGCCTTGGCCCGCTCCGGCGCCCGGCTGCGACAGAGCTCGGTGGCGGGCAAACCTGCCGCCCGCCGGCGCGCTAGCGTAGCGAGCAGCTGCCGCCACCCAGCACACAGAACTGGGCGCAGTAGGGGTGGCAGAGTTTGACGGCGCCGGCCGCAAACATGCCGCCATCGGCTCGTGCCGCATCTGCCAGTGTGCTCCCCATCTCGAAGGCGGGATCGTACGGTATCAGCGTACACGGCACGACGGTGGGGCGCGCCGAGCCCTTGCGCTTCACCACCATGCGGCTCGACGCACACATCATATCGCCCGGATCCTTGTTGAGAATGGCCCAGCAGCGGTTGGTGATTTCCGGCACGTCGCGTTGGGATTCCATCTCCGGCAGGAGCACGAGCTCGCAACGGCTCGCCGCATCGATGCGCCAGCCGCGCTCGGCGATCAGGCGCGCATAGCCCACTCGAGCGCAGCTCTCGCTTTCTTGCCAGCAGGTGCGCCCGGCGAGCGCCAGCCTGAACCCGTTGGCATTGAGCCAATCCAAGCCGGCCATGGTTTTGACCCAACTGCGAGGTCCACGCTCGATCTCATGCAAGGCCTGGGTGTAGTGGTCGAGGCTCACTCGGATCATGAGTCGTTGGCCAAATTGCTCGTTGAGGCAGAGCAGCGAGGCTTTCACCTTCGAGCGCTGCATCGGCTGCATCGCATTGGTAAGGACCAAGGCCTCGAAGCCGCGGTCGAGGGCGTCCTCGAGCATCAGCAGAAACTGGGGGTTCATGAAGGGCTCGCCGCCCGTGAAGCCGACTTCGCGCGTGCCCAGTTGAAGCCGTGTGATCTCCTCGAAGTAGGCCGCGGCCTCCGCCGCCGTCACATAAACGAGGCGGTCGTTGCGCGGATTGGATTCGATGTAGCAGTTGCGGCAGGTGATGTTGCAAAGCGTGCCGGTGTTGATCCAGAGCGTCTCGAGACGCCTGAGGGCGACGCTGGCGCGCGCCTCGTGCGTGGCGGTCCAATCGGGATCGTGAAACTTGCGGGGCGTAATGCTCTGTTCCATGGCGCGCACCTTAGACTAGTTCGTCAAGCGGCGCTGCCGCCGGCGCGTCGGCAAGCAACGCGACTGTCTTGGCACCACGGCCGGCGCCAGCCGGCATTTGAGTGGCAAGCGCCGAACCCGCGCCGCGCGCCCCGCGAATCGTCGGCAGAACTTGGCCAATGTCCATCCGCAAAAACCTTTGGATCCTCCGCGGCCGCGGCTTGCAGCCATACTACCCCGCCGCTAGCGTCCGCCAATTGCAGGCGCGTCAGACGTGCGTTCGACCTGCCGCATTACTGCGCATCTTGCGTCGCCACCGAGGGAGCATCATGGTCACGTTGCAGGCCTCCGCCCAAAATCAGCTGCGCCAACTCATCGAGCAGATCGAACGGTTGGAGGAGGAGAAGAAGGCCCTCGCAGGCGACATTCGCGACAAGTACGCCGAAGCTAAAGGCCTAGGTTTCGACATCAAAGTGATGCGCAAAATCATAACTCTCCGCAAGAAGAGCGCGGCCGATCGGCAGGAGGAAGACGCGATTTTGACCACCTACCTGCACGCCCTCGGCATGACCGAAGCCTTGCCGGAGCGGCAGGTGATGGACGCCGCAGAATAAGGCCCTATTGCGCGCTCGTTACCACCTTGCGCTTGCCGATCCCGCTGTTAGCGGGGGCTAAGCCGTAGTCGTAGAGCGCCGAAAGGTTGATGGCCTCGCCCTTGAATTCCTGTGCCCACAGCAGGTGGGCCGTTTGTAGGCCCGGTCGGAGCCGCAACGGGGGCGATGCGTTGGCCTGGTCGAGCAGCTCGAGCGCCCGCATCAGATCCGGATGGACCATGCGGGCGAGCACCGGATCGTCCGGCGAAGCCGTGGCCGTCAACAGCGGCGCAATCGGGAACGGACGATAGGAGAGTTCTTCGGGATGCTCATCGTCGTAAGCGGGTGCTGGCACGAACGATCCTAAGGAGGCTCCCCAGGCCAGGGGCCGCTGTGAGCCAGCGGGGCCGGCCGCTGCCGCTTGCACGCCATCCCTTGAGCTCGCGAGTCGCGGCGCGCTCAGCAGCGCGGCGGGCTCCGCCGACAGCTCGGCCAGTCGTGCGCGATCAAATTCGCTCGGTCGCGCCGCCAGCGCGGCCGGCCGCTCGATCAGGCGTGGTGGTGACAATAGCTGCGGCAATGACGGTGTGAGCGAGGCTAGCTGTAGCGGCCTTGCATGGGCGCGAAGCTCGTGCAGCTGCGCGATCTGGCTAGCAAGCTCGACATTCTTTACGCGTGCCACGCGCACATCTTCTTTGCTAATCGGCTCACCGTCGTCGGGAACATGCTGCGTGCGCCCGCTCGGGAACAGCAGAGCCAATTCGGTGCGCGGCAGACGCGGCCACGCCCGTACCCGATCGGTATCGATATGCACAAAGGGGATGGCCGAGGTCGGATAGTAACCCACGCCGCCGCGTTCATGGATGAGCGCCGAATAGCGCAACTGCCGGATCGGTATGTCCGGAAAATGCACGTCGGCCGCCTTGCCAAGAATGTGGCGGCTTTCACTGGCTTGGCCGCCTACGGTCTTGCGCAGCATGTTGTTAGTGTCACGGGAGCGGAAGCCCGAAATGATATGGATCGGTTCCCTCGATCCCAGCTCGGCATGGATCTCCCAGAGCAGATCGATCAAGTCCGGGTCCATCTGGGTCGGTTCGTCTTTCCGCCAGTCGCGCAGGATCCAGTTGATCTTCTGCATGGCGTCGGCAAGACGCTTGCCACCCTTCATGTACTGGATGGTCAGGGTTTCCTTGGTATGGATGTTGTAGAGAGAAAGCGTGCGGTCGCGCGTGGTGTTCGCCCTCGCCGCCAAGGTGCCCGCGACCAGCGCGAGCGCGATCATGAGACAGGTGAGAACCCCCCAGCGGCGCCTCTGCAATCGTCTCTCCCCCTTGCAACCGGATGAGCAAGCCGCGCGCCCCGCGCTTGCCTTGGCCGCCTGGCAGTCTCTTCGCTGCGGATCACCGCACGGGCCTCGCGCCCAGCGGCGTCGCTTGAACCCCTTGAGGATGCCAGGGACCAACATTGAACGCGGTCACTGCGGCAAGATCGGGGCGAACCGAGCGCTCGGCGATCCCCGCCGCCAACTCGGTTCAATTCGCCCGCTCCTCAAGGCCGAACTCGCGCATTTTGCGATAAAGCGTCGAGCGTCCGATGCCGAGCCGTTTGGCCACCTCCGTCATGTGACCGCGGTAGCGCCCGAGAGCGAGACGGATCATGTCCGCCTCCATGGATTCGAGGGAGCGAATTTCGCCGTTGTCGGTGATGGCCGGAATGCCAAGCGCCCCCTTGCCGCCGGCGCCCAGCTCGAGCGTGCGCGGAATGGAATGCTCCGCACCCAGCATGACCGGACCCGTGATCACGGGCCGGCGATCCACCGGTGCCGGGGCGGCGGGGATCGACGCGTGGAAACCGTCGACGTGGGCGGCGATCTGGGGAAACTCCGCCACGGTTAACTCGGCTCCATCGGCCAACACCACGGCGCGGAACACCGCGTTTTCGAGCTGGCGCACGTTGCCCGGCCAGGAATAGCTGGTCAGCAGCTCGAGCGCGTCCTTGCCGATGGCATTGACGCGACGCCCCTCCTCGGCAGCGAAGCGGGCGAGGAAATGCAGGGCGAGCTCGGGCACATCCTCAAGACGTTCGCGCAGGGGTGGCACCCAGAGCGGAAACACGTTGAGCCGATAGTAGAAATCCTCGCGGAAGCTGCCCTCCTTCACGAGCTTGATCATGTCACAGTTGGTGGCCGAGATCAGGCGGAAATCGACCTGTACGGGTTTTTTGGCACCAACCGGATCGATCTCCCCCGTTTGCAAGGCGCGCAGCAGCTTGACCTGCGCATCGAGCGGCAGCTCGCCGACCTCGTCGAGGAACAAGGTGCCGCCGTCGGCTTCCTGGAATTTGCCGATCCGCTTCTCGACCGCGCCGGTAAAGGAGCCGCGCTCGTGCCCGAACAGAATGCTTTCCACTAGGTTTTCCGGGATGGCACCGCAGTTCACCGTGATGAAAGGCCGCGTTTTGCGCTCACTCTCGCCCTGGATGGCACGGGCGATCAGCTCCTTGCCGACGCCGCTTTCGCCTTCGATTAGGACCGGGATGTTGGACGCGGCGGCACGGTGGCCAAGCTGGACGACGCGGCGCATGGCTTCGCCGCGAATGATGAGGTCGGAAAACGTCAGCGCGCCATTGGCCTTTCTGTTCAGGCGTGCGAGTTCGCCCTGCAAGGCTTCGATCTTGAGCGCGCTCTTGATGGATACCTCTAAGCGCTCGGGCGAGGTCGGCTTGATGACGAAATCGACCGCGCCGGCGCGCATTGCGGTAATGGCCGTATCGATCGACCCGTTGGCGGTCTGCACGATGATCGGCGGCGCGGCCGGGTTATTGGCGGCGCGCTTTAGCACCTCCATGCCGTCCAGTCCCGGCATGACGAGATCGAGCAGAACAAGGGCAATTGCCGCCTGATCGTGATCTTCGAGGAGCGCGAGGGCCTCCTCGCCACCCTGGGCGGTCTTGGTTTCGTATCCGAGCCGCTTGATCGTGCCCTCGAGGATGCGGCGCTGGACGGGATCGTCATCGACGATCAGGACGAGCTTGGGCATGAGATTGGCTACTCTTACGCAACATGGGGCCCGTTCGCAGTGGTGCGACCGATCGGCGAACCAAGATCGGACAGGCGGCTACCCGTGGGTTACAGACCAGCCCAGAGTGCCCCAGGGCGGTAAATGCATCGTTGCATTTCGGAATGACTTGAGGCTTTTTTGCGCCGGCCGCCCGGGGTCCTGTGTGACCAGGCGGGGCGCCGCGGGCGCGAAGGCTGCGACCTGGTCCGGGCCTTGCTTGGAGGCCCGCGGGGTCGCCGGCTTGCAATGATGGGCGTGCGCCCACACACTTTAACTACCGGCAGGCCCATGCCTTGGGCCGGCGCATGAGCAGCGACAGGCCAAGCAGCGGGAGCGACAGCATGGCGAGCAAGGCACAGCCAAGGGACCGTGAGCCACCCACGATGGCCGGGGCGGCAGCCAGGTTGGGTGCGATGCCGGTCTGGGATCTGTCGGATCTCTACCCCGGTCCCACCTGCGATGCCGTGCAACGGGATCTGGCAGGCGCCGCCGAGGAAACCAAGCGCATCAAATTGACCTACCAGGGCAAGCTTGCCGGATTGGCCAAAGACCCCAGCAGCCTGGCACAGGCGATCGGCGCCTACGAGCGCTTGAGCGACACGGTGGGCAGGCTCGGTTCCTACGCGGGGCTGCTCTATGCGGGCGACACCTCCAACCCCGAAAACGCCAAGTTCCACGGGGACATCCAGGAAAAGATTACCACCATCACCACGGACCTCATTTTCTTTGAATTGGAGCTCAATCAAATCGATGAGGATGATCTGGCAAGCGCGCTGCGCCTGCCTGCCCTTCGGCGCTACAAGTCCTGGTTTCAGGACCTTCGCAAGGAGAAGCCCTATCAGCTCGAGGAAAGGCTCGAGCGGCTGTTCCATGAAAAGGCGATTCCCTCGCGTGGCGCCTGGAACCGCCTATTCAATGAGACCATCACGGCTTTGCGCTTCGAGGTCGACGGCGAAAAACATCCCCTTGCGCTCGAGCCGACGCTGAACCTGCTCATGCATCCCGACGCGGGCCGCAGGGAGGCCGCGGCCGAGGCCTTGGCCCGCGTGTTCAAGCAGAACATTCGCCTCTTTACGCTGATTTCCAATACGCTCGCCAAGGACAAGGAGATTTCCGATCGCTGGCGCGGCTTCAAGGACGTGGCCGATAGCCGGCATTTGGGTAATCGCGTCGAGCGCGAGGTCGTGGAGGCCCTGGTCAGCGCCGTGCGCGGTGCCTATGCAAATACTGCGCACCGTTACTACGCGCTGAAGGCGCGCTGGCTTGGCAAAGACAAGCTGGCCTACTGGGATCGCAACGCCCCTTTGCCCAATCGACCGGAGCGCCCGATCCCGTGGAAGGATGCGGAAGGGATCGTGCTTGCGGCCTACGCTGCCTTCGCACCCAAGATGGCGCAAACTGCCGAGCGCTTCTTCGCGGGAGCCTGGATCGATGCGCCGGTGCGCGAGGGCAAGTCACCGGGGGGCTTTTCGCATCCGACCGTGCCTTCCGCGCATCCCTACATTCTGCTGAACTATCAAGGCAAAGCCCGCGACGTCATGGTACTTGCGCACGAATTGGGCCACGGCGTGCACCAGGTGCTGGCGGCACCGCAGGGACCGTTACTAGCCCCGACACCCTTGACCCTCGCCGAAACCGCCTCGGTGTTCGGTGAGATGCTGACATTCCAAGCCCTGTTGGACGGCGCCCGCGACAAGGTCGAGCGCCAGGCGCTGATGGCCCAGAAGGTCGAGGATATGATCAATACGGTCGTGCGCCAGATTGCCTTTTATTGCTTCGAGCGAAAGGTGCACGAGGAGCGCCGCCGCGGCGAACTAACGGCCGAGCGCCTCGGGCAGCTGTGGCTGGAAGTGCAAGCCGAAAGCCTCGGGCCTGCCATCGAGCTTAAGGAGGGCTACGAAAACTATTGGGCCTACATTCCCCACTTTGTGCACTCGCCCTTTTACGTCTACGCCTATGCCTTCGGCGATTGCCTCGTGAACTCGCTTTACGCCCTCTATCGCGAGGGCCATCCGGGTTTTGTCGACAAGTATCTGGCAATGCTCGAGGCCGGCGGCTCGAAACCTTATGCCGAGCTCCTGGCGAGCTTCGGTCTCGACGCCTCTGGCCGGGCCTTCTGGGACCGCGGCCTGCGCGTTATCGCCACCATGATCGACGAGCTCGAGGCGCTGGAGGCATAGCTTGGCATTGCGGGAGGCCGCGAGCGGCCATGCCCGCGGCGCAGGCTTGCGCGGGCCGGGCGCCCATTGCCGCCGCCAGCCGGCGCATTAAACATTATTGCATATCAATAGATTATACCGGGGCCGGTCAACCGCCGCCGCGCCCGTGGCGGACGAGGAACCCTGCTCGCGTGTTGCGGACTATTGTGGCTATGGGGCTATCGTGCGCCCAATGGTAGGTGTATAAGCCGCGCCCATTTACGGCACCGCGGCTACCCTCGAGAAAACCACGCCTCCATGGCACAAACAATCGTCGCGGCAGGACATTCGGCCGACCACGAGCACACGGACCGACGCCTTTTGGCGCTCGCACTGGGATCGATCGGCGTCGTCTACGGAGACATCGGCACCAGCCCACTCTACGCCATACGCGAGGCGGTATCGCACGGCAACGAGCAGGGAACCGCCGGCGCCGACGCCGTGCTTGGCGTGCTGTCGTTGGTGTTTTGGACGCTGATGCTGATCGTCACGCTCAAGTACGTTCTGGTTTTGCTAAATGCCGACAACAAAGGCGAGGGCGGCACCTTCGCCCTGATGGCGCTCGGGCAATCGGTTGCGACCCGTAGTTCCGGGCTGATCCTCATGCTCGGTGTGGCGGGCGCCGCCTTCTTTTACGGCGATGCCGTGATCACGCCGGCGATCTCGGTGCTGTCCGCTGTCGAGGGCCTCAAGCTCGTTGCACCTCAGCTCGATGTGATGGTGTTGCCGATTACGGCTCTCATCCTCGTGCTGCTGTTTGCGGTCCAATCGCGCGGCACGGAGAAGGTGGCGCAATTCTTCGGGCCGATCATGTTCGTGTGGTTCGTCACGCTCATGGTGGGCGGGCTGATCCACATCATCGACGATACGCGCGTCTTTCTTGCCCTCAACCCGGCGCTTGCCGTCCAATTTGTCCTGAGCCACGGCGTGGTCGGACTAGCGGTCATGGGACTGATCTTCCTAGTCGTGACCGGCGCAGAGGCCCTCTATGCCGATCTTGGCCACTTCGGTCGCAAACCGATTAGGCTGGCCTGGTTCTGCCTCGTGCTGCCGTCATTGGTCATCAACTATTTCGGCCAGGGCGCCTTGCTGCTGGCAAATCCGGCGGCCATCACCAACCCGTTCTACAAGCTCTATCCTAGCTGGGCGCTGCTCCCGATGGTGATTCTTGCGACCGTTGCCACGGTGATCGCCAGCCAAGCCGTGATCAGCGGCGCCTTTTCCTTCACCCGCCAGGCGATTCAGCTCGGCCTGGTACCGCGCCTGCAAATCAAGCACACCTCCGAAAGCGTAGCCGGACAGATCTATCTGCCGCGCGTTAATCAGCTCCTGCTCGTCGGAGTGCTCATCGTCTCCCTCACCTTCGGCAGCTCGAGCGAGCTGGCGGCCGCCTACGGTCTGTCGGTGACGGCGACCATGGTGATCGACAGCCTGATGGCTTTTTTTGTGGTGTGGCGCTGCTGGAACTGGCCGGTCTGGAAGGCCGCCATTCTGATGGTGCCACTGCTTTTGATCGAACAGGCCTTTCTGGCCGCGCAGGTGCTCAAGATCCCCGACGGCGGTTGGTTGCCGCTGTCGATGGCGGGCACAATCTGCCTCATCGTCTACACTTGGGTCCGTGGCTCGGCCTCGCTGTCGCGCGCAACCCGCAAGGGCGAAGCCGATCTCGAATGGCTGGTACGCAAGCTCGATGCCAAACCTCCGCACCGCGTGCCCGGCACGGCCGTGTTTCTGACCGGGGACCCGACGGCGGCGCCTACCTCGCTGATGCACAACCTCAAGCACAACCGGGTGCTGCACGAGCGCAATATCATTCTCACCATCAAGACCGAAGACACCCCGCGCGTGCCGCGGCACGAGCGCATCGAAATCGATCGGGTCGCTGACACGTTCATTCGCGTGGTCGCTCACTACGGCTTCATGGAGACCCCAAGCGTCCCGAAGATCATCGACCATTGTCGCCGCAAGGACCTCAATATCGATATCTCCGCGACCTCCTTCTTCCTGTCGCGTCGCTCGCTCAAAACCACCATGAAATCCGAAATGCCAAGCTGGCAGGAACGGTTCTTCATCTGGTTGGCGGGCCGTGCCGAGGACGCCACCGAGTACTTCCGGATTCCGAGCGACCGGGTGGTGGAGGTCGGTACCCAGGTAATGGTTTGAGCCTGGCGCACTTTTCAAGCGAGGGCCTGCGCTAGGTCGGTCGTCGCCGACGGTACCAGAACGCCAGCGCTTCCATGCCCATCAGCGAGCACAGACCGGCGCCCAACATGGTTGCCTCGGCGACCGAATAGCCGTAGCGCTCGACAACGAACGCGAAGGCAGCGGGGGCGACGGCCGCAAGCAACAGGTAGGGCGTCGCCAGAATACCAAGCACTTCGCCGTAGCCTTTGGCCCCGAACAGGGCCAGCGGCACGGCGCCTCGCATGATCGTCACCAGGCCGTTGGCGATGCCAAACAGCAAGGTGAAGCCCAGCGCCGCCGCGAAGTTGGCGCCGCCGAGCATCAGGGCTAGAAAGGACAGCGGAATGGTGGCGACGGAAACGCGTCCGACATCGATCGGATGCCACTTGCGCGCCAGCGTCAGATCCCAGATGCGACCTGCCACCTGCGCCACGCCTTTGAGCGAGGCGATCCAGACCGCCGTTGCCGATGAGAGCCCCGAGGCTTCCAGGAGGGGCACCAGATGCGCGGCCATGGCGCCGAAAACAATTGCGCTCGCCGCCACAATCGCGCCAAACAACAGCATGGCGAGCGTGCGGGCTGCGCCCTCAAGCGCGGGCGCGCCCGGCGCCGAGACCGGAGCAGCGGCAGCCGCTTGCTGCACCGGTGGCGGGCTCTCGCGCTTGCCCAGACCGAACCAATTGAGAGGCGCACACAGCAAGAGGTTGATGGCCGCGAAGATGACGAGCGTCGTGCGCCAACCGTAGGCGTTATTGAGCAGGTGGGCGATCGGCCAAAACACCGAAGAGGCAAAGCCGCCAAACAAGGTCAGATAGGAGATGGCGCGCCGGCCGCGCGATGGCGTCACCTGTACGAGGGCGGCGAAGGCGGCATCATAAAGGCACATACGCATGGCTAGGCCGAGGCAGGCCCAAGCCCCCAGATAGGCGGCTGGCGAGCGAACCTGCGCCAGCAGCACCAATCCGCCCGCCATCAGCAGCGACCCGAGTGCCATGACCTGGCGTCCACCGCGCCGATCGACGCTGCGACCGACGAAGGTTGACACCGCGGCCGAGATCAGCAAGCCGGTGGTCAGGCCGCCGAACACCAGGCTTTGGCTCCAGCCGGTGTCCTCGGCAATGGGCTTGCCGAGGACACCCAAGGCATAAAGGGTCGTGCCCCAGGCGATAATCTGGGTGATGCCGAGCGCCAGGATGGCCCGCGTTGCCGGGCCCCGCAGCCAGGCTCGGGTTCCTGCTTCGCTGGTGCACTCGTTCGGTTGCTGCATCCGGCCGACCCCGCTGCCTTGGCGTGAAAAGCCCGCGCACCTTAACGCCAGCCGGCATGCCATGCATCACACCCCTGGACGTGGCGCTCGGCCGTGCCGATATTCCTCGCGAGGAGAGCAACCTTGAACGATCAAAAGGACGAGGAACAGAACCGCCTGTCGGCGCGCGCGGCCCGCTACGTGCGCGTCGGCACCAACGTCGGCGCCGTGGCGGCGCGCGTTGCCGGCCAACGCCTACTCGGCCTCGATGCCGATAACAGCAAGAACGCGGCCGCCTTGGCGGCCGCCCTGGGCGGCCTCAAAGGGCCGATCATGAAGGTAGCGCAGCTGTTGGCCACCATTCCCGAGGCCCTTCCCGCCGAGTATGCGCAAGAGCTGGCCCAACTGCAGTCGCAGGCACCTCCCATGGGCCCGGCTTTCGTGCGGCGACGCATGGTGGCGGAGCTTGGCCCCGAGTGGCAAAAGCGCTTTGCCTCTTTTGAGATGACACCGGCGGCCTCCGCATCTCTCGGACAAGTGCACCGGGCGCTGGCGCCTGATCAGCGCCGGCTTGCCGCCAAGCTCCAGTATCCCGACATGCAGTCCGCCGTCGAGGCCGACCTGACCCAGCTCAAGGTCGTGTTCGCGTTGCATGCGCGCATGAACCCAGCCATCGATACAGCCGAGATCTTGCAGGAGGTCTCGGCGCGCCTGCGCGAAGAGCTTGATTACGAGCTGGAGGCGCGCCACACCGCACTATATGCCGCCATCTTCAAGGATGATCCCCACATCCGCGTGCCCACGGTCATCCCCGACCTCTCGACGCGCCGACTGCTGACCATGACCTGGCTTGAGGGGCGGCGGCTGCTCGATTACACCGCGGCGCCCCTCGGCGCCCGCAACAGCATTGCGCGCGCCATGTTCCGGGCGTGGTGGTATCCCTTCTCGCACTATGGCGTCATTCACGGCGATCCGCACCTCGGCAACTATTCCGTATTCGCGGCGCCGGCCGGCGATGGTGACGGGGTGCTGCCGGAGCCCGGCGGCATCAACTTGCTCGACTACGGCTGCATCCGAACCTTTCCTACCCCTTTCGTGCAGGGCGTCATCGACCTCTACAACGGGCTGCTCCACGAGGAGCGCGCCCTGGTCGTGCACGCCTACGAGACCTGGGGGTTCGGCGGCCTCAGCAACGAGCTGATCGATGTTCTCAACATCTGGGCCCGTTTCATCTATGGGCCTTTGCTCGAGGACCGCGAGCGGGAGATCGCCGAGGGCACCACGCCGGGCCAGTACGGGCGCAAGGAAGCCTTTGCCGTGCACAAGGCCCTGCAGGAAAAAGGCCCCGTGCGGGTACCCCGCGAGTTCGTGTTCATGGACCGCGCCGCCATTGGCCTGGGCGGCGTGTTCCTACATCTGCGTGCCAAGCTCAATTGGCACGACATCTTCAATGCCACGATCGAGGGCTTTAGCCTCGATGCCGTCGGCGAGCGCCAACGCGACGCCTTCGCTGCTGCCGGCGTGCCGCTGCCATCGCCAAGCTAGCTCGCAGCGCCACGCCTTTAACCCGGTGCCGATCAGATCATGTCCGACTACGATTGGGCGATGCCCAGATAGATGCGCTGCACTTCCGGGTTGTTGGACAGAGCTCCGGCCTCGCCGGACAGCACGCTGCGTCCGACCTGCAGGACGTAGGCATAGTTGGCCACTTCCAGGGCGAGGTCGACCGACTGTTCCGCCAGCAAAATGGTCAAGCCTTCCTGGTGCAGGCGCAAGAATGTTTCATACATCGTCTCGATGATGGTCGGCGCCAGGCCAAGGCTTGGCTCATCGAGGAGCAGGAGCTTGGGATCGCTCATCAGGGCGCGGCCAACGGCCAGCATCTGCCGCTCGCCGCCCGACATGGTCCCCGCCTGCTGACGCCGCCGCTCGGCCAGACGCGGAAAGACGCTATAAACGCGCTCAAGCATGCGTGGCACCCGCGACCTGTCGGAAATCGAGGTCGCGCCGAGCAGCAGATTGTTCTCCACACTCTGCTGCACGAACAGGCGCCAGCCTTCCGGCGAGAGGGCCAAACCCCTGCGCACGATGGCGTAGGCCGGTACACCCGTGATCTCCTGCTCGTCGAGCTTGATGTGGCCGCGGCTGACGGGAACAAGCCCCGCTATGGCGTTGAGCGTGGTCGTCTTGCCGGCGCCATTCGAACCCAGGAGCGCGACAATGCTGCCCTTGGCCACCTCGAGCGAGACGTCGCTCACGCCGATCAGATCGCCGTAGCGCACCTCCAAGTTCGCAACTGCCAGCAGCGGCGCGTTCATGCGGCCCCCCCGCGCAGCTTTTGCGCATGCCGCTTGCCGAGATAGGCCTCGATGACGCCGGTGTCGCGCGTGACCTGAACCGGCGTGCCGCGGGCGATCTCCCTGCCTTGGTGGAACACCACCACCCGCTCGGCCAGCGAGACGATAACCTCCATGATGTGTTCGACGATGATGAGCGTAATGCCGCGGGCATGGATCCGGCGTACGAGCTCGATCGCGGTCCTTATCTCGGCGGGGGTGAGGCCGGCCATGGCTTCGTCAAGAAGCAATACCTCAGGCTCGCAGGCAAGCGCCCGGGCAATTTCCAAACGCTTGCGGCCCGGCGTGCCCAGACTGGCGGCGGGTGCATCGACATGGGCGCCGAGGCCAACAAAATCGATGACTTCGCGTGCCTTGGCGCGGGCATCGGTGGTCTTCGGTCGGCGCAGGAAGGCGCCAATTGTGACGTTGTCGAGGACCGACATCGACACGAAGGTGAGCGGGACCTGGAAGGTGCGCGCGATGCCGACGCGGGCGCGTGCCTCCGGGGCCAAGGCCGTAACGTCGCGGCCTTGGAAATGCACGCTGCCGCTGCTGGGGGCGAGATCGCCCGTTAGGCAGTTGAAGAAGGTCGATTTGCCGGCGCCGTTGGGGCCAATCAATCCGAGCACTTCGCCGGCATTGACGGCAACGGAGGCATCGTCGACCGCCTTGAAGGCGCCGAACGCCTTGGTGATATTGCGCGCCTCAAGCAGCATGAGGCTGCTCGGTCGCTGTGGGTTTTGCTTTCGGCGGCGTACGACCCACCACGAACACGGCCAGCAGGCCGCTCGGCAGGAAGCGTGCAATCAGGACAATGATGGCGCCGTAAACGACGAAGGTGAGCCCGGCCCCCTTACCTCCGAGCAGGCTGTTGGAGATCTCCTCCAGCGGCACCAGGATCATGGCGCCGACCAATGGTCCAAACAGCAGCCCACTGCCACCGAGCGCGGCCATGATCAGCATCTTTACCGAGATTAAAATGCCGAAACCCGAATCCGGATCGACGAATCCGAACATCAGGGCATAGAGCGATCCGGCAACCGCCGTGATACCTGCACTCAGCATGTAGGCGTAAAGCTTATAGCGGCCCGCCGCTACGCCCAGCGAGCGCGCGGCGCGCTCCGAATCCTTAATGGCGCGTAAATAATAGCCCATGCGGCTCATCTCGATGCGCCACGTCGCCCACAGGATGCCGGCCAACACGGCCAGAAAGACGTAGTAGTAGGGCAGCGCCGAGGTGAACGACAGATCGAGCACGGTGCGCGATACGGCCGGCCCCGACATGCCCTGGGCTCCGCCGACCCACTCCCAATTGGTAACCAGCACGCGCACGAGCTCGGCGACCGCGATGGTCGCCATGCTGAAGTAATGGCCCGAGAGGCGCAACGTCGGCACTCCGATCAAGGCGGCGATCAGGACGGCAATCAGCGCCCCAAGGGGAATGCCGGCGAGGGGCGGCAGGCCGAAGTGGCTATAGAGTGCGAGGGCGGAATAGGCGCCGGCTCCGAAAAACACCGCATGCCCCACCGAAACCTGGCCCGCATAGCCACCGATCAAATTCCAGGCGGAAGCGCCGATGGCGGCGAGCAGCACCAAAGCACCGAGGCGCTGATAGACCGGCACGCCGGCGGTCAACAGCGGATAGGCGAGCACAAGGGCACCACTGGCGCCATAAAGGAGGCGACGTCGCATCATGCCTTACCCATCAGGCCCTGCGGCCTGGTCCACAGCACAAGCACGAACAGAAGGTAGACGACCACGTCCTTGTAAACCGGTCCGATCAAGAAGGCCGAAAGCCCTTCGATCACGCCAATCAGCAGCCCCGCAACCAGGGCTCCCGGCACGCTGCCGAAGCCGCCGAAGGCGACCGTGACGAAGGCGACGATGGCGAGCGTCTCGCCCACGGTCGGCGAGGTGTAGAAAAAGTTGGCGATCAGCGCCCCGGCGATGCCGGTCGAGCCGGCGGCCAGGGCCCAGGCCATGGCCTGCATGCGCTCGGGTCGGATGCCCATCAATTGCGCTGCTGTTGCATCCTCCGATACGGCCAGCATCCGACTGCCAAGCCCCGAGCGCGTGAGCAGCAAGTGCAGCATCAAGGTGACGAGCAGGCCGACCGCTCCAGCGAGCAGACGCGGGGCATCGATGCGAATGCTGCCGATCACGAACGGTGATCCCAATATGTCGTCGGGCAGCGTCTTGAAGTTGGCGCCGAAGTACCAAAACGCCGAGTAGCGCAAAAGCAGCGCCAGTCCGAAGGTGCCGAGGATCTGCGCCAGCATCGGTCCTCGCATGATATGACGGACGAGCAGGAAATAACTGAGGACGCCGATGGTTGCCAAAACGATGGCGGCGATCGGGACCGCGGCGGCAGGGCCGCCGCCAAACCCCGTCCAGACGATGAAAGCCGTGTACATCGCCAACATGACGAAATCGCCATGCGCGAAGTTGATCACGTTCATCATCCCCCAGATCAACGTCAGGCCCGAGGAAAAAAGCGCGTACACTGCCCCAATGAGCAGGCCGCTCACGATCACTTGCAGAAGAATGGCGGACATCGATCGGGCCGGCTGCTGCGCTGCTACGACCCGAGCGCGTGCGGCTCGGGTCGTACGTCGTCAAATCGCGTTCATCATCTACCAACCCTTGTAGGGAAGCTTCAATTCGCCGGCGGCCTTGTCCTTTGGCCACACCGGCACGTATTTGCCGCCCTGCATTTGCGTGATCAGGCTGGAGGCCAGAATATTCTGGCCCTTGTCGTCGAACTTGACCCCATTGTAGCCGGTTACGACCTGGCTGGCCTTGAGGTCGGTCGCGCGCAGGGCCGCCTGAATCTTGGCGGCGTCGGTGGAACCCGCCCGATTGATGGCGTCGGCTAAGATCAGCATGCCCTGCATGGCGCGCGCAGAGGCATCATCCAGATCAACATTGGTCTTCTTCTTGTAAAGGTCGTTGACCAATGCGCTAAGCGTTCCCGGCTTGCCCGGGGCAAAGGAGGAGCGATTGACGAGGCCCTCCACTAGCGCACCCGATGTGCTCACGAACGAGGGATCATTAAAGCCAGCGTTGTCGGCGATCATGATCGCCGGCTTCCAGTTCAGATCCTTCATGGTCTTGGCATAGAGAATCGCATCCGACGTATAAGATACGAAGATAACAACGTCGGGGTTCTTCTCCTTGAGCTGGAGCACCTGCGGTTGCACGTCGGTTGTGTTGGCCGAATAGGGGATCACCTGCGTGACGTTGTGGCCCTCCTTCGCAAACACTTCGCGGACCACGCTGGCGACGGAGTTTCCGTATTCGGTGTTCTCGTTGACGATGGCGATCGAGGCAACCTTCTGCCCGGCTGCTTTCTGCTCTTTCAGAAAATCCGCGTAGGCGCGGGCGAAATCTCCGGCCACCGGCGTGGCGCGGAAGAACCATTTGAAGCCACGCTCCGTCAGATTGGCGGCAACCGATTCCGGATTGACGAACGGAACGCCGTGCCGCTCGGCCATTGCACTGGTGGTGACGGTGATGCCCGATTGATAGGCCCCGATCAGTGCAACGACCTTCTCCTCGGTGATCAGACGCAACGCCTGGTTCTGACCGGCCGCCGGCGTGCCCTGGTTATCGGCGAACACCACGTCGATCTTGGCGCCGCCAAGCCCGGGCAGACCGCTGCCGGCCGCAAGCGGCAGATCCTTCAACTCCGGATGGTCGTTGTTGACGATCTCGACGGCCAGCTCGATGGCGGCCTTCGAGTAGCTGCCCGCGCTTGCCGCGTTGCCGCTGAGGGGATAGATCGCCCCGACCTTCACCGTCTGCTGCCCGACCGCATCGCTCATGACGGCAAAGGCCATGAGCACGGCAGCCAAACTGAACACTCGACTCAACATCGCTTTCTCCCGTCGCGCGTAAGCTTCGGCCCAGGCGTCGGCCGCTTCTTCCCCTCGGTCACGTCCTCACCGAGGCCGGCGACTATGACATGGCAAAAGGCGGCCGGTCCACAACCCGCGGCAAAAGCGCACCGCACGGCGCAAAGGCCGGCGGGGGAAATCTATGCCGGCCGGGTAGCCCCTGCTAGGGTAAAGCGGTGCCCGCGCGCTTTGGCTTGCTTGAAGAGGTGATGATGCGCGATTACCTGGCCTGGCGTCTGGCCTTCGGCGTCACCACGCCATCCACGAACACCGTCGTTCAGCCCGAATACGACGACATGCGACCGCCGGGCGTGACCAACCACTTGGCGCGGATGGTCATCCCGGACCTATCCATCCGCAGCAACGAGGATTTCGATCAGTCCATTCGCCTGATCGATGCAGCCCTGGAAGATGCGGTCGATCGGGTGATGGACTGTCGGCCCAACGCGTTCATCCTCGGCATCTCGGCGCTCTCGATCTGGGGCGGTAACCAGTCGTGGGGCGACGAACTCAAGCGGCGCGTGCGCGCCGTGGCCGGCTTCGATATTCCCGTAGCGCTTGCCTCCGATGCGGTGATCGAGGCGCTGAAACGGCATGGCATCAGAAAGAACATTGCGGTCATGGAGCCCTACTACCCGTCGATCGAGCCTAGGTTGCAGGGTGTGTTGGCCCCACACGGCTACCAGATCGTGCGTTTCAATCATATGCGCGGCAAGAGTCCCGCTTCCTATTCGATACTCACGGCGCGCGACATGATCGAGGCCATCAAAGCCGTCGACGGCCCTGATGTGGAAGCCATCGTCCAATTCGGCGCCAATCTACCAATGGCGCGCCTTGCCGATGAAGCCGAGCGCTGGCTCGACAAGCCCGTGATTAGCGTGAACGTCGCCACCTACTGGCATGCCTGCCGCATGAATGGCATCGACGACAAACGCTACGGCTTCACGCAACTGTTCGCGCGGTTTTGAACACCGGACCGGGCAACCGGGCAGCCACATCGCTCAACCGAGCAGCGAGCCTTTAGGATCGGCGGCTAAAATCTCGACCTCGTCCAGCCCGAGCTCGCGCCGCACAATGTTGGTGCCCCGCGTTAGCGCCACCATTTTATAGAAGGCGTGCAAGCGGCTCATGCCTTGGCGGCCAAAGCCGCAGTCGGTCGAAACAATGAGGCGTTCCGGCGGGATCAGCGTCAGTGCGCGGCGAATGAGACCTGCCACCTCCTCGGGGCGCTCGACTTGTAGGCTGCGATGGCTGATGACGCCAATTGCGATCTTCTTGTCGGAGCCGATACCCTTGGCGAAGCTTTCCAGCTCGTCGCCACCATTGTCGGCCGCCTCGAAGGTGATGACGTCGACATCGAGCCGGTCGAAATAGGGCAAGGCGTCCCGGTAAAAGCGTCGTCGCGTTTCTGTGCGCTGGGCCGCGGGATTGCCCCAGCAGGTGTGACACCACACTTCGCTCTTCTGGCGCAAGCCCCGCACCTCGCGGTTGAAGGCATCGACCAGAAAATCGCCGGTAACTTCCTTGTCGTCGACGCCGACCATGCCGTGGATCGCCGGCTCCTCAACCTGGATCACGGGACAGCCGGAGTCGGCGAGCTCGTTGAGCTCGGAGTTCATGACCTCCGACAGGGCCATGATCAGTTCGCGCCGTCCGCGGTAATGCAGGTTGTTGAGGCCGGTTGCCAGCATCTGCGCCGAGATTGCGCCGAACTTCACCGGCTTCAGCGTCTGGCGCTGGGCAACCTTCCAGAGGCGGGCATATTCCAGCGGGCCGCGGCCGATCTCGCCCACCACATTGGGCAGCACGCGCGTTTCGAGTACCTCGAACATGATGTCACCCGCGACCTTGTCGCGGCTCGAGGCGGTGCGCCCACGGCCGACGTGATGGCCTTCGAGCCCGATGAGGCGCTCGGCGGCGTAGCCGAACCAGGAGCGGCCGCCGACGTCGCAATCGCAGCGCGCGTCGCCATCGCTGAAAAGGTCGAGACCCGCCCGCGCCTGATCGGAGAAATAGGCGGCAACGGCGTCGCTGTATTGCTCACGAAAACCGACCTCGGTCATCGCCAGCGAGAATGCGCGACCTTTGAGGTTTTCGACAAACCATTGCGGGCGCGGCAGCGAACCCGTGATGGTGGTCAGCAACGGACGATTGTTGGAAACTGTCAGCACGTCCCTCTCCTAGTTTTAAGTGTTGTGGCTGTAACACCCATGGCGCTGGCAACGGAAAAATGAAAGAAGCCTGCGTCTCGGCGCGGCATGCCGACGGCATGGCCGGCGGGGCGAGCCCTGGCCGCGTCGGATTGAGAGCCGGTGCCACGCCGGGACGGCGTGCCGACCGCCAGGGCGGGCGTCGGGGCCAAGCCGAGCGCGGAGCCCGAGCCAACCCGAAATTGGGAGGCCCGTCCCGCGCGCCCCCGGTCATCCTGGGGCGCCGTGCCGACACCTCGGCCTTTTGGGCAGGCGTGGTGATCCCTCGGCGTCCCATGGGCCGCGACGGATGCCTCGATGGCTCCCGCGCGCGCAAGGCGTCGCCTCCGGCGCTGCGCGCCGCGCAAGAACAGCAGAGCCGCGCTTGCGAATTTGCGCTGGCGATGGTGCCGCACCTTTGCTCTGAGGTAATTTGACGGGGACCACGCACGCTAGGAGTGACTTTTATGCTGCGGCACCGGTTCGCCTTCGCCGCTCTAGGCGCTTTCGCGGGCATAGGTCTGCTGGCGGCAATGCCGACGCTCGGCCGAGCCCAGCAGAAGTTTATAACCATCGGCACCGGCGAGGTCACCGGCGTCTACTATGCCGTCGGTGGCGCCGTTTGCCGCCTGATAAACAAGGATCAGGCCAAGACCGGCATTCGCTGCTCGGTCGAATCAACTGGCGGCTCCGTCTTCAACGTCAATGCCATCAAATCGGGGGAGCTCGATTTCGGCACGACGCGGTCCGACGTGCAGTACAATGGCGTCAAGGCTCTGCAGCAGTTCAAGCATAAGGTCGATGCGGATCTGCCGGCGGTATCCGACGTGCACCCAGAGCCATTTACGGTGCTTGCGCGCAAGGAGGCCAATATTGGCAAGTTCGAAGACATCAAGGGCAAGCGTTTCAACCTCGGCAACCCAGGCTGGGGCACGCGCGCCTCGACGGAGCAGTTGCTAGAGGCGTTGAAATGGCCGACCAAGGATTTTTGCGCTCGCCGTCGAATTGAAGGCTGACGAGCAGGGTCCGGCGCTGTGCGACAACAAAATCGGCGGCTTTTACTACGGGGTCGGTCATCCGTCGGCCGCGATCCCGGACCCAACCACGACCTGCGGTGCAAAGCTGGTATCA
>DASTMQ010000218.1:0-7815 GCA_035714005.1 Hyphomicrobiaceae bacterium
CAAGCCTTGCAATCGGGCGCGACCACAGGCACTTGCGGAAATTGCCGGCTGCAACGCGCACGTTCACCGAGGCGCCTGCGAGCATTCTATCTCTCAGCGCGACCTATGGCCATCGCAGGCGAGCCCAGGACAAGTCCTGGCTGGGCGCACATGATCGGCCAGCCAAACGCCATGGCGCAAAGGGTTGGCCAAGGGCACGGCGCAGGAGCTCTTTGGCAAAGCCCGCGACGCCTCGCCGAGCCAACCAAAAAAGGCGTGGAGGGGCTACGCCAGGGGCGAGGCGAACCGCAAGCGCTAGTGCACAATCATCCCCGTAAACACGTAGGCCTGGAGCATGACCAGACAGCCAACCAGGCAAGCCAGCACGATGGAATGACCGAACACGAAGCGCAAGATCGATCCTTCATGACCAAACCAATTGGTAGCCGTTGAGGCAACGACGATCGATTGCGCATCGATCATCTTGCCCATCACGCCGCCCGAGGAGTTCGCCGCACTCATAAGAATTGGCGACAAACCCAGTTGCTCCGATGTGATCTTCTGCAGATTGCCGAACAGCACATTCGAGGCCGTGTCCGAACCCGTCAGCGCCACGCCCAGCCAGCCGAGCAGGGTGCCGAAGAACGGATAAAGTACACCGGTGCCCGCAAAGGCAAGACCAAGTGTGGCGTCGATCCCCGACAGCCGGGTAAGCGTTCCTATTGCCAGCATGGCGGAGATTGTGATCAGCGAATAGGCACAGATACGGATGGTGCGAGCGTAGGACGTCAGCAAGCGCAGCGGCGAGAACCCCATCAAGAAACCGGAAATGATGGCCGCAATCAACATGCCGGTGCCGGTGTAGGACAGCCACGTGAAGGAGAACACCACCGCTTCGGGCGTCGCCTTGCCGACGACGGGCGGTACCTTGTTGATGAGCTTATCGAGTTCGGGAACCGGATAATTCCAGATGGCAATTGGATTGACCTGAGCCTTGAACCAGTTGGTGCCCCAGAGCAGCAAGATGATGCAGACGATGATCCAGGGCAGGAGCGACATCCACACTTGCCCCCTGCTGGGCGCTGGACCGGCTGCTTTTGGCGGCGCCGACATGGTCTCCGCCGAATCATCGCGGGTGCGCAAGGCCGGCGACGTCCACAGCTCCTTGGGCTGCCACACCTTCAGGAAGAGGATAAGGCAGGCCATGGAGATCAACGATGCGCCAATGTCGACGATCCACGGGTTGATGAAATTCGAGATCAAGAACTGAGGGATCGCGAATGAAACACCGGTGACGAGAATCGCCGGCCAGACCTGAATCATGCCGCGAAAACCGGCGAACACCCAGATCAGCCAGAAGGGTAAATCAAGGAAAAGAACGGCAGCTGCCTGCCAACCATCGCCCCCAATAGAAATGGATCGATGCCGGTCACGCTGGCGAGGCCGGCGATCGGCGTGCCAAGTGCTCCGTAGGCCACCGGCGCCGTGTTGGCAATGAGGGACAGGCCGGAAGCGGCCAGCGGCGAAAAGCCGAGGCCAATCAGCATGGCACCGGTCACCGCCACGGGCGTGCCGAAGCCCGAGGCGCCCTCGAAGAAGGCACCGAACGAGAAGGCAATCAGCAACAACTGCAAGCGGCGGTCATTGGTAAGGCCGCCAATGGTCGTCTGCAGGGTTTCAAAGGCGCCTTTCTCGAGAGTGAGGCGGTAGAGAAAGATGACATTGAGCACGATCCAGCCGATTGGGAAAAAGCCGGTCACGGCGCCCAGGATGGAAGCGCGGATCGACATGTTTGCCGGCATGGTGAAAATGAGGATCGCCACGAGATTGGCGGCAATCAGGGCGACGACGGCGGCGATGTGTGCCTTTACCCGATTGGACGCAATCAAAACCAGGAGGGTCACGACCGGAATGGCCGCGGCGATGGTCGACAGCGTTGCATTGTTGAGTGGATTATAAACCTGGTTCCACATAAGGCCGCCTCCGAGTCGGGTTCTGGTCGACCTCAGCGCCGAGATGGCAGCGCAGGCAAGTGGATTTGCCGCAAAAGCACAACGGTGTGGCCTGCCCACCGGACCAGAAAGGCAGTGCGCCCAAGGGAATGCCCCAGCAAATGCTACTTTGGTGCCGCCGCCAGCCGCGGCGGGCAAAACGCTGCTACTGCGCCGCGCACGCCTCCATGGCGTCGCCTCCGCCTGGGCTGAAGGCGCGGCTCAAAAGCTTGGGATGAGCGCGCCCCCGAGGCCCCTCGGGAGGCGTTTGACCGCGATGCCGGCTGTTTCCCGGCCCACGCATGGAGGCTAAGCTTTGCAGCAAGCGGCCATTGCGCACAAAAAGCGCCTCCGTGGCGCATGGCGCGGGTCGCCGGCAACGGCTGCGACGGTTGGTCGTGTGCCGTTTGGGTTGGCGACGGGAGCGGCGATGCTGAGTTGGCTGAGTAGAGCCCGGCGCGGACCCCGACCAGCTTCAGGCGTGCATGCCCATGCGTAGGATCGGGTGAATCGCGGCCGAGCATTCTGGCGGCTCCTGCGCGCCTGGCTGCGCCGTCATCAGGTGCGCCTCACCCTTGCTTTGCGCGTTACGACCGCTGCCACGCTGTCCCTCGCCATCGCCCTTCGGCTGGGGTTGCCGCTGCCGCTCTGGGCGGTTCTGACGGCGGTCATCGTGACCCAGATGAGCGTCGGCAGATCGGTCAAATCTGCCATTGACTATTTGCTCGGCACTCTTGGCGGCGCCCTCTATGGTGGTGCTGTCGCCATCCTCCTACCCCACTCGCATGAGTTGGCGCTGCTCGCCGTACTTGTCATCGCGGTGGCACCACTTGCCGTCGTTGCCGCCTTCTATCCGACCCTGGCCGCGGCACCGATAACCGCCATCATCGTCCTGCTTGTTCCCACCCTGACGCAATCGACGCCCTTCGCTTCGGCGCTGGATCGAATTCTCGAAGTGGTGGTGGGCGGCTGCGTAGGGATTGCCGTAACCTTCCTGTTGTTGCCATCACGCGCGCATGCACAGGCGGCAGAGGCCGCAGGACGCACGCTTGAGCAAATCGCCCGCGTCCTGCGTGCCCTGCTGGTGGACGTTGCAGAGGGCATCGGTATCGACGAACTGCATCTCCCGCAGGACGGCATTGGCCGATCCTTGGCCGAGCTCGCCAGCATTGCCGCCGAAGCCGAGCACGAACGCTCCGCCCGCCTGGCGTCCAAACCCAATACCGGGCCCTTGCTGCGCACCCTGCTCAGGGTACGACACGACCTCGTCGGCATCGGTAGGGCGGCGCAGTTGCCACTTCCGGAGCCGCTCAAGTCGCGATTGCGGCCGGCGGTGGCCGACCTGGCCAACGCTGCCGCCGATTATTTAAGCGCCTGCGCGGGCGCGCTCAGGACACAGCGCCCGCCGCCGTCACCGCACGCCGTTGCCGCCGCCTTCGATTGCTACCATGCCGAGGTCGGCGCCATCCGCGCGCAAGGCCTGACGCGAGTGCTGAGTGCCGAGGCGGCGGAGCGCTTCTTTGCATTGGGATTCGCCCTGGAGCAGATGCGACAGAACTTCCGCGACCTCGAGCGCTGTGTCAGCGAGTGGGCGGACGCTTCGACCCAGTAGGCGAAGGCATGAGTCCAGCCTCCCTAGCTGCTAGCTTCAGCGGCCTTTGGCCGCTTCGCTCAGCGCGTCCCATAGGCACGATCGCCGGCATCGCCGAGCCCCGGCAAAATGTAGGCGTGCTCATCAAGCGTCTCATCGATGGCTGCAGTCCAGATCCGCACATCCGGATGCAAGCCGCGCAGGCGCTCAAAACCTTGCGGAGCGCCCAACAGACAGACGAGACGTACTTCGCGGGCACCGCGCTCCTTGAGCCGATCGATGGCAGCTACGGCCGTATTGGCGGTGGCGATTACGGGCGCGACAACAATGACGAGGCGCTCGCTAAGATCGGTTGGCGCCTTGAAGAAATATTCGACCGCGACAAAGGTCTCGGGCTCGCGATAGAGGCCAACATGGGCGACGCGGGCGGTCGGCACGAGGTCCAGCATGCCCTCGACGAAGGTGGTGCCGGCGCGCAGCACAGGCGCAAACACCAGTTTCTTGCCGGCTATTTTTCGCGCCGCTGCCCGGCACATCGGCGTCTCGATCTCGACGTCGGCAAGCGGAAGATCGCGGGTCACCTCGTAGCACAACAACATCCCGGTTTCCTTCAGCAGCTCGCGAAAGGATTTGGTTGAGCGATGTTTGTCGCGAATCAGTGTCAGCTTGTGCTGCACGAGCGGATGCTCGACCACAGTGATGCCGTCCATGGCAACGCTCCGATGTGTGGCTCAGAATACAGTGCCATCGCTGATTACAGTGAGCGGCGGCGCGCCGTCCTCGCGCCGCGACGCGGCCGCCGCGCGGCCTGCCGCCCAGGTGCCGCCTTGCAAGACCTTGCCAAGCGGCAGTGTTGCCGCATCCAGCCCGAGACGCTGCCGGATCGTTCCCGCCAACCGGTCGAGCAGCGCCACCGTTAGCGCGCGCCACTCGACCACGAGCGTGGCATCGACCCGGTGGGCAATCTTGGCCGCGGCCTCCTCGCGCAAGACAAGCACGCCGGCGTCGATCAGCAAGCCGCCGTTGCGATATTCGGCAAGCCCCGTCAGGCCATCGATATCGGCGACGATCAAGCCCGCCGCCTGCAGCGGCTCAATCAGGGAATAGGCCAGCCACTGCGACAGCTTGTGCAACGGCACGAGCTCAGAGGTGCTGTCGTCGGTGACTAAGGCCGGGTGGCGCCAACAGTCGCCGAGGGGAACGCCGGCAAGCACCAGCCGCCCGGGCCAGATCGAGCCAAGCTGTCGAAGGATCTCGGCCAGTAGGCTGGGTGCGGCAATCGAGGCGCTGTCGCCGCCCGCTACCAGATAGTCGAACAGTCCGCCGGGTCGGGGCGCGTCCGCACGCGCGAACACGTCGGCGTTGTTGGCAACGACTTCGCCGAGGCGCTGCAGCAGCCGCAGTCGACCCGTAAGTGCCGGCAAGGGATTGGCGGGGGTAACCTGAAAATATTGGCCGAGGGCGTGCGCCGACAGTCCCTTGAGGGCCGAGGCATCGACACGAAGCGGCCGCAACGCGTCCTGTGAGAAGCCGCCCGCCGCAAACATCTCAAGGCTGGCGAGCGCCAGGCCCTCGGAGCGCCCAAAGCTCTTGCCGGTAGCAGCGTCGCGATAGCGCCAACGGCGGTCCGCACCCGCGTCGAGTAAAACGCTGACAATGGCGAGGTCAAAGGCCGCGCGTGCGCGCTCGGCCGTATCACGCCAGGCGCTCGCCTTTTCGAGGTTTGCCCAGCGATCCTCGCCGTCGACCATGAAGTGGCGCCAACGCGAATGCAATGGCACATCAAGCAGCGGATACGCGCGACGCATGCAGGCGATGCTAAGATCGGCGGCAGCATCGAGGCGCTCGAGCTCGACGTCGAAATGCCGCAACGCGCCGTCCAGACCAAAACCCAGCATACGATGGCAGCGCTGGCGCACCGCCGCCGCGCTCAACAGAGAAAAGGCGGCTGCTGTTGCGGATTTCACCGGGACGCTCGACCTCGCACCTTTAGTTCTTATCGAGCGCGCGGCCCACGGTAGCCTCCGATGGAAGCGGCTTGGCCGCCGGCCCCGCGTAATATCCCATTGCCTTCTTGGCCGCCATCTCGACCTGGGCGTCGGCCGGAACCAGTGCGTCTGGAATCGGCACCCGCTCGACAATCTTCACGCCCTGGGATACGAGCGCGTCATATTTCATGTCGCTCATCGAAACGAAGCGATCGATCCGCTCGATGCCAAGCCAATGAACCACGTCGGGCATCAGCTGTTGAAAGCGCGCATCCTGCACGCCGGCGACGCATTCGGTGCGTTCGAAATAGGCGCTGGCGGCATCGCCGCCTTCCTGCCGCTTGCGGGCATTGTAGACCAAGAACTTGGTCACTTCGCCTAAGGCCCGTCCCTCCTTCCGATTGTAGACGATGATGCCGAGCCCACCCTTTTGTGCCGAGCGCGCACATTCCTCGATGCCGTGCACCAGGTAGGGGCGACAGGTGCAGATATCCGAGCCAAACACGTCGGAGCCATTGCACTCGTCGTGCACGCGACATGCCACCGAGACAGCAGGATCATTGAGCTTGCTAATGTCGCCGAACAGATAGACCGTCATGCCGCCGACCGGCGGCAGGAAGACCTGCAAGTCCGGACGCGTGACGAGCTCGGGAAACATGCCCGCCGTCTGCTCGAACAAGGTGCGCCTGAGACCGGTTTCGCTGGTGCCGAACCGTTCGGCAATTCCGGGCAAATACCAGACCGGATCGATGGCAATCTTCACCACCGACAGTGCCCCGCCCGTGTGCACGACCACGCCATCGTTTGCCAGACGGCCCGCGGCGACGGCCTGCTGGATTTCCGACAGGTCGAGGCGCGCCCGCGTCACCGCAATACTGGGACGAATGTCGATGCCTTCGGCTATTTCGGAGCGAAAGGCGTCGGAGACGAGATGACCCCACGGATCGAAGGACACGATGGTGCCGGCGGTCTGCCAAGGCTTGAACGGGCCGATCGCGAAGGCCGGATGCGTATTCGTTAGGTCGGGCCGACGTATCGGATTGAGCGCGCCCGCGGATACCGCGAGCGCCCGGTAGACGGCGTAAGAGCCGCTATGCGTACCGATGACGTTGCGGTCCTGTGGTCGCGAGACCGTGCCAATGATCGGGCCGCGTTCGCGCGCGCTCGCGGCGCCCCAGCTAATCGGGAAGCGCGGTTTGGCTCCCGGCGCCGGGTGCGACGTGAGGCGAATGTGGTCGGTCCGATTCACTCCGGTCATTCGCGACCCCAGAAACATCAATAGCCCGCCTGCAAGGCGGGCCCTCAATCCTCGACGGCTTGCCACGCTTAATGCGGCGATCCCCGTCGGCCGCGCCCAGGATTATAGCTCCGCCGGCGGCCGAGGCAAACCCCAGACGAAGCGGCAGCAAGATCGGCTCACGACGGCCGCCCGGGCGCCGCCGAGGCCGTTCGCAGCTGCCGCCGGCGCAGGAGCCCGATGGCCGCAAGCGCGGCGGCGATCACGAGCAGGGAAACGCCGGTCGTCAGCGTCCCCAGCGCATTGATGACGGGGGTGGTGACGGTGGTCGTCTGTCCCTGTAACTCCAAAGGTAGGGTGTTAAGGTAACCGACGGCCTGGCTGGTGCGCGCGATCTCATCCCAAGACAGGGTAAATCCGAACAGGCCGATACCAACCAGGCTCGGACCATTGATCGGCAGCACCACGTGCCGCAATGCCTGCCAGGGCGAGGCGCCAAGATCGCGCGCTGCCTCCTGATAGCGCGGATCAAAGCGATTGAAGACGGCAAACATGATTAACAGGCCGAACGGCAGCGTCCACGTAAGATGCGCACCCAGCGCGGACGTGAATAGCCCCATGGCCCTGTCGTAGCCGTCGGCGACCCCGGTCGGTGCGTATCTCTTGACGGCATTATCGATGATACGAAATTCGAGACCAATACCGAGCGAGATCACGATCGAAGGCATGATCAGGCTGGCGATAACGACGAAGAAGAGCGTCTCGGAGCCAAAGAAGTGCTTTCGTAGGCGAGCCCTGCCAGCAGCGACAACACGACCGTCACCGTCAGCACCATCACCACCAGGCCGAGCCAGGCCGAGAGGTGCACGAAGGCGAGGACGACGGCAAACTCGGAAAACAGCAGCCATTCCAACGGCTGACTGATGAGGTGTAGCCGCTGCAGCGCCTGGTTGATCAGCCCGTTGCGACCGAGCAGTGGAATCCAGGAAATCATGCGGATCACATTCGATGTCCAAAACAGAATGGTGC
>DASTMQ010000219.1:0-3156 GCA_035714005.1 Hyphomicrobiaceae bacterium
GGTTATAGTCGACGCGCACGAGATAGAGACCTTGCGCCGGCGCCACCGGACCGCAGGCCGATCGGCTGCGAGCGCTGAGGGCTGCGGCCAGGTCGCCCGGCGTCCACTTGCCCTCGCCGACCAGCTTGAGTGACCCAACCATCGAGCGCACTTGGTGGTGCAGGAAGGAGCGGGCGGAGGCCTCGATTTCGATCTCATCCCCCAGCCGGCGCAGCTCGAGCCGATCCAGGGTCTTGACGGGAGACTTGGCTTGGCATCCGGCGGCACGAAAGGTTGTGAAGTCGTGTCGGCCGACTAGCGCCGGGGCGGCGGCGGCCATGCGTTCCAGCTGCAATTCCCGCGGCACCCACCAAACCCGGTTACGATTGAGGACGGGCGGCGCGGCGCGCACAAGAATGCGGTAGCAGTAGTGGCGGGCGAGCGCGCTGCGCCGCGCATCGAAGCCGTCGGCGGCAAGGCTGCAGTCGAGGATCGCGATCGGCTCGGGCTTGAGGTGGAAATTGACCGCCGCACGCACGGTAGCGGCTGGCCAGTCCCTTGCCAGATCGAAATGGGCGACCTGCCCCAGCGCGTGTACGCCGGCATCGGTGCGCCCGGCGCCGTTGACGGCGACGCGTTCACCGGTCAGGCGATAGATCGCCTCCGCCAGGCGGCCTTGCACCGATACGCCGACCGCCTGCACCTGCCAGCCGACGAAGGGGGTGCCATCATACTCGATGGTAACGCGGTAGCGTGGCATTCTCGCCCTGCAGCGGGCCTGTCCCGGGACATCGCAGTGCCAATAGCCGTCAACTAGCCCTTCCCTCGCCGACCGACAAGCGCTCGATTGCCCGCGGCAAACGGCGGCTTAGGGTTGCGGGCCCCGAAGCGAGCGAAAGCGGCCTTTGTGTCCGGTGCGATCACCCCGCAGGAACCCTCTGCCGGGGATGAAGCCGAAGTTGCTGCCACCGAAGTCGGGAACCGCGGCGAAGCCCTCATCATAGTTGTAGTTGTAGTTGGCATTGTAGTTGTTCGACTCGTAAATCCCGAGCGAAAGCGGGGTCTTGCTGCCCGGGTTGATGATGACGCGATCATGCGGCGGAAGCGGCCTGAACACGCGCACTCCCTCTTCCAGCGTCACCGTTGCACCGTAGAAGGGACGCGGCTCGATACGAACGGTGCGGGCCTCTGCACGCGCGGCGGCCGTTGACAGGACAAGGGATGCGGCCAGCAAAAATGCGGCGGCCAAGATGCGCATGGGCTTACTCCAGACTTACTCGACGTTTCGTATTGGGACTCTAGTGGCTGGAGGCCGACTGCTGTCAGTGATTTCCTCTGCCTTGCTTAATGGGCGTTCACAGCTGTGCGCCGAGGCGCAAGGGGAAGCCGCGCAGGAAGTCGTCGGTCGGCATCGGCCGCTTGCCGGGCCGCTGCACGTGCAGGATTTGGATGGCGCCCCGAGCGCAGGCGACCAAGATCCCGCCCGTTAACCCAATGATGGTACCGGGCGGACCGGCAGCATCAACAAGGCGCGCGCGCAAAACCTTGATGCGCTCGCACTGTCGAGCAGCTTGCATCTCCAACCACGCCCCTGGCGCCGGTGACAACCCCCTGATCTGGTTGTGGACCTCCTGCGCCGTTCGCCTGAAATCGATGCGCGCTTCTCGCTTATCGATCTTGCTCGCGTAGGTCACCCCCTCCGTCGACTGCGGCGCGCAAAGCAGCCGACCCGTCTCTAAGGCGGTCAGCACCTCCAGCATCAAGCCGGCGCCGCGCGCCGCCAGGAGCTCCGCCAACTCACCGGCGGTCATGTCGGGACCTACGGCCACGCGCTGTTGGAGGCAGATGGGGCCCGTATCCAATCCTGCATTCATGCGCATGATCGCGGCCGCGGTCTCTGCGTCGCCGGCCATGATCGTGCGCTGGATCGGTGCCGCCCCGCGCCAACGCGGCAGGGCGGAGGCGTGCAGATTGAAGCAACCGTGGCGCGGCATTTCCAGGATCGGCCGGGGCAGAAGCAGGCCATAGGCGACGACGACGGCGGCGTCGAGGTTGAGCGCGGCGAAGGCGTCTTGTTCTGGAGCCTGCTTCAGGCTCGCGGGCGCGAACACGGGCAGGCCCGCGTCCGCGGCCTGTCGCTGTATGGGGCTTATTTGCTCGCGCATGCCGCGCCCGGCCGGTCGCGGCGGTTGGGTGTACACGGCGGCCACCTCGTGACCCGCCGCCAAAATGGCGACAAGGGTTGGCACGGCAAATTCGGGAGTGCCCATGAAGGCAATGCGCATCTGCAATCCCGCGTCAGGCACCTGCCCCGGTCTTGGCCAATTTCTTGAACCGGCGGATGATGATGTCGCGCTTGAGCCGCGACAGGTAATCGATGATGAGCTTGCCGTTCAAATGATCGATCTCGTGCTGGATGACGGTCGCCAATAGCCCATCGGCGGCGAGCTCTTGCAGCTTGCCGTCGCGATCGAGGAAGCGCACGGTCAGACTTGCGGGGCGCTCGATCTCAACGCGCTCATCGGGGATCGAAAGACAGCCCTCTTCGTGGAGCCTCAAATCGGGCCCCACCGCCACGATCTGCGGATTGACCAGGATCAGGGGGGCAGGTGGATCGTCCTCCTTGGCCGCGTCGATGACGATCAGCCGCCGCGGCACCCCGACCTGGACGGCGGCAAGCCCCACGCCCGGCGCGGCATACATCGTCTCCAGCATGTCGTCCGCCAACTTGCCGAGTTCCGCGTCGATCCGCTCCACGGCTTCGCTCCGCTTGCGCAGCAGTGGGTTGGGCAGGGTGATAATTGGAAGCGTCGCCATCTTGCTCACATAGGCCGGCGCACCATCTGGGTCAATCGCAAGGGCCCCGGCAGGGGAGTCGCAGCTGGCCCCGACCACTGCGAGCACAGCCGGGCCGGGACCCGCGCCGCCAGACGGCTTTGATCGGCCCCGGAAGTCGGCTTCGATCGGCCCCGAAAAGATTGTTGCCAATGGCCGGTCGGTCGCGCGCCGAAGCCCTGGGCACCGGCGCTCAAAAGACGAACCAGGCCGTCGCCCGATCGCGGTTAGGTGAACACGCGGCCTTAGGCGCCTGCTTCGGCACGCAAACGCGGCACGCCGCTGCGCCTGCGCCCCTCGGTGCACCAGCTGCGACCGGGAATGGCGCTGGCTTGCCGCAAG
>DASTMQ010000220.1:0-6989 GCA_035714005.1 Hyphomicrobiaceae bacterium
GGTGAAGCCGACGATCTTATTCCCGTGGAGGCCTTGCATCTGGCACGCGAGCAGCTGGCCGCTGCCGGCCTCGCGGTCGAGTGGCACGTGCGGCCCGGCCTCGCGCACGGCATCGATGCCGCCGGCGAGCGCATGGCTGCAGGCTTCATGGCGCAAGCCCTCAAGGCCTGAGGCGCGGCGCCGTGTTGCGCGGTTTTTTGCTGTCTTTTCAATGCGGCGTCGACGCCTTCACAGGCCCGACATGCACGGCTAGTATGGCCCCGCTCGTCGAGCCTCGGGCGTTGATTCGTCCTAACGATATGGTCACGAGATCGGAGCTGTGAACGCCTACACCGCCGCGCCGGAGAATTTTCCGGCCCTCGTCCTCAATGCCGACTTCCGTCCCCTGAGCTACTATCCCTTGTCGCTCTGGAGCTGGCAGGAATCGGTCAAGGCGGTGTTTTTGGAGCGCGTCAACATCGTTTCCGAATACGAGCGCTTTGTGCGCAGCCCGTCCTTCGAGATGCGGCTGCCGAGCGTGGTCTCCCTCAAGACCTACGTGAAACCCGCGCTTTATCCGGCCTTTACGCGCTTTAACGTATTTCTGCGCGATCGTTTTGTCTGCCAATACTGCGGCTCCAAGGACGATCTAACCTTCGATCATCTCGTCCCCCGCTCGCGCGGGGGACAGACCCGCTGGGACAACGTAGTGACGGCCTGCGCACCGTGCAATTTGAGCAAAGGCGGACATTTGGCCCATCACGCCGGCATGCAGCCGCGGCAGCTGCCTTATCGGCCGACGGTGTTTGAACTGCATCGTAATGGTCGGTTGTTCCCGCCCAATTACCTGCACGAAAGCTGGCTCGACTATCTTTATTGGGACACCGAGCTCGAACCCTAAGCAGGTTTGGGGTGCCTCAGGCCGCCTTGCGTTGTTGGCCGACGCACAAGGCCTCGGCAATGCGGTTGACCGAGGTGTTCCAATCAGGCGCGTTGGTGGACGGGGCCAAGTTGAAGGCGCTCAGGGCATCGCTGGCGCTGCCGCCGTCGCGAAAAATGCGCGCGCAGGCCGAACGCGCGTAGTCCATCGCCAGCTGCCATTGCATCGGATTCACGTGGCGGGGGAACATCTCTGACACCTATTGGGTTGGGGTTGTTGTGGCTTGAGCCGCAGCGAGTAGCAGGCGCATCCAGCGTCTCGGTTTCACGACGCAAAACCGTGTCACGTGAAACCTTCGGTGACTTGGTCTGTCGCACGCTGGATGCGCCTGCTGCAGGGACGGCGGAGCAGGCGACCATCCCTAATCGTCCGCATCGGTTTGATGGTCTTGGCGCCCTTGGCCGCTGCGGGGCACCGGCGGCGGCAGCGACCGCACGATCGCCGCGGCCGCCTCGCTCAAGGCCACCCAGTGGGCACCAGCTCTACGCGGCAAACACGAATACTGTGCAACAGACATTGAACCTGCTCCTAAACGCGTGTCACCGGGACCGGCCAGGCCGGCGAGCCGTGCCGCCAAACGCGCACACTTTTTTGCGGCGGCGGCTCGCCTAAGGTCCGCCATGGCGGGCCCGATACTTGGTTTGGGGGACTGAGGGGACGCAGACGCAACACGACGTTTGGCAACGCAACGCAACAAACGGGAGGACACCGAGGCACGCGGCGACGACTTTGCTCCACCCGGGTCGGCCCTGTGAGCGAAGAGGGAACGCAGCACCACCGTCTTCGGCGTGATCACAGGGTCGTGAACTGTGGATAAGCGCAACGCAACACGGGGCAACAACACGGGGCCACGCGGAACACTGGGACGCATCACACACCTCACCGACGTTCACATTGTGTTCCAGGCCGGGCTCTATAAACAACCCCCGTTTGTTTCTTGTTTGGCACAGTCGCGGCGGAAAAGAGGCCGGCGGAGATGTCCAACACAAAATCGAGCTTGACGTGGGGCTAGCCATGCTAGTCGCGAGGGCGACTCAAATCGATTCGATGCTGGGCACGGTCGGCCTGTACCAGCGCGGCCTCAAAGACGGACCCCGGAAACAAAGACGGATACCGGGAAACAAAGACGGACACCGGAAAAACAAAGACGGAGACCGGGAAAAAGAGGGCGCGCAGCATGGTGGAGTTCCTGGCCTCGGGGCCGCCGAGCCCGTCCGTGCGCTTCCTGTGCGCGCATGGCGCCGGCGCCGGCATGACGACCCCGTTCCTGGCCGCAATGGCGGCCGCCTTATCGGAGCGGGGGATTGCCAGCTTGCGATTCGAGTTTGCCTATATGGCAAGCCGCCGCGCGGGCGGCGCGAAAAAGCCGCCGCCGCGGGCCGAACGCCTGCTGGATGAATATGTGGCCGCCGTGGCGGCGGCGCCGAAAGGCGTGCCTCTCCTGATCGGTGGCAAGTCCATGGGCGGTCGGGTTGCGAGCCTGGTGGCGGATCGGCTTTTCGGCGAGGGCTGGATCGTGGGCCTTATCTGTCTGGGCTATCCTTTTCATCCGCCGAACAAACCCGCACAACTGCGCACCTCACATCTCAAGGACCTCAGGTGTCCAACCCTGATCGTTCAAGGCGAACGCGATCCCTTCGGCAACCGTGGCGAGGTCGAGGGCTATCCGCTCTCGGACGCCATCCGGCTCAGTTGGGCCGCCGACGGTGACCACGACTTGGGACCGCGCGGGGCCTCCGGACACACCCGCCGGGGCAACTTGGCGGCGGCTGCCGATGCCATCGCCAATTTCGCCAAGGCAATTGCCCAACGGGACTGAGGAGGCGCTTGAGGCGCCACGGCGCGGGCGGCAACGGACGGTTGGCTTCAGCTCAGCTTCCCCGTCGTCTTGCGTGCGATCAGTTCGAAATCGATCTCGGCACCGATCCCTGGCGCCGTTGGGCAATGCGCCAGCCCGTCCTTGCCGATCACGATGTCATTCTCGACCCCGTATTTGTGGGCGCCGTGCGGCAGCAACACCTCAAAGTAGGTGGTGTTGGGAATGGCGCAGGCAAAGTGGAGTTGCGCCATGTTGTTGTGCGAATTGCCGCCGTGGTGCACCTCGTAGTTCATGTGGAAGGCCTCGGCCAGGTGCGCGGTCTTGAGCATGGTGGTGAGCCCGCCCTTTTGGGGAATGTCGCCGCGCAGATAGTCGGTGGCCCGCTCGGTCAGCCAGACCGCGTAGGTGCCGATGTCGCCGGTCGGATACTCGGTGGCGAGAATTGGGATATCGAGCTTCTGGCGCAGCTTCACGTAAGAATAGATGTCCTCTTCATTGAGGGGATCTTCGAACCACAGGAAGGCGAGCCGCTCGATGGCACGCCCGACCTTGAGCGCTTCCGGGTAGCGGTAGCTCCAAGTTGAATCGAGCATCAAGGCATAGTCCTCGCCGACCGCCTTGCGCACGGCCTCGCACACCTTGATATCTTGCTCGGGGCCATGCGGCGGATGGATCTTGTAGGCCTTCCAGCCATCGGCGCGAAACTGCGCGGCCTCCTCGGCATAGGCGTCGACGCTGTCGAGCACTTGGCTTGAGGCGTAAGCGCCGATCGCCGCACGGGCGCTGCCCAAAAAGGCATAAAGCGGCATGCCCGCGGCCTTGGCGGCAATGTCCCAGAGCGCGGTGTCGCAGGCGCCGATCGCGCGCAGCCCCGTATGGCGTTGGCGGGAGCGCATGGCCGCGTGCAGCTGCTCGCGCCCCAACGGATCCTTGCCCAGCAAAAGGGGCTTGAGAAAGCGGATCAAGGCCCCGGCATCCGTGTCGGCGGGATTGGTGGCAGATCCCAGAAAGGCGTGGCCGTCGATGCCGCTGTCGGTCCTGAGCCGCAGCAGGCCCAAACTGCTGCGCCCGGAAAGATTGAGCGTGCCGGCGGTGTATTTGGTTGGGGGAATGTCGTCCCAGGCGAACAGCGTGAGCTCGACGGCGTCGATTTTCATGGACGTTGTCACCTCTGGCGGCCACGGGCTTTGCGCAGAAAAGGGCAACCGGTATTGCCGCCGAGCCTAGCGCGGCGGCTCGGCGCCTGTCGCCTTGAGTTTTGCGGCAGCTGCGGGTGCAGCTGGTCTGGGTTGGCCGAGCCCGGGGCTTAGCCGCGGTGAACGCGGAAGGCGGCGTAGCGCATGCCGAGATAGGCGAACAGGGTCGCCACCAGCGAGGACAGGAACAAGGCAAGCAGCGGTTCGGCGGCGGGCCACAGCAAGAGGATGCCGACGAACAGGCCATAGTTGACGGCCGCGACACTCCAGCCGACCGCGATATAGCGCAAAAATTCGGCGAGGCTCGGCGGCACGCTGAGGGCAAAGGTGAAGCTGCGATGCGCCAGCCAGCCGACCAGCATCGCCAGCGAGATGGCAAACAGGCGGGCAAAAATGGGATTGAGACCCGCGAGCACGGTCAAAGCCTTGAGCGTGAGTGCATCGGCCGTGAAGGCAAGCCCGCCCGACAGCAAAAACGCCAAGGCGTGTCGCAGTCGGCCGTGCGGCCGTTCGGTGCTGTCGCTGCCGGTCCTCTGCATCGACTAGAACCGCAAGCTTGCCCAGTCGACGGGCGGACCGCCGGGGCTGCGCGAGGGTCGCCAGATGCGTTGCGGCAGCGTCCGGTCCGCCATCAGGGCGTCGTACTCCATGCGCCGCCGCGCGGCGAGCGGGTCGCCGTGGGCGGGCTCGGCGTCGGGATGGCCGGGATGGCACATGACGATCGGCAGAGCCCCCAAATGCTGCAAAGCTTCTTTAAGTTCGCCGCCGTAGGGGACTTTGACGTCGAACTTGGAAAAGCCGGAAAAGCCTTGGTTGATCGGCAGCCCGCGCCGGCGTGCCGCCGCCGCGAAACCAAGGGCCAGCGTTGCCACCAGCGCGGCCTTGCTCTTGGCGCTGGGACGGGCGGCGATTGCCTCCCAGCGGTCGCTGGGATCGCGCACCAGGGGCGGCAGGGTCGGATAGCGCCGGGCCAGGGTCTCGAGCACCACCTCGCGGATCCCGGGCACGACGTGGACGTGTTGGTGGCCGTCGACCTGGTCCGGCGGAAACGACAGGCCGCGCTCGAAATGATCGAGCTGCCGCTCGAGTTCGTCCTTGATCTCCGCGCGGTCGACCAGGCCCAGCAAGGCCGCAGCGATCAATTTGGTGAGCTTTGGCAACGTGCCCGCGGGGGCAAGCCTTGGCATTTTACCCAAGGGCTGGCCGAGCGTGAGGTTGAAATGCAAACCAATCGCGAGATGTCCGCGGTGGACGGAGAGCCGCGGCGCCAGCCCGGGCCAGTGCGCCGCCGTCACCAGGACGCTGGTGGCCGACAGCCGCCGGGCCGCCGACAGCTCGCCGACGGCGCGCGCGACGCCTAAACTCAAGGCGTAGTCATCGGCGCAAAGAATGACCATGCTCGCCCAATGATCCCATCGCGGATGCCTGCGCCGGTCGCCGCGCCGGCGGCCGGCGCCATCAAGCCTCGCGGCGGCGCTCGGCCGGCGTGCCGCGACCCTCGTCGTTTATGCCCAATTCCTCGGCCACCAAAAACAGCGGCCGGCCTTTGACCTCCTCGTAGACCCGGCCCAGATACTCGCCCATGATGCCGAGCGACAAGAGCTGCACCCCGGCAAAGAACATCACCGAGATGACCAAGGTCGGAAAGCCCGGCACGTCGGTGCCATAGATCAAGGTCTTGACCAGAAAGATCATGGCATAGCAAAGGGCGAACAGCGAAATAAGCAGGCCGACGTAGGACCAGACCTTGAGCGGTATGGTGGTGAAGGAGGCGAGCCCATCGATGCCAAAGCGCAACAGCTCGCGCGGCCGCCAGCGGCTCCCTCCCCCCACGCGCGCCGGCACCTGGAAGGGGACGCCGCACGAGCGAAAACCGATCCAGGCATAAAGACCCTTCGTGAACCGCGCACGCTCGCCCATGGTGTTGATGGCGTCGACCGCCTTGCGGTCAAGCAGGCGAAAGTCGCCGGCCCCGGCGGGGAGCGCCGTTCGGGTCAGTTTGCGGAAGGCGGCATAGTAGACGCGCGCGCCCCAGCGATGGGCGAGGCTGTCGGCGGCGCGGTCGAGGCGCTGGCCGTAGACGATGTCGTAGCCCTCATGCCAATGCGCAACGAAGGTGGCGATCAGCTCGGGGGGATGTTGCAGATCCGCGTCCATGACGACGACGGCGTCGCCCTTGGCGTAGCGCAAGCCGGCCGCCATGGCGTTCTCCTTGCCGAAATTGCGGCTGAGCACGAGCCCTTTGATGTTGGGTTGGCTTGCGTTGAGGTCTTTCAGCTTGTCGCGCGTGCCGTCGCTGGAGCCGTCATCGACAAAGATGATCTCCCAGTCGCTGCCGAGCCCCTCCAGCACCGGCCGCAGGCGCGCCAACAGCGGTTCCAATCCCGCCGCCTCGTTAAAGGCCGGGACGATTACGCTGATGAGCCGTCTCGCCGGGCGCACCTCTCGGGGGGGCGCGGCGTGCGGATTGGGGATCGACAAGGGACTATCCTTACGCCTTAAGGCCAGCCTCGCGGGGGGCCATGCCGTTCCTCTGCCACCAATGGCCGGCAATCACAAGCGGCGGGGGGCCCCGGGCGCGGCGGGCCAAGCCGGGGGCGGCTCAGTCGGTTATCACCACACCGGAATCGATGAGGCGCCGGTGAAAGGCCAAGATGTCGTCGCGCCGGGCGCAGCTGTAGTAGCGCCCATCGCACTCAACCATCAGCCGCAGGCGCTCGCGGTGCGAATCCGACAAGGGCAGGCGGGCGAGATCGAGGATCAGGCTGCCGAGATAGGCGACGTCGAGGGGTTGGTAGCGCGGCAAGGGAGGAACGCGATAGTTGATGCCGTGCACGGCAAAGTAGGTGTGAAAGCCGATCGAATCGGGATCGAGCAGCACGTCCTCGGCCTCCGTTTCGTCCCGGTAGCCGAGCAGGGTGCGGGTGGCCATGGGATGGTGGTCGCCGTAGTGCACCAGCAAAAACCGCTCGTTGGGAAAGCGATTGACCAGTTGCTGCACCAGCGCCTCGTAATCCAGTTTGGCGATGGCAACCCGGCGCAGATATTCGCTCAT
>DASTMQ010000221.1:0-4530 GCA_035714005.1 Hyphomicrobiaceae bacterium
CCTTTGTGCGCCTCTCCGACCGCTTCACGACCGGCTCCTCCATCATGCCGCAAAAGCGCAATCCCGATGCGGCCGAGCTCGTTCGCGCCAAGGTTGGGCGCATCGCGGCGGCCTTTCAGTCGCTGCTGATGGTCATGAAGGGCCTCCCCCTCGCCTACGCCAAGGACATGCAGGAAGACAAAGAGGTTACCTTCGACGCGCTGGCGGCCTTGCGGCTTTCGATCTTTGCGCTGACCGGCATGCTCGAGGATCTCGTGCCCAACGCCGCCACCATGATGACGGCGGCGGCGTCCGGGTTTTCCACAGCCACAGACCTGGCGGATTGGCTGGTGGCAAACCTGAAGCTGCCCTTCCGGGAGGCGCACCACATCACCGGGCGCATCGTGGCCGCCGCCGAGTCGAGCGGCGTGCCGCTCGATAAGGTGCCTCTTGAGGTCATGCAGGAGATGCATCCCGGCATCACCGAGGCCGTCTTCTCGGTGCTTTCCGTGCGAAATTCCCTGCGCAGCCGGGCAAGTTATGGGGGAACAGCGCCACAGAATGTCCGCAAAATGGCGCGATCCTGGATAAAGCGATTGGAAAGGCCAGCAGGAAAGGGCTAAAACCCGGTGTCGCGGCTCCAGAACGGCTTTCGCTTCTGGGCCTAGAGGCGTTTCGGATCTCGTAGATCTTGATCTTGTCGATGGGTATGAGCGACCAAATGCAGGGGCGGCGAGCAATGCGAGCGGGGATCGCCCTCGCCTTGGCGAGCGCTCTGCTGCTGGCCGGCTGTGGCGTGCGCGGCTCGCTGGAAAAGCCCCCCGGCGTGCAATCGGACAGCGGCGATGCCACCCCCGGCAAGCCTGGCGAACCCGTCCCGCACAAACCTTCCGTCCTGGACCCCTTGCTCCGCTGACGGGCAGCCGATGCATCACTTCCGGTATGTTGGCGGTGTCCTCCACGCGGAGGATGTGAGCCTGACGCGCATTGCCGACGCGATCGGCACGCCGTTTTATTGCTACGCGACCGCGACCTTGGAGCGGCATTATCGCGTCCTTAAGGAGGCCTTCGGCGACCTCGAGACCCTGATCTGCTATGCCATCAAGGCCAATTCCAACCAAGCCGTGATCGCCACCCTGGGCCGCCTTGGCGCCGGCATGGACGTGGTCTCGGAAGGGGAGCTCAGGCGCGCGCGCGCGGCGGGCGTGCCGGCGGACAAGATCATCTTTGCCGGCGTTGGCAAAAGCGCCCAAGAGATCGCCTATGCGCTGGGCGAGGACATTTTGGGCTTCAACGTCGAATCCGAGCCCGAACTGAGGCTGTTGAGCGAAATTGCCGCAAGCCTCGGGCGCCCGGCGCGCATTGCCTTCCGCGTCAATCCGGATGTCGATGCCAAGACCCATGCCAAGATTTCGACGGGCAAGGCCGAAAACAAGTTCGGCATACCCTTCGAGGATGCGCCCCGGCTCTATGCCGCAGCGGCTGGGCTTCCAGGTATCGAGATCGCCGGCATCCACATGCACATTGGCAGCCAGGTCACCGAGCTGAAGCCGTTCCGCGACGCCTTCACGCTCATGCGCGAGCTCACCTTGGCGCTGCGGGCGCAGGGTTTGCGGATCGAGCACCTCGATATTGGTGGTGGCTTAGGGGTGCCTTACCGCAGCGGCAACGCGGTGCCGCCGTCGCCACAGGAATACGCACAAATTGTGCGCGAGAAACTGGGTGACCTTCGCCTCAAAGTCTATTTGGAGCCCGGCCGGGTGATCGTTGCCAACGCCGGCGTGCTGGTCGCGCGCGTCCTTTATGCCAAGCGCGGCCGCGACAAGACCTTCACGATCGTCGATGCCGCTATGAACGACCTCATTCGGCCGACGCTTTATGAAGCCGAGCACGAGATTTGGCCGGTGCAGGAGGCCGTGGGCGCAGGCGCGCCCGTGCGTCAGGACCTAGTGGGGCCAGTCTGTGAGACCGGCGATTACCTGGCGCTCGAGCGCGATCTCGCCCCGTTTGCCGCCGGCGATCTCTTGGCCTTCATGACGGCGGGGGCCTACGGCGCGGCAATGGCGTCAACCTACAACACGCGGCTGTTGGTGCCCGAGGTGCTGGTCAGGGGATCCGACTATGCCATCGTGCGGCCGCGCCAGACCTACGAAGCTCTGATCGGGCAGGATCGCCTGCCCCATTGGCTGGAATAGGCGTGCCGGTCGGCCGCCGGTGCAGAGCACCCGCGCGGCCCCGGGCGTTGTTTTCTGCCCGCCGCGGCGGGATGCTCGAGTGCGCGGCCGGCGACCCCTGCCGCGGCGCGCGACAAGGAATGCGCAGGCGCGCGACAAGGAAAGGCGCAGGCCGCGACAAGGAGAGGAGACCCCGCATGGCACGGGCGCACAGCTTGCTTGCTTTTGGCATCATGGTGCTCAGCCTTTCGACTGCGCCGCTGGCGCAGCCGACCACGCTCGATCCCGCGGTCGTCGCCTATCAGCTTCCCGACCAGATCAAGTGGACGGACAATCCCCGCGCCGGCAACCGCAGCGCCATCCTGCAGGGTGATCCGAGCAAACCCGGCCCCTATGCCATGCTGTTGCAATGGCTGCCGGGTAACATGAGCCGGCCACACTTCCATCCCAACGACCGGCATTTCATCGTCGTCTCGGGAACCTGGTGGGTTGGGGCCGGGTCGAGCTTTGATCTGAACGCGACCGTGCCCCTGCCGGCCGGCAGCTCCGTGACCCACTTCGCCAAGGGCGTGCATTTCGACGGCGCCAAGGACGAGCAAGCGACGATTTTGGTCTGGGGCGAGGGCCCAGCGACGAGCACGCCCTTCGCCCCGCCGCCGAGCAAATGAGCCGACGAGCGGGCAAGGTTCGCTCGGCAACTTGGCGTCCGCAGCCGTGCTAAGCTTGCCGCGGCCAGCCGGCCCCGTTGCGTGTGCTCCTGAGTCGAGAGTTGCGTTTATGTCCATGCCTCAGCGTACCCGTGGCGGGGTGCCTCAAAATCGCGTGCTGGTGGGGGACTGCCTGCAGGAACTCGCCAAGCTCCCCACCGGCAGTGTCGATCTCGTCTTCGCCGACCCACCCTATAATCTGCAGCTCGACGGCGAGCTGCTCCGCCCCAACAACACGCGGGTCGACGGCGTCGATGACGATTGGGACAAATTCGCCTCCTTCGCCGACTACGATCGCTTCTCGCGCGACTGGCTTGGGGAGTGCCGGCGTCTGCTGAAGCCGGACGGCGCCATTTGGGTGATCGGCTCCTACCACAACGTCTTTCGCCTCGGCGTGGCGCTGCAGGATCTCGGCTTTTGGATCCAGAACGACATCATCTGGCGCAAGACCAACCCGATGCCAAACTTCCGCGGCCGGCGTTTTACCAATGCACACGAGACCCTGATTTGGGCGGCGCGCGATGCCAAGTCGCGCGCAACCTTCAACTATGAAGCCATGAAGGCCATCAACGACGACCTGCAGATGCGTTCCGATTGGCTGTTTCCCATTTGCTGCGGGCCCGAGCGATTAAGGGAGGCCGATGGCCGCAAGGCGCACCCGACCCAGAAGCCCGAGGCGCTCGTACACCGCCTGCTCTTGGCGTCGAGCAATGCCGGCGACCTGGTGCTCGACCCGTTCTTCGGAACGGGTACGACGGGGGCAGTGGCCCGGCGCCTTGGCCGTCGCTGGCTCGGCATCGAGTGCAATCCCGCCTACGCCGCGGCGGCCCGCGAGCGCATCGGCAAGGTGCGCCCCTATCCGCCGTCCGCCTTGGAGACCCTACGGCCCAAGCGCCTCGAGCCGCGCGTCGCCTTCGGCACCATTATCGAGCTCGGTATTTTGGAGCCGGGCGTCACCTTGACCGATGAGCGCGGTGGGTTTGCCGCCGAGGTCAAGGCCGACGGCACGCTCGCCGTTGCCGGCCGGCAAGGCTCCATTCACCGTCTCGGTGCCCACGTGCAGGGCAAGGCCGCCTGCAATGGTTGGACCTACTGGCACTACGAAGTGGAGGGCAAAAGAAAGCCGATCGACGCCTTGCGCGAGGAGGCTCGGCGTCAGCTCGGCCTGTCAGCTGGAGCCATTTCCCTGATAGCCGCGGAGTAGTTCGTTCAAGACCGGGCGATAAAGCTCGACCAGGTCGCCCGCGATCTCGGTTCGCATCTTCTCCTGCTGCAAGCGCAACACGAGGACGACGTCGAAGGCAAAACCAATAAAGTGGCCGTGGCGATCGTGCTCGGCCTCGCGCCGGGCCAGATCGGCCGTGGCGCCGATGTAACCGGGCTCATAGGCGTTGCCCATCGCATCGCGGGGCAGGTTTGCGGGCGCCTCGGGCGCCGTCGTGCGGGCATAGACATAGACCGCGCCGATCTCCCCCAAATCGGGTATGACCTCGCGGCGCAAAACCTCAAACAGGTACGCCCGCTTGGAAATGCCCCGCAGCGTTGCCTTCGCGGGCTGGGTTTTGGCGCCCCCGAAAAGGCTGCGCGCAGATCCCGGCTTGAGCTGGCCAAGAAGCCCGCCTACCAGAGAGGCCATCGATGATCCCCGCTTTTTTCCTAGGTCTGTGTGC
>DASTMQ010000222.1:0-39630 GCA_035714005.1 Hyphomicrobiaceae bacterium
GCGAGCTGCAGGGCGCCGAGGCCGGCGCGGCGCGCGGGGCAATGAACGCACCCTTGACGCCTGGTCGAAGCCTCGCCGTCGATACCGCCTATCATGTGTTGGGCTCCCCGATCTTCGTCACTGGCACCGACATGACCCATGTCGACAAGTCCGGCGCCTTCCAGCGCCTGATGATCGCCCAGGACGTGGGCTCGGCCATCAAAGGCCCCGAGCGTGGCGACATCTACTTTGGCTCAGGTGCGGCGGCCGGCCGGCTTGCGGGGGTCACCAAGCACGCTGCCAAGTTCATCGTGTTGTTACCCAAGACGCAGCCGATCGAGGCGGGCGCCGGCGGCTTCGGACTAACGACCATCGTCAAGACGCCGCGATGAGCAAAGCCGGCCAGCGCGCGGGCCGCAGCGGCCGGCGCCTCACCGCCGACGAGACAGCGCTTTGGGAGCAAGCGATGCGCACGGCGGTGCCGCTCAAAGGCAAGCCGCGCGTTGCCGCAGGCGACCCGCCGCAAGCCAGCCCGGAGCGCGCCCCGTCGCCCGCACGCGGGTCCAAACTGCGCGCCGAGACCAGCCCCAAGGGACGGGCGGCCGGGGCCGCCCCGGCACACCGGCCGCCTGCCGCTGGCGGCATCGATGTGCTCGATCGCCGGCAAGCGCGCCGTATCGTTGCGGGCAAGACCGATATCGACGACCGCCTTGACCTGCATGGCCTATCCCAGGCCGAGGCGCACGCCCGCTTGCGCGCCTTTCTGCAGCGCGCCTACGCCAATGGCCTAAAAACTGTGCTGGTGATTACCGGCAAGGGCCGCGCGGAGGACAGGCCCGATGCTTTGGGCACTGCCGTGGGCGAGCGCCAGCGCGGGGTCTTGCGCCGCAGTGTACCGCTTTGGCTGGCGCAAACCGACCTTAGCCAAATCGTGCTCAGCTATGGCGCGGCAGGAACCCGGCACGGGGGTGGTGGCGCTATTTATGTGCGGCTGCGCAAGGCGGTGCGCTCAGCTTGAGCTTGGAGGGTGGCGTTGTCGTGCAATGTTGGGCGCGTAGCGGCCCGCCGGCCCACCCTCATGGATGGGTCGTTCCGCAAAACGCCCAAGCGAGCGGGCACGATCGTACATGACGATCGCGCCCGCCATCGCCAGGTTGATGCAGAACTGACAGGGAATGCGCACCAGGTAGTCGCAACGCTCGACCAGTTCCGCCGACAAACTGCCGCGTTCGGGCCCAAGCACGTAAGCCGCGCGCAAGGGATGCCGAAAACTTGGCAGCTCGATGGCCCGATCGAGCAGTTCCACGCCCACGAGACGGCAGCCTTCCGGCAGGGCGAGTTCGGCAACGCTTCGCCAGTTGTAGTGTGGCAGATGCTGACTGCTTTTGGAGGTATCTGAGCGCGCTTCGAGCGCCGCGTAGCTGGCGCCGATCGTGAAGGTGAAGCTGGCGCCAAATCCGTGGGCGGATCGCATCAGGTTGCCGAGGTTCAAGGCCTTGGAGATGCGTTCCGCGCCGATGGCGAAGTAACCCCGGGCGGGTAGCGGCGGCACTGGCTGGTCCATGACGTAAGGCCCCTATTGGCAATGCCGGTTTAAGCCCCCGGCGCGCCTCCGACAAGCGGCCAACGGAAATGTTGCTGCTGGCGCAAGGACTTCCCCCTTTGGCGCATTTCGGATATGAGGCCGCAGCAGCGGCAGGTTTCTGCCGCGCCTACCTAGGGAGCAAAACACGCATGAAGCGCACCATCCTACTCGCCGTTGCCGCCGTCGCACTCATGGGTGTTTGCGAGGCCCCGGCGCAGCAGGCCAGGCAGCTATCGATTGCCACCGGCGGTACGGGCGGCATCTACTACCCATTGGCCGGCGGTTTCGGCACCATCATCGCCAAGGAATTGCCTGGCATCACCGCGACGGCCGAGGTCACTGGTGGCTCGCTCGACAATATGAAGTTGGTGGGCTCGGGGAATGCCGATGTGGCCTTCACGCAGGTCGACACTGCCCTCGACGCCGTCAATGGTAAGGACAAGTTCCCCAAAAAGCTGCCCATCCGCGCACTGGTTGTTATGTATCCAAACCTGATGCAGGTCGTGACCTTGGAAGGTAACGGCATCAGCAAATTCGAGGATCTCAAAGGTAAGCGCGTCTCCACCGGCTCACCCGGCAGCGGCACGGAAATCTTCGCCTTTCGCGTCATCGAGGGCTACGGTCTCGACAAGGATAAGGACATGTCGCGCGAGCGCCTTAGCGCGGCGGAATCGGGCAATGCCCTGAAGGATAAGAAGATCGATGCCTTCATGTTCGTCGCGGGGGTGCCGACCGCAGCCATCACGGATGTCGCGGCCACGCCGGGTGTCAAAATGCTGCTGATCGATCACGACCAGGCGCTCCCCAAGATGGTGGAAAAGTGGGGACCGGCCTATGCGTCCGCGATTATCCCAAAGGGCGGTTATCCGAACCAGGACAAGGAGAGCAAGGTGATCGCGGTCTGGAACATCATGGCCGTGCGTGAGGATTTTCCCGACGAGCTTGCTTACAAGCTCACCCAACTGATGTTGGAGAAGCGCGAGGATCTGGCCAAGGTGCACAAGGAAGCCCTCAACATCAAGGTCGAAAACCAGAAGTCGCAGAATGCGGGCATCCCCTGGCATCGCGCCGCGCTCAAGTACTTTGCCGAGAAGGGTATCAAGGTAGAATAGCGCGTCGCCGCTTGCGCCGGCGCATTCCGCGTCGCCGCGACCGCAGCGCCGAACCGCCTCGGCGGTTGCGCACGCCGGCAGCGCAGGGAGCGGGTGCCGCCCGCCTCAAGCTAGGGGAGATCGGTAGTTGGCTGAGGCAGGCGACCGCTCGGCGTCGTTCGAAGACGTAGCGGCAGCGGCAGAACTCGATGAGGCCAAGCGCCGGCGCGTCGAGGAATTGATCGAGGAGGAGGAAGGCGCCACCAACGCGCTTGCAGGTTGGCTGGGCCGGGCCGTGCTCTGGTTTGCCGCCGGCGTGTCGATCCTCCACCTTTATGCGGCTGCCGCCGGTGCCCCTCCCTTCTACGGCACGCCGATCATTGCCACCTACACCTTGCGGCCGTTGCACGTCGGCTTGGTGCTGGCGCTCATCTATCTGCTGTTTCCGATGCGGCGGGCCCTGCGCAATCGCGTGACGCCGCTCGACTGGCTTTGTGCGGCAACCAGCCTCGCCATCATCGCCTACATCATTTATCAGGGTCCCGAGTTCGGTGACCGTGCCATCGATCCGGACCCGCTCGACTTCTACGTCGGCGTCGCCTTGATCGTGCTGCTGCTCGAAGCGGCACGGCGCTCGGCCGGCTGGATCATGCCCGTCGTCGCCGCGATCTTCATCGCCTATGCGCTGTTCGGCAAATACCTGCCGCCACCCTGGACGCATCGTGGCTATTCAATCGAGCGCCTGGTCGGACACCTTTACATGACGCTCGAGGGCATCTTCGGCACCACCGTGGACGTCTCCTCCAGCCTCATTATCCTGTTCACGATTTTCGGCGCGATCTTGCAGTATTCGGGGGCTGGCAAGTTTTTCATCGACTTCTCCTTTGCCGCCATGGGCGGTAGACGCAATGCCGCCGGCCGCGCCGTCGTGCTGTCGTCGTTTTTGCTCGGCGGACCGTCGGGCTCCGGCGTCGCCACCACCGTCACCATTGGCACGGTCGCCTATCCCCTGCTCGAGAAAGCCGGCTACGAAAAGAACGCCGCCGGCGGGCTGCTGGCGGCTGGTGGCTTGGGAGCCATCATTTCGCCGCCCGTGCTGGGCGCCGCCGCCTTTCTGATCGCCGAGTTCCTCAAGATTTCCTACCTCGACGTGATTGCCATGGCGGCGATTCCGACCCTTCTCTACTATTTCAGTATTCTGACGATGGTCGAACTCGATGCCGCCAAATACGGCGGTGGAGGAGAGCTGCTGGTCGAGAAGGGCACGCTCTGGCGCGTCACCAGGCAGTACTGGTTCCATTTCGGCTCGCTGGTTTCGATCATCGCGCTGATGCTGCTCGGCTTCTCGCCGGTTTTGGCCGTCTTCTGGGCGACCCTGCTGGCGATCGCCGTCAGCTACTTGCGGCGCGACACGGCGCTGGTGCCGACCAAGCTCGTGCGCGCGCTGGCCGAAGGCACCACGGGCGTGCTTAGCATCGCGGCCACCTGCGCCACGGCCGGCATTATTGTCGGGGTTACCACGCTGACCGGTTTGGCGCAGCGTTTTGCCGATATCATCATCGGTTACGCGCAAGGCAACTTGGTGCTGACGGCGCTATTTTCGGCGGCGATCGTCTGGGTGGTCGGGCTCGCGGTGCCGGTCACGGCCTCCTACATCATGTGCGCGGTTATCGCCGCACCGGCCCTCATCAAGCTCGGGGTGCCGGATTATGCCGCCCACATGTTCATCTTCTACTACGCCGTGCTGTCGGAGGTTTCCCCGCCCACGGCGCTGTCTCCCTTTGCTGCCGCGGCCATCACCGGTGGAAGTCCGCACCGCACCACTCTGCAGGCCTGGAAATACACGATGCCGGCCTTCCTGGTGCCCTTCGTGTTCGTTTGCGATCCCAACGGGGTCGGTCTGCTTGCAACGGTGCCGAAAGGCGGCAGTTGGGTCGATATTGCCATTGTGACCGTGGAGACGCTGGTGGGTATCGCCGTGCTCGGCTTCGCCTTCCAGGGCCGCTTGCTGCGCAAAAGCACGCCGCTGGAGACCGCGTTGTTCTTTGCCGCCGGTATTCTGCTGGTGTTTCCCGAGCTGATCGCGGCCGGCCTCGGCTTGCTCAGCCTGCCGCTGGCCTATCCGCATGCCATCGCCTTTGTGCTTGCGGGCATTGGGGCGCTGATGCAATGGATGTGGTCGGAACCGGCGCAGCCTCGGATGTCCTGATTCCCAACTCTTGAGCGTCAAAAAGGAGCGCAATCCCAATGCGGCTCGACAACAGCACCCCAGCCGTCGTCACCGGAGGCGCATCGGGCCTGGGAGCCGCCACCGCCCGCGCGCTGGCGGCCAAGGGCGTCAAGGTCGCCATCCTCGACCTCAACGCGCAAGCAGGAGACAAGATCGCCAAAGAGCTGGGCGGCCTGTTCGCCAGCTGCGACGTCACCAACGAGGCGAGCGTTGGTGCCGCGCTCGAGGCGGCGCGGGCCGCGCACGGGCAGGAGCGCATTCTCGTCAATTGCGCCGGTATCGGCATTGCCAAGCGCATCTCTCGCCGCGTCAAGGAGACAAACGCGATTGAGCCGCACGATCTTGCCAGTTTCACCAAGGTCATCCACGTCAATCTGATCGGCACCTTTTTGCTGATGGCGAAGTCGGCTGTCGGCATGCAGGCGGCCAACCCGCTCAATGCCGACGGCGAGCGGGGCGTGATGATTTGCACCTCCTCGGTGGCGGCGCAGGACGGGCAGATCGGTCAGGTCGCCTATTCGGCCTCCAAGGGCGGCGTCGCCGCCATGACGCTGCCGGTGGCGCGCGATCTTTCTCGCGATGGCATCCGCGTGGTTACCATCATGCCCGGCCTGTTCTTGACACCGATGTTTGCCGGCCTATCGCCGGAGGCGCAGCAGTCGCTGGCCGCCTCCGTGCCATTTCCCTCGCGCCTGGGCGATCCCAGCGAATACGCCGCGCTGGCGGTGCACATCTGCGAGAATACCATGCTCAACGGCGAGTGCATTCGGCTCGACGGCGCCTTGCGCATGGCGCCGCGTTGAGCAAAGCCCCCCGGGGGTGCTGGCTCGGCAATTCAAACAAAATTGACAAAAGCCTTGCATAAACCGCTTAGGCCGGCTGGCCTTTGGCCAATTGCGGCAATGCCAAGATTGGGCTCGCCGCGAGGAGCGCCTGGGTATGGGCTCGCGCGTTGTCGTGGCAAGTCTGCTGCTGCCGCTTGCGGCGGCAAGCCCCGCCGTCGAGGCCCAGTATTTTCGCTCCGGCCCGCTCGGCGGGGCCTTCCGCAACCCGCCCTCCCATGGAGGCGGAAGCGCCCTGCCCGAGGCCTTTAGTCCTTATGCCTATCCGGGTTATCGGCCCGACGGCGCCGCAGGCGCGAGTTCGGTCACCGGCAGCTACCGAACCTTGTGCGTGCGTCTGTGCGATGGCTTTTATTTCCCCATCAGCTTCGCCACCCCCGAAGCCGGTCTCGCCCGCGATGCCGAGCAGTGCCGGGCGAGCTGCGGTCTGGAGGCGCGCCTCTTTTACCACCTCAATCCGGGCGGCAGCGTTGAGACCATGCTGGACCTGACGGGCCGCGCCTACAGCGCGCTGCCAAACGCCTTCAAGTATCGCAAAACCTTGGTTTCCGGCTGCCTCTGCCGACCGCAAACCTTGTCCGGGCCGGCTGCCGACGGCGGCGGAGAAGCGGCAGGCGCACTTGAAGTCGGCATGCCCGAGGCGATCGAGCCCCTCGCCGATCCAGAGGCCCCGCCGGCGTTGCAACGGCCGGCGCCGATCGTTCGCGACGTCGATAGCCCGCCGCTGGGCAGGGCCTCGAGCCGGCCGGAGCGGCCGCCAACCCGCTCGGTGGCGCCCGCTGTGGAGCGCTGAGCCGTCGCCTTAGGCGGCGATGCGATCGATCGCCTCGGCGAGCTTCAAGTCGAGCTCGGTTAGGCCGCCGGCATCGTGGGTCGACAGGATCACCTCGACCTTATTCCACACATTGCTCCACTCGGGATGGTGGTTCATCTGCTCGGCCACTAAGGCGGTCCGTGCCATGAAGCCGAAGGCCTCATTGAAGTCCTTGAACACGAAGCTGCGGCGGATGGCATCGCGGCCTTCCAGCGTTTGCCAAAGCGGCAAGCGCTGAGCCATGCCGCGGCGTGTCGCCTCATCGAGTGTCTTGGCCATGCTTTAGCTCCTTTACTCGGCGCCCAAGCGCGCCGGCTCGGCAAACGGATAGGCTTCCTCAACGGCGTAGGGCGGGCCGCCCGAGCCCGGCCGCGCCGACATGAGCACGAAGCGCGATGCCACGAAGGGCAGCAGCCGTAAAGCACCGTTTTCTTCCAAAAAGCGCGCGGCGAGACGGGGCCGAACGCCGCGGGCCCGGGCGAGCGTCACGTGTGGTTTGAAGGCGTGGGGATCGCGCTCCAGGCCAGCGGCCCGCGCGGCCCGCTCGTTGGCACGATGCAGCTGTTCGAGTGCCGCCCCGCCTTCCACACCAGCCCAGAGCACGCGCGCCTCGCGCCCGGCAAAGGCGCCGACACCGACGATGGTGATCGGCAGGGCTTCGGCTTTGATGTCGCGCAGGCGATCGGCGAAATCGTCGGCCGTGCGCTCGTCAACATCCCCGGCGTAGCGCAAGGTGATGTGCATGTTCTCGGCCTCGACCCACTTGGCACCGTTGATCGGGGCCCGGATCAGCGAGAGGTGAAGACGGACGGCTTCCGGCAGCTCGAGCGCGGTGAACAGGCGTGGCATGGCTAGCCCTTCGATGCTGCGGCTCTTTTGTCGCGCACCCGGTCGATCAGCTGTTCGACCAGCGGCAGCATGCGGCGCGTGATTTCCGCGACGCCGCTGCCGTTGGGATGAATGCCGTCGCCGAGATTGAGCTTGCCCTCGAAGGCAATACCGTCGAGAAAAAACGGATAGAAAAGCAGCCCGTGCTTGTTGGCAAGCTCCGGGTAGATGGCGTCAAAAGCTGAGCTGTAGGCGCTGCCGAGGTTGCGCGGGGCGAGCATGCCCGCGAGCAGCACCTCGACGCCGCTTAATTTCAGCGCCAGGATGATTTTTTCCAAATTTGCCTTGGCCTGTGCCGGATCGAGCCCGCGCAGCGCATCGTTGGCGCCAAGCTCCAGGATTACCGCATCGGTGGCGTCCGGAACAGCCCACTTAAGGCGCTCGAGCCCGCCTGCCGTGGTATCGCCCGAAACGCCTGCATTGATAATTTCTACACTGTGCCCGCGCGCCTTCAGCGCGCGTTCGAGCTGGGCGGGGAAGGCGTCGGCAGCCTTGAGCTGGAAACCGGCCGCCAGGCTATCGCCAAGCACGACAATGCGCGTCGGCCGCATCGCGGCTGCCGCCGCCTCGAGCGGCAATGCCGCGAGCAGGCAATTGCAGAGGAGAACGCGAAGCACCATGTTCAACAGCCCCGCGTTCGATGGCATGGTCGGCACCGCTTGATCCCCATTTGCACTGAGTGTGACGTAGAAATTCGCCAAGCTCGCGACAAGGCCCTGGCTCATGGAGCTTCGTTATCGTGGCTAAAAACCTGATTTCTTTGAGCAACGTGAACCTGACGTTGCCGAGCCGCGCCGGCCCAGTCGCAATTTTGCAGCAGGTCGCGCTGGAAATCGCCGCTGCCGAGGCGGTGGCTATCGTCGGCCCGAGCGGTTCTGGCAAGACCTCCTTGTTGATGGTGGTTGCCGGCCTCGAGCGCGCCACCTCGGGTAGGGTGGTGGTGGCGGGACACGATTTTGCTCGCCTCGATGAGGATCGGCTGGCGGCCGTACGGGGGGCAAACATCGGCATTGTCTTCCAAGCCTTCCATCTGGTGCCCACCATGACGGCACTCGAGAACGTTGCTCTGCCTCTGGAATTTGCCGGCAAGCCCGACGCCTTCGAGCGCGCGCGCGAGATGCTGAGCGAAGTTGGCCTGGCGCAACGTGCCGATCATTTTCCCGCGCAGTTGTCCGGCGGCGAGCAGCAACGCGTGGCGATTGCGCGCGCACTGAGCCCGCGACCGCAGATACTTCTCGCCGACGAGCCCACCGGCAATCTCGACGGCAAAACCGGTGCGCAAGTGGTCGATCTGCTGTTCGAGTTGCAGCGGCGTCGGCAATCGACGCTGCTGCTCGTCACCCACGATCCCAGTTTGGCGCGGCGGTGCGGCCGGGTCGTGCAAATGCACGATGGCGCCATTTCTGGGGCGGAGCTGGTATCGGCATGACGGCCGCCGTCTCCGAGCTTAAGGCCCAGGCCGCCGGCCGGCGCCTGCCCCTGCTCTTGAGTTTGGCCTTGCGTGAGCAACGCAACGGCCTCGGCGGTTTTTATGTTTTCATCGCCTGCGTCGCCCTCGGGGTGGCGGTCATCACCGGCGTCGGCGCGCTCGCCGACGCGCTGCGCTCGAGTTTCGAGCGGCAAGGGGAAATGCTGATCGGCGGCGACGTGGTGCTGGCGCGCCCACATCGGCCGGCCGAGGGCCAGGAGCGGGACTGGCTTTGGCGGCAGGGTCGCGTCAGCGAAACCGCGACCATGCGGGCAATGGCGCGCCGCAGCGACGGCGCGGAGCAGGCCCTCATCGAGCTCAAGGGGGTCGACGGTGACTACCCCTTGGTCGGCAGCGTTGCCCTGGCGGAAGGGCTTTCCCTTGCCGCGGCCGTTCGCAACGGTATCGGTGCCGTCGTTGATCCCATCCTCCTCGATCGCCTCAACCTCAAGGTCGGCGATAGCCTGTCGATCGGCCGTCTCGAGGTGCCAATCCGCGCCAGTATCGTGGCGGAACCAGATCGCATTACCGAGCGGCTTGGCGTCGGCCCACGCGTGCTGGTCTCGCTCGAGACCTTGCGCAGGAGCGGGCTCGTCGACCCCGGCAGCCTGGTGAGCTGGCGCTACGCGCTCAAGCTTACTCCGGATGCAGCGGCCGTTGCCGATCGGCTCGCAGCCTTTCGCGGTGCCGTGAAAGAGGCCTTGCCCGAAGCGGGCTTTAGCATACGTGACCGTCGCGATCCTTCGCCCCAGGTGTCGCGTACGCTCGAACGACTACGGCAGTTTCTTACGCTCGTCGGCTTGGCCGCGCTGCTGGTTGGCGGTGTCGGCGTCGCCAACGCTGTTGCCACCTATCTCGACCGGCGCCGCAAGGTCATCGCTGCCTTTAAAAGCCTGGGCGCCGGCCGCCGCATCATCCTCGGCGTGCACCTTCTACAGGTGGTGTTCATCGCCGCCATCGGCATCGTTTCGGGCAGCCTGCTTGGCATGCTGATTCCGCTCGGCCTTACCGCCGTCCTGGGCGATGCCTTGCCGATCAAGGCGGATATCACGCTGACGGGCCGCAGCCTGCTGACGGCGGCCGCCTACGGCTTGCTGGTATCCTTGCTGTTTAGCCTGTGGCCGCTCGGACGCGCCGAGCAGGTGCCGGCGGCCGTACTTTTTCGCGACGAGGTGGCGCCCGAGCCGGTGCTGCCGCGCTGGGGTATCGTTGCCCTGACGGTGTGCGTGGGGGCGCTGTTGGCGGCCTTTGCCATCTTTACTTCCGAGGCAAGATCATTGGCCTTCTATTCCTGTCTCGGCGTGATCGCGGTGTTTGCCATCTTTGCCGGTCTCGGCGCCCTGACGTCGCGGGTCGCAAGGCGCATGAAACGCCCGCGACGACCGGAGCTGGCGCTGGCCATCGGCAATCTCGGCGCCCCTGGAGGGCTGACGCGGTCGGTGGTGATGTCGCTGGGTGCTGGGCTTTCGCTGCTGGTGACGGTCGCCCTCGTCGACCGCTCGGTGGTTGCCGAGCTGACGGAACGTTTACCCGACAGCAGCCCCAATTACTTCATTCTCGACCTCAAGCGCGAGGAAAGCGAGGCCTTCCACAAGTTGGTCGCGCGTGAGGCACCCGAGGCGCACATTGAGCAAGCGCCCATGCTGCGCGGTCGCATCATGCAGGTCGCCGGGCATCCGGCCGAACAAGTCAAGGCGGCGCCGGAAGCGCAATGGGTGCTCAATGGCGATCGCGGCCTCAGCTATTCCGAGACGGTTCCTGCCGGCTCCAAGCTCGTCGCGGGGCAATGGTGGCCGGCCGACTATGCCGGCGAACCGCTGGTCTCCTTGGAGGGCGAGATCGCCAATGGGCTTGGCCTCAAGCTCGGCGATACCGTGACCGTCAACGTGCTCGGCCGCAACGTCACGGCGCGCCTGGCCAATCTTCGCGAGGTGAAGTGGGAGAGCCTCTCCCTCAACTTTGTGCTGGTCTTCTCGCCCAACACCCTCAGGGGGGCCCCGCACAATTTGCTTGCCACCGTCACGCTGCCGAAGGATGCCCCGCTTGCCAGCGAGGCCAAATTGGCCCAGGCGATCGGCCGCGCCTTTCCAGCCTCCACCGCCATTCGGGTCAAAGATGCCATCGATGCCTTTGGCGTAATTTTCGCCCGCGTCATGGTGGCCGTCCGCACGGCGGGCAGCGTCACCCTGGTCGCCGGTGCCCTCGTCTTGGCCGGCGCCTTGGCGACGGCACAGCGCCGCCGCATTCAGCAGGCGGCCATTCTCAAGACCTTGGGTGCGACGCGCCGGCGCATCCTGCTCTCGCATCTCCTCGAATACGTCATTTTGGCCGTCTTAACGTCGTTCATTTCTTTTTTAATCGGAACCGCCGCCGCGTGGTTGGCGGTAACGCGCGTGATGGAGCTGGAATTTACCTTCTCCTTGGGCGCGGCGCTGCAAGCCGTGCTGTTGGCAACCATCCTGGTGGCCGCCTTCGGCGGCTTCGGCACGTGGCGCGTGCTGCGCGCGCCGACCATTCCCTACCTGCGGGCGGACTAGCCCACCCTTGCCCGGAGGGGCGAGATTACCCATGTTCAAGGTCGCATTTGTGGCGCCGGTCCTTGCAAGGCGGGGGTGGCGTCGCCATAATCTAGCTGCGAACCAAGGGTTCGCCTAAAGTTGAAGGGAAGGATCCTATGGCCCAATACGACAACAGGTACGCGCAGGCCACCGCTGCGCGCACCGGCGTTGCCATCGACGAGGGCCTGCGCGCCTACATGCTGCAGGTCTACAACTACATGGCGGCGGGCATCGCCGTGACCGGCATTGTCGCCTATATCTTGTTCTCGTACGCCGTAACCACGGATCCTGCGCTCGCCGCCAAGTCGGCGACCGGGGCCACCCTGGCACTGCATCGGGGCATGTATCTGACGCCGCTCGGCTACGCCGTCTACGCCTCACCGCTGAAATGGGTCATCATGCTGGCCCCGCTGGCATTTGTGTTTTTCCTCTCGTTCCGCATCTACCAGATGAGCGTAGGCGCGGCGCAGATCGCCTTTTGGCTGTTCGCGGCGGCCATGGGCGTGTCCCTGTCCTCGATCTTCCTGGTCTACACGGGCCAATCGATCACGCAGGTGTTCTTCGTCACGGCGGCGGCCTTTGGTGGGCTTAGCCTTTACGGCTACACCACCCGAACCGACCTGTCGGGTTGGGGCTCATTCCTGATCATGGGCCTGATCGGCATCATCGTGGCGGGTCTCGTCAACCTGTTCCTGCAGTCGAGTGCCCTGCAGTTTGCCATCTCGGTCATTGGCGTGCTGGTGTTTGCCGGCCTCACCGCCTACGATACCCAGCGCATCAAGGATGGCTACTATGAGGTGGCGGGCAACGTGGCCGCAGCGAGCAAGGCTGCGATCATGGGTGCGCTCAACCTCTACTTGGACTTCATCAACATGTTCGTGATGATGCTGCAGCTGTTCGGCAATCGCGAATAAGTCGCGCCCGTTGGCTTTATTGAGGGCCCCGTCGCAAGCGGGGCCCTTTGCATTTTGGCAGAGCCTCAGGCATGAGGTGCGGGACCACCGGCACCCCTGCGCCGGGTTGCACCGCCCTTGCACCGATGACCAAACCCCGCCTACGCCCTGCGCGCGTTGCCGATCTAGCGGCGATCTGCGGCATCTATGGTCCCGCCGTTACCGCGGGCACGGCCAGTTTCGAGCTCGAGCCGCCCGATGAGGCTGAAATGTTGCGGCGTTTCAAAGCCATTACCGAGGCCGGCTTCCCCTATTTTGTGGCCGAGCTCGACGGCGAGGTGTTGGGCTATGCCTATGTCAACGCCTACCGGCCGCGCCGCGCCTATCGCTTCACGGTGGAGGATTCGGTCTATGTGGCCCCCGAGGCGCAGGGCAAAGGCGTCGGCCGGCTTTTGCTCGGTGGACTGATCGATGCCTGCGTGCAGGAAGGGTTCCGGTTGATGGTGGCCGTGATCGGCGATTCCGCACAGTGGCGTTCGATTGCGCTGCATCGGCGCCTGGGCTTTACCTTTTGCGGAACCATCCATTCGGTGGGCTACAAGCACGGCCGCTGGCTCGACAGCGTCTTGATGCAGCTGCCGCTCGGCGCAGGCGACAAGACGCCGCCAACGGAACCGCAAGGCCGCTAGGGGCAACGGCTGGCGCGGAGCGCGCATCTGGGCCGGGCTGGGGCGGGGGCTGAGCCCCCGCCGACGGCGGCAAGACTTGTCAATAATTTGCCAGGCGCACGGTCTTTTCCAAGGCGGCCAGCACGCGCCGCAGCTCGTGGCCGCGTTTGAGCACCAATCCGGTGGCGGTGACGATGCTGTAGGCACCCTGCCGGCGGGCCAGGCGCGGCTGTTTCTCAATGCGGTAGAGGGGTATTTCGCTGGCCCGGCGAAACACCGAAAACACCGCTTTGTCGCGATCGAAGTCGATGGCGTAATCGCGCCACTCGCCGGCCGCCACCTTGCGCCCATACAGCGCCAGAATGTCGTTGAGTTCGCGGCGATCGAAGGTCGTGAGTGAGGACTGCGGGGTCTGCAGAGAGGTGGCTTTGCTTGCCAAGCCCGCACTAGCGCGCGGGCTGAACTGTATGGGTTCGACTTCGCTCAATGGCGCCTCCCTGGCTGCAGGCCGATCATGATCAACGTTTCGCGCGGTGTTTTCAAGGCGCAGCCTTGAGGCATGTTGGCGCCCGACCAGGGCGGAGCCCGAAAGAGCCGGTGGCGGCCGTGTGGCGCCTCATCGCCCCCTCAGCATGGAGGCGGCATCCGCATCGAGGGCCCAGGACAGGCCCGTCGGCGCAAATTGCAGCTTAACCCTGCCCTGCAAAGCCTCCGCCACCATACGCTCGATCACGAGGTGGCCGAACCCCTTGTGTTGCGGCGGGACCACCGCCGGGCCCCCCCGCTCGACCCAGGTCATCTGGAAATGTCGCTTGTCGCGAAGCTTGCGCAACCGCCAGGCAATGGTGATCCGACCCTCGGGACCCGACAAGGCCCCATACTTGACGGCATTCGTCGACAATTCATGCAGCGCCATGCCGAGGTACTGGGCGGACAGTGGCGTCAGCAAGACGTTGGGTCCCTTAATTTCGACGCGGTCGCTGGCGTCGCCATAGTGTCCAAGTTGGGAGTGCACCAGCTCTTGCATCGATACGCCACGCCATTCCTGCTGCACCAACAGATCGACCGAGGATGCCAGGCTCTTGAGGCGCGCACTGAAATCCGCGGCGAACACTGCCGAGGAGCTGCTAGCTCGTGCCGTCTGCGCGGCGATGGCTTGCACGACCGCCAGCAGGTTTTTCGAGCGGTGGGAAATTTCCGACATCAGAAAGCGGATGTGGGCCTCGTGCTCCTTGCGCTCGGTGATGTCCATGCTGACGCCATAGACGTGCGATGGCTTATGTCTGTCGTTGAAGGCTTGCGCGCGCAAAAATAGCCAACGCTTGTCGCCATTGGGACGCACGATCCTGAACTCTTCCTCGTAAATGCCGTCTTCCCGCTCTGGCTTGCGCCAGCGTTGACGCAGGCGCGTGCGATCGTCGGGATGCACGAAGGGCTCAAGATCTTGCAAACGCAGAATGGGCGTGTCGCGGGCGATGCCAAGCTGGTCATAAATCTCCTCAGAACAGGTGATCGACCCGCGTTCGAGGTCGAGTTCAAACGTTGCCATTCGACCGGCTACCAGGGCGAGTTTGCGCTGATTGCTGGTTTGCAGCAGCAAAGCCAGGGTCTCCACCAGCTTCTCTTCCGTGCGCTTGCGCTCGCTGATATCGCGAACCACGGCCGACACGCCGGCAACGCGGCCATCACTGCTTAGGATCGGTGCAAGCGTGATCGAGGCGTTGAGGGATGTGCCATCCTTGCGGATGCGTCTGGCCTCGGTTCTCACGTGCTCGCCGCGACGCACTTGTGCGTAGCGCTCTTGGAATTCCGCGTCCGCACCCGCCGGGTACAGGACGCGCACCGATTGACCGATGATCTGTTCGGCGGCATAGCCAAACATGCGCGCGCCGGCCGGGTTCCAAGACAAGATGATGCCTTCCGGGGAAAGGCTGAAAATCGCGTCGTCGGCTGCGGCCACGATGGCAGCCAAACGCGCATTGAGCGCCTCCGCTTGCTTGCGCTCGGTGATGTCCATGGCCACGCCGAGGACCGAGCGCGCGATGCCGTCCGGGCCCCGCCGTACCTGGCCGCGACGCTGCACCCACCTTACTTCCCCGTCCGAGCGCACGATCCGATATTCCTGCTCGAAGCCATCGGTGGCACCCTCAATGGCGGCGCGATAGGCGCTGCGAAAGCGCGCGCGATCTTCGGGGTGGACAAAGCTCAAGACCTGATCGGGCGACCCGGAAAAGTGCTCAGCGGTACGTCCATAGAGGCGATACATCGTTTCCGACCACGTAACCCGATCGGTCTCCAGATCGCGCTCCCACACCCCGAGTCCCGCCGCGGACAGCACAAACGACAGGCGCTCCAGAACGATGCGAAGTTCCGGCTGCTGCGGCTCGGCAAGGGCGCCGCCCGTGTCCGGCGCGTCGGCCCTGTTGTCGTTCACGACGGTGCTCGCTCTCGAAAAACCGATATCTTATCGCAATCTGGCGGCGACCGCAGGCCCTTCAAGGGATTGGCCCACGGACGCCCCAGATGCCGCGCGAGCCTTGGTCGTTGACTGGAGGCTGAGGTGGCGTGCAAGCCGGGCCGCTCAAGGCTTGGGGAGCCTGCCTGCGACATCGGGTGGTGCAAAGGGCCGCAAATGGCGCTAGGCATCTGCGCTTAGGGAGCGGCCCCAAGTCGAGGCGCCTCGAGCCCGGGCGGCGCGTGCCGCCAGGGCTTTGGGGCGCGGCAGGGCCGCAAGAGGGGTGCGGATGAACCGACAAGGAGCTCGTTTATGGTTCGCTACCTGAAGCGCGGGATGGATGCAGGAAGCCTAAGGGCCGCCGATGCCCAGGTACGCGCGACGGTCGAAGCCGTCCTTGCCGGCATCGAAGCCCGACGCGACCCTGCCGTGCGTGAGTTTTCCGAAAAGTTCGACGGCTGGTCACCCCCAGCCTTCCGAATGAGCCCGGCCGAGATCGAGGCTGCCATAGCGCTTGTGCCACGGCGGGATCTTGAGGATATCAAATTCGCCCAGGCGCAGGTGCGCAACTTCGCCGAAAAGCAGCGCGCCAGCTTGCAGGATCTCGAGGTTGAGACCTTGCCCGGCGTCATCCTAGGCCACAAACACATCCCGGTGAGCTCGATTGGATGCTATGTTCCCGGCGGCCGTTATCCGATGGTCGCCTCCGCCCATATGTCGATCGTCACGGCCCGCGTGGCTGGAGTGAAGCGAATTGTGGCCTGTGCACCACCGCACAAGGGTGGGCCCAATGGGGCGATCGTCGCGGCCATGCACTTCGGCGGTGCCGATGAAATTTACGTCTTGGGGGGCGTGCAGGCGGTTGCCGCCATGGCGTTGGGTTGCGACGCCATGGCCCCGGTCGACATGATCGTCGGCCCGGGCAATGCTTACGTGGCGGAGGCCAAGCGCCAATTGTTCGGCCGCGTCGGTATCGACCTGCTCGCCGGCCCGACCGAAACGCTGATTATCGCCGATGACAGCGTCGATGCCGAGCTCTGCGCCACCGATCTCTTGGGTCAGGCAGAGCACGGGCCCACCTCGCCCGCGGTGTTCATCACCAACTCTGAAAAGTTGGCGCGCGCCACCCTGGCCGAGATCGAGCGGCTGCTCAAAATCCTCCCCACGGCCGATGCTGCAGCTCGAGCCTGGGCCGATATGGGTGAGGTGATCGTTTGCGATGACATCGCGCAGATGCTGGGCGAGGCCGACCGCATCGCCTCCGAGCACGTGCAAGTCATGACGCGGGACCCCGACTACTTTCTAGAGCACCTGCAGAACTACGGCGCACTGTTCCTGGGTCCGCGCACCAACGTCGCCTACGGTGACAAGGTGATCGGTACCAACCATACGCTACCCACGCGCCGAGCCGCTCGCTATACCGGCGGGCTTTGGGTCGGCAAATTTCTCAAGACCTGCACCTACCAGAGGGTGTTGACCGATCAGGCCTCCGCCGCGGTCGGCGCCGTATGCTCGCGCCTGTGTGTGCTCGAAGGCTTCTATGGCCATGCCGAACAGGCCAATGTCCGCGTCCGCCGCTATGGCGGCAAGAACGTGCCCTACGCGGCGGCGGCGGAGTAAGCGGAGTAAGCCATGCAGACGCCGGCGCCTCCAAGCTTTCGCCTCGACGGCAAGCGCGCGCTCGTGACGGGTGCCGGGCGGGGGATCGGCTTGGCCGCTGCCTTCGCGCTGGCCGAGGCGGGGGCGCACGTTACGCTCGCCGCCCGCACGCAATCGGAAATCGAGGCGGCTACGGCCGCAATTCGCGCACGCGGCCAGGCCGCCGATGCGCTGCCGCTCGATGTCACCGATCTTGCTGCCATGCAGCGGGCGCTGGCGGCGGCGGCGCCATTTGGCATTCTCCTCAACAATGCCGGCACCAATCGTCCCAAGCGCCTTGTCGATGTGACGATCGACGACTTCGATGCCATCATGGGGCTCAACGTGCGTGCGGCCTATTTTGTCGCGCAAGCCGTGGCGCGTCGCTTGATCGAGACCGAACAAGCCGGCTCGATCATCAACGTGTCCTCGCAGATGGGTCACGTCGGCGCCGCCAACCGTAGCGTCTACTGCGCCTCCAAGCACGCCATGGAGGGGTTCACCAAGGCCATGGCCGTCGAACTTGCCCCCCACAACATCCGCGTCAACACGCTCGGGCCGACCTTTCTCGACACGCCGTTGACGCGCCCGTTCTTTCAGAACAAAGCCTTTCGCGACGAGGTCGTCTCCAAGATCAAGCTCGGACGGTTGGGTACGGTCGACGACCTGATGGGCGCCATCCTCTTTCTGGCCTCCGATGCCTCTGCGCTGATGACGGGGTCGGCGCTGGTGATCGATGGTGGCTGGACGGCCGATTGAGAGCTTGGCGGACCGCAAATGCACGGAGTGCTGGGGCTGGCGAGGACGACGGCCGCAACCGGCAAGGTGCTCCCGCCCCTTGCGACGATTGCCCGCTTGCGCTCTGATGCACGCCGATCGTGAGTGGAAACACTATGCGTCAGACCTCAGCGGGTGCCCGGCTTGCCGTCGACATCGGCGGCACTTTTACCGATATCGTCTTGCTGACCGGCAAGCGTCGCCTCGTCAGCAAGCTGCTGACGACGCCGCGTGCTCCCGAGCAGGCGGTGATTGCCGGCGTGCGCGACATCTTGGCGGCGGCCGGGCTCGGCTTCAGCGATATCGCCCTGTTCGTGCACGGCACGACGCTGGCGACCAATGCCATCATCGAGCGCAAGGGTGCCAAGACCGCGTTGCTGACGACCGAGGGGTTCCGCGATGTCATCGAGATCGCGGACGAGGGCCGGTTCGATCAGTACGACATCAATATCGTGAAGCCGACGCCGCTGGTGCCGCGCGACCTGCGCTTCACGCTTCCAGAGCGCATGGATGTGCACGGCCAGGTTCGCCTGCCCCTCGATGAGGGGGTCGTGCGCACGGTTGCCCGGCGCTTGTGCGCGCTCGGCGTCGATGCGGTGGCTGTGGCCTTTATCCACGCCTACGCCAATCCTGCCCACGAGCTGCGGGTCGGCGAAATCCTGGCTGAAGTCAGCCCTCGCCTGGCGGTGACGTTGTCCTCACAGGCCTGCCCGGAAGCGCGTGAATACGAACGCACCTCGACGGCAATCGCCAACGCCTACGTGCAGCCCTTGATGTCGGGATATCTTCGCCGCCTCAAGGACACGATGGCCGAGCTCGGCTATGCTCATCCCATTCATTTGATGACTTCGGGCGGCAATCTCGCCAGCCTGGAGACGGCCGCCCGCTTTCCGGTGCGCCTCGTCGAATCCGGCCCGGCCGGTGGCGCCATACTGGCCGGACAGCTGGCGCTCGAGCGCGGTGAGCGCCGCATCCTATCTTTCGACATGGGTGGCACGACCGCCAAAATCTGCCTGCTCGATGATGGTGCGCCGCTCAAGGCACGCACCTTTGAGCTCGATCGCCAATCGCGCTTCAAGAAGGGCAGCGGCATGCCCGTGCGTATCCCCGTCATTGAAATGGTCGAGATTGGTGCCGGCGGCGGCTCGATTGCGCGCGTCGACAGCCTGCAGCGGATTCTGGTCGGCCCCGACAGTGCGGGCGCCGAGCCAGGGCCCGCCTGTTACGGGCGCGGCGGCAGCGAGCCGACGGTCACCGATGCCGATCTTGTCATCGGCAAGATCGACCCGGCGCGCTTCGCTGGCGGCGAGATAACGATCGATGCCTCTCGGGCCGAGGCTGCGCTGCGCACCGGCGTTGGCAGCAAGCTCGCCGGCAGGACGAGCGAGCAGGCCGCGGTCGGCATCAGTGAAATCGTCGATGAAAACATGGCCAATGCGGCGCGTGTGCATGCGATCGAGCGCGGCGTTGCCATCGGCGAGCGCACGCTGGTGGCCTTTGGTGGCGCCGCACCCCTGCACGCCAGCCGGCTCGCGGAAAAACTTGGCATTAGCCGCATCATCGTGCCGCCGGATGCCGGGGTTGGTTCCGCGCTCGGCTTTCTTGCCGCGCCGGCCGCCTACGAGCTGGTGCGCTCACGCCATATGCTGCTGTCCGAATTCGACGCAGACGCCGCCGACGCCATCGTCGAGGGCTTGGTACAGGATGCGGGCGCGCATTGCCGCGCCGCCGCGGGTGAGCGGCCGATTGGGGTGCGGCGCTCGGCTTTCATGCGCTACGCGGGGCAGGGCCACGAGATCATGGTCGCCCTGCCTGAGCGCCGGCTGCTAGCGGCCGACGCTGCGACGCTTCGGCAGGAGTTCGAGCGCGAGTACGGCCGCCTCTTTGCGCGTCACATCCCCGACGCGGAAATCGAGATCATGGGCTGGATGGTGCTCGCCAGCACCGAGAACGAACCGCCGGTGCGCCTCGCCTCCGCACCACCCCGATCGCCGCCGCCGCCGGCGGGCGAGCGCTCGATTTTCGATGCCCGCTTGGGTCGACGACAGCGCGTGGCGCTGTTCGACCGCAAGGCGCTATTGCCCGGCACCCGCCTCGAGGGACCAGCGTTGATCGTCGAAGAAGGGACGTCGACCTATGTATCGCCCAGCTTCGATGTCGCCGTCGACGCCGGTGAAGCCCTGATTTTGTCGGCGCGGCCGAAGCTGGACTAAGGAGCCTACCCATGCGCAAGCAGCCAAGCGACATCGACCTGCAGATCATGTGGAACCGCTTGCTCGCGGTGGTCGAGGAGCAGGCGCAAACCCTGCTGCGTACGGCCTTCTCCTCCATCGTGCGCGAGGCTGGCGACCTATCCGCGGGAATTTTCGATGCGCGGGGGCGCATGCTGGCGCAAGCCGTCACCGGCACGCCTGGTCACGTCAATTCAATGGCGGAATCGGTCAAGCATTTCATTGGCCATTTCGGCCTCGAGAACATGAAGCCCGGCGACGCCTATATTACCAACGATCCTTGGCTGGGCACCGGCCATCTCAACGATTTCGTCATCACGACGCCGTGCTTCTATCGCGGGCGGCTGATTGGCCTGTTCTCTTGCACCTCGCATCTGATGGACATCGGCGGCATCGGTTTCGGACCGGATGGCACCGACGTGTTCATGGAAGGCCTTTACATTCCCTTCCTCAAACTCCTCGATGAAGGCAGGGTCAACGAAACCCTAATGGCAATGATCCGCGCCAATACGCGCCAACCGATCGACACGGTGGGTGACGTCTATTCTTTGGCCGCGTGCAATGACGTGGGTTGCACGCGCCTGGTGGAAATGATGCAGGAGTTCGAGCTCGAGACGCTCGACCTGTTGGCCGAGCACATTTGCGCCAAGAGCCGTCAAGCCGTATTGGCGGAAATTGCGGCCTTGCCTAAGGGTAGCTGGTCCAACAGTATGACCACCGACGGTTTTGACGGTCCGATCACGCTGCGCGCCACAACCACGATCAAAGCTGACGGTATTCACGTCGACTATGCCGGCACCGACGCGCAGGCGCGCCGGGGCATCAACGTTCCCCTTGCCTACACCACGGCCTACACCGTGTTCGGCTTGGGCTGTATCGTCGCCAGCAAGATCCCGAACAATGCCGGATCGTTGTCGCCTTTGACGGTATCGGCGCCACCGGGGACGATCCTCAACGCCGCCAAACCTGCCGCCGTCTGCATTCGCCACGTGATCGGCCAGATGCTACCCGACGTGGTGTTCGGCTGCCTGGCCCAAGCCATTCCCGACCGCGTACCGGCCGAGGGCACGTCCTGTCTGTGGAACTTGATCGTGCGCGGGCCGCTGCCGGGTCGGCGCGGTGGCAACTATGCATTCAGCATGGCGATCACCTCCAACGGCGGGACGGGAGCGCGGCCGCAGGCGGACGGCCTGTCGGCCACGGCCTACCCGTCGGGCGTCAAGGGCACGCCGATCGAGATCGCCGAAGCCATCACGCCGTTGATTTTCTGGAAGAAGGAACTGCGCCCGGGTTCGGGAGGGCCTGGACGCACGCGCGGAGGCCTCGGCCAAATCATCGAAATCGAAAGCGGTATCGGCCAGCCATTCGAGCTGTTGGCCGCCTTCGATCGTATCGATTTTCCGCCGCGGGGGCGCGCTGGGGGCAAGCCGGGCGGCCCTGGTGCCGTGGCGATCAAGGGGGGGCGCAAACTCAACGGCAAAGGCACGCAGCTGGTGGGCGCTGGCGAGCGGCTCATGGTCCTGACGCCGGGGGGCGGTGGTTTGGGGGAGGTCAAAGATCGCGATCCCGCCCTCAGCGCCGCCGACGAGCGCGAGGAGCGCCTCGCGCCGTCGGCCTGACGGCGGGCAAGCGTGTTGCCGAAGCTTTCGACAGGTTGCACGCTGGCAGCGATGGCATGGAGGTGAGGAGGTGAGGCATGCGATTCGACGAATACCGCAAGCAGGATGCAACCGCGCTTGCGCGGCTTATCGCCAAAGGTGAAGTCAGCGCCAAAACCGTGCTCGAAGTGGCGATCGCCCGGGCGGAAGAGGTCAATGCGGCCATCAATGCCATCGTGCACCGGCAATTTGCGCAGGCGCACCGGGCGGTTGCGGCCCCCTTGCCGATAGGCCCGCTCACGGGTGTGCCCTATCTCATCAAGGACTTGGGCTTTTTCGAAACCGGAGAACCCGCGACTTACGGCAGCCGGATCTATGCTGGCTTTGTCGCCGACCACGACAGCGCCTACGTGCGGCGCTGCAAGCAAGCGGGGCTCGTGTTCATGGGTCGCAGCTCAAGCCCCGAATTGGGCTTGAGCCCCAACACCGAGCCGCGGCTTTACGGTGCTTGCAAGAACCCCTGGAACGAAGCCCATTCGGCGGGCGGCTCCTCGGGCGGCGCGGCGGCAGCGGTAAGCGCTGGCATTCTGCCGGTGGCCCATGCGACCGACGGTGGCGGTTCGATCCGTATTCCCGCTGCCCAGTGCGGCCTGTTTGGGCTCAAGCCCTCGCGCGGCCGCGTCTCGTTGGCTCCGGACGCAGGCGAAGGTTGGGGCGGCATGTCGGTCGGCCATGTGCTGAGCCGCAGCGTGCGCGATTGCGCCCTAATGCTGGATTGCACGGCCGGCTACGAGCCGGGTGACCCGTACACGGCGCCCTCGCCCACCGGCGCATTTGTCGAAGCCATCGGCCGGCCGCCGCGCCGGCTCAAGCTTGCGTTGATGCTTAAAGACCATCGCGGCGTCAAACCCCACGCCGAGTGTCTGCGAGCCATCGATGGCGCCGCCAAATTGTGCCAGAGCCTGGGCCATGTCGTCGAGGAGGCCGATCCGGCGATCGACCTAGTGGCGCTGCGACCACAAACTTCCGCGATCGCTGCCGCCAACACCGCGCGTGCCCTCGGTCTGCGCTGGAAAGCGCTTCGACGTGAGCCAAACCCCGATGATGTCGAGGCCGCGACCTGGGCCGTCTACCGGCGTGGGGCCAACGTCACGGGTGTCGAGTATGCCGAGGCGATCGCAGCGATACACGCGGCCGGTCGAAAAATGGCAGCGTTTCTCACCAACTATGATGTGATTCTGTCGACCGTGGTGGCCGCGCCGCCGCCGCCGCTCGGCTATTTCGACATGAACGGTGATGTAGCGACATTCACCGAACGGGTCACCGAATACTTGGGCGTTACGCCGGTTCACAATGCCACTGGGACGCCGGCGATGAGCGTGCCGCTTCACTGGACGCGGGATGGTTTGCCGGTCGGCGTGCATTTCGCGGGTCGTTACGGCGACGAGAGCACATTGCTGCAACTCGCCGCCCAGCTCGAGACGGCGCAACCCTGGTTCGATCGCGTACCGGCACTTTGAAGCTGGCGAAGCAGGCTATCGCGGCGAATAGCCCGCGCGCCGAGCCAGCCGGCGAGGCTCTGGGAGACAGGCGAGGCAAAGGAGCGTCATGCAGAGAATCAACCAGAAAATCGCCTCCGAACTTGGCGTTGGCGTGGGCCAGGTCGTCGCCGCGAAGGAATTGCTGAGCGAGGGTGCCACGGTGCCCTTCATTGCACGCTATCGCAAGGAGAAGACGGGGGGCCTCGACGATACGCAACTGCGCAAGCTTCAATCGCGGCTCGGCTATCTCAACGACTTGGAGGAGCGCCGCGCCGCGGTGTTGAGGTCGATCGAGGACCAAGGCAAGCTGACACCGGAGCTGGCGCGCCTGATCAACGCCGCCGAGGCAAAGGTGGAGCTTGAGGACCTCTATGCTCCCTACAAACCCAAGCGACGCAGCAAGGCGCAGATCGCGCGCGCCGCCGGACTTGAGCCCCTTGCCGATCGGCTGCTCGCCAATCCGGTCCTCGAGCCGCTGGCCGAGGCGGGCAACTTCGTCGATACCGCCAAGGGCGTGGCAGATGCGAGGGCTGCGCTCGAAGGCGCGCGGCACATTCTGCTCGAGCGCATCGGCGAGACCGCGAAACTCGTGGGCGACCTGCGCGAATGGCAATGGCAGCAAGGGGTGCTCGCGGCAGCGGTGGCGAAGGGCAAGGATGCGGAAGGCAGCAAGTTCTCCGACTATTTCGCATTCAACCAGAAGATCAAAGACCTGCCATCGCACCGCGCCCTGGCGCTGTTGCGTGGCTTTCGCGAAGACATTCTCACGTTGGATCTCGACGTTCCCCACGCTGGCAATGAGATGCATCCCGCTGAAGCCAAGATCCGACTGGCATTCGGCATCGCTGATCGGGGCAGGCCCGCCGACACCTGGCTTCTCGAAACCGTGCGCCTGGCGTGGCGATCCAGGCTCGCGGCTTCCCTGCAAAACGATCTCTTGGGCCGGCTCAAGGAGCGCGCAGACGGCGAAGCCATCCAAGTCTTCGCCAAGAATCTCAAGGATCTCCTGCTTGCGGCGCCGGCCGGGGCGCGCATCACCATGGGACTCGACCCCGGCTTTCGCAGCGGGGTAAAGGTGGCGGTGGTGGATGCGACGGGCAGGCTGGTTGCGACCGACACGGTCTACCCGCACGAGCCGAAGAACGATTGGCGCGGTGCCTTGGCGGCGCTGGCGACGCTGTGCATGAAGCACAAGGTAGAACTCCTCAGCATCGGCAACGGCACGGCCAGCCGCGAGACGGAGAAACTCGCCGCCGAGTTGATCGCCAAATTGCCCGGTTCCAAGCCCGGCAAGGTGATGGTGTCGGAAGCCGGGGCCTCGGTCTACTCGGCCTCAGAACTTGCGGCCAAGGAATTCTCCCAACTTGATGTCAGCCTCCGCGGCGCGGTGTCGATCGCCCGGCGCCTGCAGGACCCTTTGGCGGAATTGGTCAAGATCGAGCCCAGGGCAATCGGCGTTGGCCAATACCAGCACGACGTCGATCAGACGCGGCTCGGCCATTCGCTCGACGCAGTGGTGGAGGATTGCGTCAACCTCGTTGGCGTTGACGTCAACACGGCGTCGGCGCCATTGCTGGCGCGCGTGTCGGGTCTCAATCAGACGCTCGCCGCCAACATAGTGGCTTTCCGCGACGAACACGGTGCCTTCAAAACGCGAACCTCGCTCAGAAAGGTGCCGCGGCTTGGGCCCAAGGCTTTCGAACAGGCTGCCGGCTTCCTGCGCATCATGAACGGGAAAAATCCATTGGACGCTTCGGCGGTGCACCCGGAGGCTTATCCGTTGGTCGAAAGGATCGCCAGCGCGACCAAGCGCGGGCTCACCTCTCTCATCGGTGACGGGGGGTTTTTGCAATCGCTCAAGCCCGGCGCGTTCGCCGACGCCGATTTCGGTATCCCAACCGTCGGCGACGTGCTGAAGGAATTGGAAAAGCCGGGGCGCGATCCGCGCCCAGAGTTCAAGACGGCGACCTTTGCCGAGGGTGTCGAGAAGATTTCGGATCTCAAGCCGGAAATGCGGCTCGAGGGCGTCGTCACCAACGTTACCGCCTTCGGTGCGTTTGTGGATGTGGGTGTGCACCAGGACGGATTGGTGCACATCTCCGAACTGTCGGACCGGTTTGTGAAAGATCCGCACGAGGTCGTGAAGGCTGGCGACGTCGTCAAGGTGCGTGTGAAAAGCGTCGATGTCGCACGCAAGCGCATTGGACTGACAATGAAATCGGGCACCATCGAGCCATCGCCGAGCACGGCTCATGCCGCCGCGGTGAAGACCGGTGGCTCCGCGCCGGTCGCCACGGCGCGGGCGCCGGAGGAGAATGCCTTTGCCGCGGCGCTCAAACGGGCGCAGCGGCAGAAATAGCCGGTTGGGATCGTTGGCACGGGCTGGAGGAGACGCGCATGAGGCTTGGAATATTGCTGCGCTATGCCGGCGAGGCCGGCGGTCCCAGCATGGAGCACGTGCTCGAGGCCGAGCGCCTCGGCTACGATTCGGTGTGGGCCGGTGAGTCCTACGGGACCGACGCGGTGACGCCGATTGCCTGGGTGCTTGCGCGCACTACGAAGATCAAGGCCGGCACCGGGATCATGCAGATGTCGGCACGGACGCCGACCTGCGCCGCCATGACGGCGGCAACTCTGCAGGCCATGTCCCAGAACCGCTTTCTGCTCGGGATCGGCCCTTCAGGGCCACAAGTGATCGAGGGCTGGCATGGCATGCCCTATGGCAAGCCGCTGACGCGCACGCGCGAATACATTGGCGTGGTGCGCAAGGTGATCGCCCGCGAGGCGCCGCTGCAGCATCAGGGCGAGCACTACCAAATCCCCTACGCCGGAGCCGGGGCCACCGGGTTGGGCAAACCGCTGCGCAGCATCCTGCATCCCAATCCCAACCTCAAGATCTACACGGCGGCCATTTCCCCGGCGGGTCTTAGGACCGCCGGCGAGGTTGCCGACGGCGTGCAGCCGATTTTCATGAGCCCCGAGCGCACCAGCCTCGTTGGCGAGCACGTGCTCGCCGGCATGGCCAGTGCCGGCCGCGCCACGTCGCTCGCCGATTTTGACATTGCGCCGTTCGTGCGCGTGGCCATGGGCGGCGATCTGGCAGCCTGCCGCGACAAGATCCGCCCGGAAATGGCCCTCTACATCGGCGGCATGGGTGCGCGCAGCAAAAATTTCTACAACGACCTCGTCAAACGCTTGGGATACGAAGACGCTGCCATCAAGATCCAGGACGCCTTCTTGGCCGGTCGCCGGCAGGATGCCGCCGCAGCCGTGCCCGATGAGCTGATCGACGAGACGGCCTTGGTCGGTCCGCCGGACCGCATCAGGGACCGGCTGCGGGCGTGGCAGGCCGCCGCCAAGGAGCACCGGATCGGCACCATGCTGTTGGGGGGTGCCAGCTCGGAAGCCCTCCGCGTTATTGCCGCAGCGGTGCTGTGAAGGGCGCCTCGCCTGCGATCCATCGGCGCAATTAGTTCCTGCCCCCTCCACCGGGGTTGCCGGCACGGTTCTCGCGCAACATCTCCTCCCACCAGCGCGACGTGCCGAAGGGTAGCTTATCGGCATCGCGCACATAGTAGTCGCTGCTCGTCTGACGCGCAGACGGGCGAGGCCGGCAATGGCGTCGACCTTGCTCCCACCAGCAACGCCGCGCTGCTATCCTTTCGAGGAGCGCAGCTGGCTGCTCAACGGCTGCCTTCGCGATCAGGGGGTTTGCCCCGGGGGTTGCCCGCAACGGGGTTGCGCTGGCGCCCAGGGTGAGGACAACGAGCAGAGCGATTGGCCAAGATTTGCGGGGCACGGTGATGCGATCTCCCGGTGAGAAGCCACGGGCTCAAGCACCCAGGAGGCTAGCATCCTTTCTGGCTCCGTCATGCTCACATGGCCGTGACGATTGCGCACCGCGCCAGTTGGAGCAAAGCCACACCTCCTCGAGAAGCGCGCAGCCTCGCGCCGACGCCGGAAATGGCCGAGCAAAGCCGGGGCAATCGTCATTTGCGCCGCGGCTGCCGACGCCATCGGTCCGGCGGCTGCTGCATGGCAGCGCTTGCCCGGGCGCGTAAGGTCGCGACAGGCCTCGAAAAAGAATTGAGCTCTGCGCGCAGTCGGGGCAACGGGGCCTTGCCTGGCGCGGCCGATTTGTGCAGCGTTGCTCGGCGAGCCCTCAGCAAGTCTGGCTCCGCGGCGTGCCGTTGTGATCGACCGGGAGGCCCATGCGCGAGACCCTGTTTTTCATTATTTCCAGCTTTTGGGCCGGCGCGGCGCACGCGGCGACGCCAGGTCATGGCAAGACGATTGCTGCGGCCTATATCGTCGGCGCCCGTGGCAAACCGATCGATGCGCTCATTCTCGGCGTGTTTGTCACGCTCTCGCACACCAGCGGCATCCTTTTGGTGGGTGTGCTCGCCTCACTCGGCTTTGGCTGGCTGCGCCCACAGCGCATCGAGGCCTATCTGGCACTGGGTGTTGGGATTTTGGTCGTGGTGCTGGGGCTGTGGATGCTGTGGACGCAGCGCGACCTGTTAGCACTGGCCATGGGCGCGCCCGGCGCTGCGGGCGGCGACGAGCATGATCACGACCACGCGGAGTGGGCGGCGCATGCACATCCTGACGGCGCCGCCGGGGCGCAGGCTTGGCACAGCCACGGCTGGGGAACCGCCCATGCGCACCGTTTGGATCTCGTGACCGCAGATCGCCCCAAGCTGCCGGTCTTGTTGGCGCTTGGCATTGCCGGAGGGCTGCTGCCCGACCCCGCGGCGCTAGCCTTGCTGTTGGCGGCGCTCTCGAGCGGCAAGGTTTTGCTCGGCCTGACCACCGTGCTCGTGTTCAGCCTCGGTTTCGCGGCGACCCTGGTTGTGGTCGGCATCATTGCGGCAAAAATCGGTCAACGGATTATGCAATGGCTCGACAGTATCTGGATGGTGCGCGTACAGATCCTGACGACGCTGCTCATCCTCGGCATCGGGCTGGTTTTGACGCTTAGTGCTGCCTATGACATCGCGCTGCTGGCGGGTTAGAGCGGCATACGCGTGCGCTGCCTTGGGATGCCGTCGGTCCAACAAGGCCGCTCGGCGGCGACCGGTTGCTGGTGCGCCTCAGGGGGCCAGCGCGGCGCGCGCCGGTAACATCCCGACATAGCCGCTGATGTCGGCATACCAAACGTTGCCATCGGGATCGACGGCGACGCTGTAGGGACGGGCCTTGTCGCGGGGAAGCTTATAGGTGGCCAGCCTGCCGTCGCGCAGGCGACCAAGGCTCGAGCTGCGCACCATGCCGAACCAAACTGCCCCATCGGCCGCGATCGCCAAGCCGCTGAGGCCGACGTTTTGTTCGCCGACCGCAAACTCGGAAAACTTGCCCTCCTTAAGCCGGCCCAGACGATTGCCGCGGAATTCAAGAAACCAAACCGAGCCGTCGCTGCCGACGGCGACATCGGTCGGGTTCGCGCCGCGCCGCGGTAGCTCGATTGTCGCCATGGCGCCGTCCGGCGCGATGCGCACGAGCTTGCTGCTTCGCTGCAGGCTCGCCCACACAACGCCAGCCGCGCTCACCGCCACGCCGTAGGGCCCATCGTCGGCGGTGGCAGTTTCGTGGCGCTTGAAGCTGCCATTCTTGAGCTGGGTGATGCCCAATCCGGTAGCATCGGCAAACCAGGCCGAACCATCCGGAGCCATGGCCAGCCGAGCCAATCGCGTAATCGGGCCCTCGAGCGCAAACTTTGAGGCTTCACCCGAGGGCGTGATGCGCACGACCGCGCCGGCCGCACTGTCGGTGTACCAGGCGCTGCCATCGGCGGCGATCGCCAGGCCGATGGGCTCGAAGTTGCGGCCCGGTATCGGCAGTCGCTCCAGGCGTTGGCCGCGCAATCGGCCGATGGCATCGGCGCGGTCGATCGTGAACCAGATGCTGCCGTCGGCGGCGGCGGCGATCGCGACCGGCGTATCCTGGGGATCGCGCAGCGGATACTCAACGAATGGCGCGGTCGGCGCCGCGCTTCGCAGCGCGTACACGCCGACGCCTGCCAACAGGGCGAACCCGGCGGCGAGAATGATCGCCCGCTGGCGTCTCGGCAAAAGGGCCGCGGCAATCGTCACGTGCGATCACCCCTTGTGGCGCCGCGCCAATGCAGCAAGCGCTGCGCCAGCCAACCCCCGGCCAGCAAAATCAGCAGCCAGAAGGCGAGGCCGGCAGCAAGGCTGATGGTGTCGAGGCGCTTGAGGAGGTTGCCGCCCTCGCTGGCGAGGCGCCAGACTTCCGCATAGGGCATGAGCGAGTAAACGGCGTAGATGAGGCCGGCATCCCCCGGATCGCGGGCCAACGGGCCGGCTTCGAGGTGGATGGGAAGATTGTCCTCCTTGAGCATCCAGGTCTCGCCGCCGTCCTGGCTGCGATAAAGACCGCGATTGCTGCTGACGAGCAGGACGGTCGCCTCGGCATTGGCGGCGATTCCCCGCACGATGATTGCGGCGTCGGGCAAAGCGCCTCCGAGCGTGCGCCACGCCGCGCCCAGATCGTCACTCACATAGATGCGGCCCGCCCGCGCGGCCCACACGCGCTTTGCCACCTGGGGGTCGGCGGCAACCTGATCTACGCGATCACCCTGGTGCCCGAGCCCGCGCGCGCGCCATTGCCGGCCGCCATCTTCGCTGGTCATGACCTGGCCGTCGATCACGGCGAGGAGAACTTCGTGCTCGGAGCGGGCAATGCTGAGCGCGCTGATCGCGCCCGCCGCCGGGGCCGGCCTAAAGCTCTGTCCGCCATCCTCGCTGATGAAGAGATGCTGGCGGCCGAGCAGGTAGATGCGATCGGCCGCCGCACCCGGCATCACGGCTCTGGCCGGAACGGCCGCTTCCGGTACATCAGCCGGCGTCCAACGACCGCGATAGAGCCGAAATACTCCGCTTTGCGCGGCGCAGATGGCGCCTTGGCCGTCATCGAGAAAAGTGATGGCGAACACGGCACCGAACAGGAGATTGGGGGCCTCCGGCGCCCAACTGAGGCCGCCATTGCGCGAGGCAAGCACGCCAAGATCGGTACCGGCGAGCAGGTGGGCTTGGCTTTTCGGATTGATGGCCACGACCAGGGCGGCATTGAGGAACAGGCCAATATCGGCGCTGAGCCAGGTGCCGCCAAGGTTGCGCGAACGAAACACGCCACCGTAGGCGCTTGGATCGTGCGCCCTGGCGCCGACAGCCGCCAGGCTCAGCAACAAGAGCTGGAGCAGGACCCGATGCGCAAATCGGCTCACCTGACGGGTCCCGCGTCGCACCAAGGTGCGGCGGGGGAAGAGCCCCTCGCCGCTCGCTTCATCGCGCGCTCCTCGTCTCAGGGCTTGCGGGACTTTTCCCCGGGGGCCAGGGCGATTTCCGCCATGCGTCCACCATTCAGCGCCACCCAAGAGTTTTTCGTGATCGGGTATTTCTCCGTGTAGGTCAAAGGCTCGTGGGCAGCGATGCAGTTCTCATAGCCGCCGGTGATCTTGTAGCAACGCTCGTAGGCGAGGAATTGCTGGACCGAGTCGGTCTGCTGCACATTGGCCACCATCCAGTCGCGGATCGCCTCGTAGGACGAGTAGGCATCGGAGCCGAACACCAGTTTGCCGATGCTGGTCGGTACTTCCAGAAGTTGCGAGCCTGCGGTGTGGGCCCGGTAAGCCGGATGAATCACCACCCCCGGGGCAATTTGCAACTCACCATCAACGACCACGGCCTTGCCCTTGAGCACTTTGCCGTAGACCTCCTCCATCGTCAGCGGCATGTAGCCACACGCCGGCGTCCGGTTGCAGCCGCCTGGATCGGAGTTGATCGCCCTGATGTGCTTTTCGGGGTAGTTCAGCGCCCACTCGATCGCCGCCAACTCCTGCTTTTGCACGTAAAGCACGGCATTGGGGAGATCGGACAACTGGCCGGCGTGATCCCAGTGGGCATGGCCGATAACCACCTTGGTGACGTCGGCGGCACTGAAGCCCAGGACCTTGAGCTGCTCGCCGATTGGAGCCCAATGCTCCGACCCGGTCATCTTCAGGTACTCCTGCTGCTTCCAGCCGGTATCGTACAGGATCAACTCGTTGCCGCACTTGATCACGCCGATGTTAACCGGCAAATCGACGGTGGGAATATTGTTGCTCGGACTTGTGCTGCCTGGCACGAAGGCACGGTCCGGCATGAAGGCGCCAAACGGCACTTTCATGAAGCGACTGCTCTCAATCAACCAAACCGAGCAGACCGGCGCTTGCGCCCGGGCAACGGTCCCGCCAAGGACCGTAAGCGCCGCAGATGCTGCGAGCAACGTCGCCAACAGCTGCAGTTTTCGTCCAAGCCTCGTCATTGCTTCCTCCCTTTGCTCAAGGATTTCAGATGTGGCCTAAGTGTGCTCTCCGGTGGGTCATCTTGGGTCAGTGGGGTTTGTACTGTCCCGGCCACAGCACCTCGCCCGCGCGCAGTATGGCTTGCGAGGCGGTGATGCTCATGTCATGGGCATCGATCAGATGCTGACGGTCGCCGTCCTTGGCGTAGGCCAGCATGTCATGGCTGGCTTGGCGGTAGAGGACCATGGCTTCAACGTATTGGCTGTGCACTTGCGACAAGGCCGGCGGTACACGCAAGGCGCGGACCTGCTGTTCCGCACCCAAGAAGAACGTAGCAACCGGCGAGATCTTCCGCTCGAGTTGCTCTTTATCGTGGTTGCCCGTTTCATGGCTGATGCCCGCGAAGCTCATGGCCACTGCCGACGGCGTCACCTCGCGATGGATTTCCCACAGGGCCGCCGCGTAACTTTCCTCCTCGGCGCTGAGCGCCCTCGGCTCAGGCCTTGGCGCGGCGATCGGCGCCTTGGGCGGGGTCGCGCCCGAGTGCAGCTCATGTCGCCAGCCGAGCACGACCAATCCGGCGAGGACCAGAACGGTACTCGCCAGCAGGATTGGCCGAGGGCCAGGGACGCCGATCGTAGGGATGGGTCTCTCCCGGGCGAACGGGTTGTCGGGCTATTGCGCAACGTTACGCCCGCGATCGCGCGCCGGTCAACATGTCGATGCTCTCCCGAGCGAAATCTGATCCGCGGTGTCGCCGCCTCGCCCGACCCTCCGCCTCGGCCCGTGCACCGCCGGGGCAATGAGCGGCGTGGGTCAGTGTGGCCGCCAGACCGGATGGTCGCTAAATAGGCCGCCCTCGGTGAAGCCGATGTCGTAGACCAGAAACAATCCGAAAGCGAAGCTGATGAGGCCGGATGCAACGCCAAGTTGCCAATTGAACCGCGGTAGGTTCACCGACGTCAGCGCGAAGGGCACCACCAACAACAGCGTAATCAACATCATGCCGCCGACCGTGCCGACGCCGAACAGAAATAAGTAGGCCACGGCGAGAATTGGATCGCGGATGATGGTCACGACCAGCAAGGCGATAGCGGCCGATCCGGCGAGACCGTGTACCAGGCCAACCGCAAAAGGGCGCAGCCATTGGTAAACTGCCAAGCCGCCGAGCCAGCTGCGGTCGAGCGCGGCTAAGGGCGTTTCGTCGTCGGCATGGCCGTGGGCTTGCGGGGCGTGACCATGCCGATGGCGGTGCACGTAGTCCCCGTGCGCGTGGACGTGGTCGTGCGGTTGTCCGCCCCCGCCGAGACCCCGCCCCAGTCCGGTGAGCGTGACAATGCCCAGCAGTACCAGCATCAGTCCAACCGCAAATTCCATGGAAAGGCCAAGCCAAGGCGGGATGACGACGCCGAACAGAATGATCGCGCCGCCGACGACCATCACCGTAATGCTGTGCCCGACACCCCAGGCCGCGCCGATCAGCATGGAGCCGCGCATGGTACGTTGCCGGCTGACGATGGTTGCAATCGCGACAATGTGATCGGCATCTGTGGCGTGCCGCATCCCGAGGAAGAGGCCAAGCAACAGCAAGGAGACGAAATTCATGGCCCCGTCGATCATGCTCGGCATTGTAGGGGGCTTCATCGCGATTGCCAAAGCCCGAAAGTCACGCCAATGGCGTGCGCGCCGCGGCCATCGCCGGCACGGTCTGGTCGTGCGGCTACCGCCGCGCTGCACGGCTCGGTGCGATCGCCGTCGGTCGGCGGGGCCGAAGGCTGCAAAAAAATCCCGTGCTGGTCCGCTGCCGGCAACTCCTATAGGCTAAAACGAATAGTCGGCCGCGCCGGCTGCGGCTGGTGGGCCCCAGACACCAGGAAATGACGCAGAGGGAGCCGCGCCGCCCGGTGTTGCGTCGCTGGCACTATCAACGGCATTTGACGAGGCACGCGATGGCGCTGGCAGTGGGTTGGTGTGCGCGGACCTACGTGGCGGTCTCGGCCAACGCTGGTCTGCCTACGACGTCGCACGCGAAACGGCGGAGGAGCACACCATGAGGGGTATCGGCGGGCTGTCACTTGGCCATGCGGCCGTCGCCTTCGCGATTGGCCTCGGCGCCGCACCTGTCCTTGAGGCGCAGCCGACCGCCAGCGGCCCGGTCGCGATCGATGGCGACGACATTGGCGGTGTCGTGCGGGGAGCGAACGGACCCGAAGCGGGCGTCTGGGTTATCGCCGAGACCGATGATTTGCCAACAAAGTTCGCCAGGATGGTGGTGACCGACGATACGGGTCGTTATGTCGTCCCCGACTTGCCGAGGGCAAAGTACCAGCTCTGGGTGCGCGGCTATGGGCTTGCCGATGCACCGAAGGTGAGTGGCGAACCGGGCCAAATTCTCAATCTAACCGCCGTGCCGGCGCGTGACGAGACGGAGGCCGCGCGCATTTATCCGGCCATCTACTGGTATTCGATGCTGAAGATTCCCGAGGCGAGCGCGTTCGGTGGCGCTAGCGATATACCCGAAAAGATCACCCAGAGCGAATGGTTGGCGGTGGTAAAAAATCGGGCCTGTGTGGGTTGTCATCAATTGGGACAATTATCGACGCGCACGCTTCCCGCCACGCTTGGGAGCTTCAAATCGGGCGAGGAGGCCTGGATGCGGCGCGTGCAGTCGGGACAGGCGGCGCCGCTGATGGTAAACCCGCTCGCCGGCTATCTGGGCGGGGTCCCGTTCCGGCATTTTGGCGATTGGACGGATCGAATCGCCAACGGCGAGCTGCCACACAGCAAGCCCCCGCGCCCGCAGGGGGTCGAGCGCAATATTGTGGTGACGAGCTGGGAATGGGCCGACCCGAAAACCTATCTCCACGATCTCATTGCCTCGGATCGCCGTGATCCCACCGTCAACGCCAACGGTCCGCTGTTCGGCTCACCGGAATACGCGACCGATCTCCTGCCAATACTTGATCCCAACACGCACACGGTCAGGCTCTTCAAAGCCCCGGTGCGCGATGCGGACACCCCAGAAGCGCTGGGACCGGGACATGCCGCAATCGAGAAGCCGATGCAGCCGTCGCCCTATTGGGGTGAGGAGAAGCTGTGGAACTCGAAGGTCAACAATCACAACGCGATGTTCGACAAGAAGGGCCGCGTCTGGCTGGCGGCGGCAATCCGCGGTCCCAACAATCCCGACTTTTGCAAGCAAGGGTCCAGCCATCCGTCGGCCAAGCTGTCCCCAATCGAGAAAAGTGTGCGCCAGCTCGCCATTCTCGAGCCCAGGACGATGCAATACAGCTTTGTCGATACTTGTTTCGGGTCGCACCACCTGCAGTTCGGTTACGATCGCGACGACACGATTTGGACCAGTGGTAGCGGGCAAGTCGCTGGTTGGCTCAACAGCAAGCGGTTTGATGCGACCGGTGACGCGGCGGCCGCGCAGGGCTGGACCGCCTTCGTGCTCGATAGCAATGGTAACGGCAAACGCGACGACTACACCGAGCCGGGCCAGCCAACCGAGGCGGCCAAGGATACGCGCATCACGGCCGGCTCGGGCCCCTACGCGGTAATGCCGAGCCCGGTTGACGGCTCCATCTGGTATACGGTCGGCGTGTTTGCCGGCCGCGGCGGCGTGCTGCGCCTCGACCCTGGGGGCAGTCCGCCCGCGACCGCGCTGGCCGAAATCTACTATGTTCCGGCGCCCGGCTTCGCGCCGCGCGGTGGTGATATCGACAAGCAGGGCGTGGTTTGGGTGTCGCTGGGAAGTGGCCATATCGGTAGCTTTGACCGGCGCAAATGCAAGGGGCCGCTGAACGGACCGAGCGCCATGGGCGATCATTGTCAGGAGGGGTGGTCGTTCTACCAGTATCCGGGTCCGGGCTTCCGGGGTATCGGCGAAAACAGCGCCGAGGCGAGCTACTATACTTGGGTCGATCAGCACAACACCTTTGGTCTCGGCGAGGACGTGCCAATGTCGACGGGCAATCTCAATGATGGTCTGATCGCCTTCAAGGATGGGAAGATGATCATGTTACGGGTGCCCTATCCTTTGGGTTTTTACGCCAAAGGCTTTGATGGGCGGATCGACGATTCCGCCGCCGGCTGGAAGGGTCGCGGACTGTGGACAACAAGCGGTGATCGGGCGCCTTGGCTGATGGAAGGTGGCAAGGGCAGCAAGCCGCGGGTCGTACACTTCCAATTGCGGCCCGATCCCTTGGCGCACTGAACCGGCGAACAAAGCATGTCAGGTACGGCCGACAAGACCTCCCAGTGTCGACCGACAGCATCGTGGCGGGGGTCTGAAAGCTCGATACCTTTGGCCCGCAAGATTGGCCTCGCCCCCGCGCATGATCGGTGGTCTTCCGTCGCGAGATCGACGTTTATCCGGATGGCCTGGCGAGGTTCAAGACCTTAGACAAGCCGGTATCGGTGCGGGTTGGCGCAGGGCCACACCCGATCCTAGGCTCCCCTCGCCAGGATCGGACACGTCGGTGACATTCCCTCAGTCGCAAAGCGATCTCCCGTGTGGCCCTGCTGCCCGCGCACCATGGCGAAACTTACTCCCAGACGCGACGCGGGTTGGCGCTGGGGACGCGCTGCCTTCAATTCCGGTCCGCATCAATGTTCCAATTCGAGGACGCCGGACGGTGCGTTGGCGCCCTTGAAGGGCGGTGTCGCTGGGCGCAGCGCAAAGCCGTCGGGGCAGGACGGTCGCTCGCTCTTGTAGGCGGGCATGGAACAATCGGTGACGACGGCACCCGGCCAATGCGGGCTTCTGCTCGCCGCGATGGTGATGCCACTGATGGCGGCGCCCATCAGACCAATCAGCAGAAACGGCACCGCCGCCTCGGCACGCCGCAAGCGAAACCGTCGGTTGCGTCGGCCGGCACGTCTTGCGCCAACAGGCCGCCAGGACATGATCAATCCTCCTTGTGCGGGAGACCGCCGCCTAGGGCGGCTCAGGCAACAGGTCGGAGGTGTGACGTTTGAATTCCAGGTGGAATTGCACCGGCTGGCATAGGAACGCCATAGCGGCCTGGCGCTCGCGCCGGCGCCACAAGATTGCCGCTCCCGATACTGCGACACGCCGCGGCCGTCGTGCGGCGGCGGGCTATTGTTGCCGCTACTTCGGCGGGAACCACGGTCGCACGAACAAGGCTCGGAGCGAGCGCGTCAAAGCCGACTTAGAGATGTTGAAGGCGCAAAATCCCACGGCTAGCATTGTCGTTGACCTTGTGACCAGGTCGGGCGGCCTCGATCCCGGCGTGACGCCGGCGGCGGCTCTGCTTCAGGTGGCAAAGTGGCCAAGGCGGGAAACGTGCCGCAGGGCCGCATCGGCGAGCTGGTCAACCAACACCCCCGATCGGCGTATGCTGGGCCGGATCGGCGAGCCACGTCATTGGCTTGGCGATTTCACGGGGCTTCGTCGAAGGCCTTGGGGGCAGCATTGATGCGGCAAACCGCAGCGATCGGGCCGGAGCGGTGTTTACCATCGAGCTTCCGGTTCCGTCGATCGAGAAAGGATTGGCGTCGGCGTGACGAGCTCGACCAGAATTCTCATCGTCGATGATGAGCCGCCCATCCGCAAGCTGCTGCGCGTGGGGCTCGCCTCGCAGGGCTACGAGGTGCTGGAGGCTGCCGATGGCAAATCTGCCCTGGAGCAATTAGCAAAGAAACCGGCGCTGGTGATCCTCGACTTGGGCTTGCCCGACGTCGATGGCTTGCAGTTGCTCGGCGAGCTCCGAGCCGGTCGCTCGGACGTGCCCGTTGTCGTGCTTTCCAGTCGCGGCGATGAGGCCGGCAAGGTGGCGGCGCTCGATTTGGGTGCCGACGACTATGTAACCAAGCCTTTTGGTATGGACGAGCTATTCGCTCGCATCCGCGCTGCGCTGCGCCACCAGCTGCAAGTGCACGGTGAAAGGCAGCTCTTCCGGGTCGGTAATTTGAGCGTCGATCTCGTGCGTCGCGTCGTCAAATTGGGCGACAAGGAAGTTAAGCTTTCCCCTAAAGAGTATGACCTGCTTCGCCTGTTGGTGCAGCACGCGGGTAAAGTGCTCACGCACAGGTTTCTGCTCAAGGAGCTCTGGAGCGAGCCAACCGATTCGCAATATCTGCGAGTCTATGTGCGCCAACTCCGCCGAAAGATCGAGGCCGATCCCGAACGGCCGCAGTACATCATGACGGAGATCGGCGTCGGCTACCGGTTGCGCGCGCCCGATTAAAGACCGTAAGCGCCCTTTGGAGCATACGCAGCCCCTTAATCTTCCCGGCGAGAGTTTGGTGGCGTGCAAATCGAGGATTTACTCGCGGCGTCCGATGTGGTCGTCGATTTCGCGGCGCGCGATAGGGCCGATCTACTGCAGGCGCTCGCCGTGCGTGCCGCCAGGCTGCTCAAGCTCAGCCCCGACGCCGTTGCCGCCGCCATGCAAAGGCAGCGACGAGCTCGTCTCTACGGGCATTGGAAATGGTGTGTCGATCCCGCATGCCCGTCTGCGCGAAATCAAAAAGCCCTTCGGCTTGCTAGCTCGCCTGAAACAGCCGCTCGACTATCAGGCCATCGACGGCGAACCCGTGGACATCGTGTTCATGCTGCTACTACCCGCCTTTTCGCAGCTTGAGCAACTCAATGCACTCGCGGTCGTGGCCCGCAAGCTTCGGGACGAAGCCGTCCTAAAACGCGCTCGCAGCGCCGCCAATGCCCTTGAGCTCTAGCGGGCGGTCACGGCATAGGTTAGGCGAGCAGGCGCGCCAATGAAGAGCGCCTATCGTGTCCCCTCTTAGTTAGCCCGCGCTGGGCATCGTGCCGCCGCAGGCGATGGCTAGCAGCTCGCCCAGTAAGCTCAAAAAACCGTTTGCCTTCAGATGATCGAGGTCTCTTGCAAGCCAGCAGCCGGCGGGCGTCAAGGTATCGATGGCTGTCGCGAGACGGATCGATGCTCATCGAGTGGCCGGTGTCAGCGCCGCAACGTAAGAGGCCGCGTTTTTGTTGCAACAGACGCATCAAGGACGGGTGAGCGCAGCAGTGGTCGTGGGCGAGTGGTCTGCGTCTGCGCCCCGTCACTCGCGGCTCTGTGACGCTATCATTGGGCGGCGCCGGGCTTGGCCGAGGTATGGTTTGCCCGCTACTTGGGACCACCTTGGCGCCACCCAAGAGCGGGCAAAACATGTACAATCCTTCGAGAGATCGTGGGCAAAGAGAGGACGGCCGAGATGAGGAACGTGTCTCCCAACGCCGTTCGGTGGGAAGGCGCTGAGTTCCTAGAACTCGCCGAGGCGTCTGCCGGCATTGGCGTCTGGGACGTGGATCTGGCGACGGGCATGGTACGGGGACGGCCGCAGTTCTTCCGCCTGATGGGCTTGGATCCGACGATAGAACAAGTGCCGATCGATGTGATGCGTGCCCTGCGCCATCCGGACGACCGCGCAAATGTCATCGACGGTTTCCAGCAGTCCTTGAAAAACCGCACCGACTACTATGAGAGCGAATACCGCATCCTCAAGGACGGCCAGGTTCGTTGGATCCTCGGCCGGGGGCGGGTCGTTCGCAATGATCGGGGCGAGGCTGTTCGTTACAGCGGTGTCGACATCGATATTACCGAGCGCAAACGCTTCGAGGAGACCCTTCGCGCGGCGGAGGCTCGCTTTCTACGCGTCTTCCAACTTGCGCCAATCGCCATGAGCATCAGCACGCTGCAAGAGGGACGCTACATCGACGTGAATGCGGCCTTGTTGGCGCAGGCCGGCTACTCTCGCGAGGAGATGATCGGGCGCACTGCGCGCGAGCTCGCCGTCTACGTCAACGAGCAGGATTTCGGCACGGTGCGCAGGCTGTTGGCGGAAAAGGGCGCCGTCAAGAACCTTGAAGTTACCCTGCGTGGCAAACACGAGACCCGTACCGTCTTGTTGAGTGCGGACGTCTTGGAGCTCGGTCAGGAACAATGCCTGCTCACGGCGTCGGTGGATATTGCCGAGCGAAAAGCAGTCGAGGCCGCCCTCCTGCAAAGCGAGCAGCGCTACCGCAACCTTGTCGACAATGCCAATGATATTGTCGCCACGTTGGATCTCGATGGTCGGCT
>DASTMQ010000223.1:0-4481 GCA_035714005.1 Hyphomicrobiaceae bacterium
ATGAGCGAAATTTCGGCCCACTTTGCCACCTCGCCCTTTCACGAGGCGGAGATGAAGGCGGGTCTCAAGACCGTGACCAGCGGCTATCAGATCATGGGCGGGGAGGTCAGCAATCTGGTGTTCGTGACCACGGAAAAGTTCCGCGCCGCCAATCCTAAGGTCTACGCCGCCGTCGTCGCCGCGCTCGATGAGGCGATCCAATGGACCAATGCCGACAAGCGACGTGCCGCCAAGCTCTACATGGAAATGACCAAGGAGAAAAAACTGACGGAAGACGACGTGGTGGCGATCATCTCGGCGCCGGGCTTCGATTTCACCAAGGTGCCGAAGAAGACCTTCAAGTTCGCCGAGTTCATGCACCACATTGGCGCCCTCAAGACCAAGCCGGAAAGCTGGAAGGATCTTTACTTCACCGAGGCACACAACCTGGCCGGCGACTGAGGCCACGGCGGCAGGCGTTAGACAGGCTTTAAACGCCGAGATAGGCCTTGCGCACATCCTGGTTTTTGAGAAACTCGGCCGCATTGCCCGATATGTGCTTGCGTCCGAGGTCCAAAATGATGCCGGGCTCGGTAAGCGACGTACCTGCGGCACGGCGTGGCATTGCCTCAGGCGGCGCGGCGGCTCGTTCTGCCATCGAGTGGGGCGAACAGGGCTGAGATGTCAGCCTCGGTGAAATCGAGACCCGACTTAGAAACGCCCTCGAACAGCGCCTCGGCCAGCGCCGCCTTGCGAGCCTTAAGCAGCTGGATAGCCTCCTCGATGCCTTCGTCGACGATCAGCTTGTAGACAAAAACCGGCTTGGTCTGGCCGATCCGATAGGCGCGGGCGGTTGCCTGGTCTTCTACCGCCGGGTTCCACCACGGATCGTAGTGGATGACCGTATCGGCGGCGGTCAGGTTGAGGCCGCTGCCGCCGGCCTTGAGGCTCAGCAGGAACAGCGGCGACTCGCCCGCTTGGAAGGCCTTCACCGGTCTGGCGCGGTCCACGGTGTCACCGGTCAGTGTCAAGTAAGGGATGTCGAGGGCCTGCAGTTCCACCGCAATCAGTTCGAGCATACTGGTGAACTGCGAGAACAAAAGAATGCGCCGCCCCTCGGCGACCATCACGGGGATCATCTCCATCAACCGCTCCAGCTTGGCCGACTGCTTGGCCTTCCGTGCCTGGGGCATTTTTAACAGGCGCGGGTCGCAGCAGATTTGGCGCAGCTTCAGCAGCGCGTCGAGAAAGACGATGTGGCTCTTCGCCAGGCCCTTCCTCGTGATTTCGTGGCGCACCCTCTCGTGCATGAGTACCCGCACGGTCTCATAAAGGTCGCGCTGCGAGCCATCGAGCCGTACGCGCTCGACGATCTCGGTCTTGGCTGGCAACTCCTTGGCGACCTGCTGTTTGGTCCGGCGAAGCATGAACGGTTTGAGGCGGCGCGTCAGAAAGGCCTGGGCCGCCCGATCCCCGTGCTTCTCAATGGGCGTTCGGAACGTTCGCCGGAACGTCGTCTCGTCGCCGAGCAGGCCGGGGCAAAGGAACTCAAACAAACTCCACACCTCGCCGAGGTTATTTTCCAGCGGCGTGCCGGTGAGCGCAAGACGGTGGCGGGCGTTGATGCGGTGGGCGAGGCCGGCCACGGTAGCGCGCGGGTTCTTGATGGCCTGCGCCTCGTCCAGGATGGCGACGTGGAACTCGTGCGCGAGCAGCACGCCGTGGTCGCGCATCAGCAGCGGATAGGTGGTCAGCACCAGATCGTGGTGGGCGATGTCGCCGAATAGCTGCTTGCGGTCGAGCCCCCGGAGCGCCAACACATCGAGTGTCGGCACGAAGCGCTCGGCTTCGGCCTGCCAGTTGGGCAATACACTGGTGGGGGCAACGATGAGGGCGGGGCGATCGAGCCGGCCTTCGTTCTTCTCCCGCGCCAGGAAGGCGAGCGCCTGCACGGTCTTGCCGAGGCCCATGTCGTCGGCCAGCACACCGCCGAACCCCGTCTCGCGCAGGAAGTCCAGCCAGGAAAGCCCCAGGGCCTGATAGGGCCGCAGCTTCGCCCTGAACGACGGCGGCGGTGTGGCCTCCTGCATGCCGCGCCCGCGCTTCAGTTCCTGCCCGAGCGCGATCAGCCGCTCGGTGCCGGCCCCCCATGCCACGCTCGAGCCTAGCTCGTCTGCCCAAGCCGCCAGTGCGGCCGCCTCGGAGCGGTGGAGTTTGACCCGGCCATTATCGACGGCGTCATTGCGCGGACCGATCAGCTCGATCAGCCCCTTTAAAATCGGGGCCATCCTATCGCCCGGCAGCGGCAGCAGGCGGCCATCGGGCAGGGTGTGGTAGAGCGTCAGCCGGGCGCAGCGTTTCGCCAGCTTCTTTACGGCGGTGGGATCCGGAGAGAGCGCGAGCCGGCTCACCTCGGCCGGCAGCCGCGACAGCATGCTGGCGAGCTGTGGGGCGAGGCTGATACGTTGGCCCTCGAATTCGATGCCGAGCTCGAAGGAGAACCAGTCGATGCCCGAACCCTCGCCGAGGTCGGCCCACCAGGCGACCTCGCCCTCGGCCATCCGATAGGGGTAGTCGTCGGAGTAGGCGATCTGCCAACCCTCGGAGCGCAACAGGGGAACGGCTTCTGCCGAGAAGGCGATGAAGCGGGTGGGGTCGTCGAGGCCGGCGAGCGCTTCGTCAGGTCTTTCTTCTCCGCCGGACGCGATAAGCAGGTCATTGGCATGCTCGCTGCTGGTCTCGAGCAGGCCGTCCTTGATACCTTTGAGGCCGAGCGCACCCAACCGCTCGAGGGCCGCGCACTCAAGCTTGCCGTCACGCGGCGTTATGACCAGCACATCGCCTTCCAGCCGTTCCAGCATTTGAGCGGCTGCGTGCGCGGGAACGACCTCGCCCGCGTAGTCGAAGGCGAGGCGCGCAAGCGGCAGTTGGAAAGAGCCGCGATGCCGCGCCTGGCGCGCACACCAGGAGTATTGCGGCTTGATCCGCACTGACGCGAGCAGAAGCTCGAGCCGTGGCACAGGCGCGGTGGTGCGCACCTCGGTTTTCAGCGCCGACTTCGGCAGTGGCACGCGATCAGTGAGCCCCATCGCTTTCACCCGGGGCTCGAGCGCAACGGCAAGAGCGGCGGCCTCGGCCGCGCTCACCGATGGGGCCACCGCAAGCCGCGCGGCAATCGCTTCGGGTAGGCCGAGGTCGAGCGGACCGGTCAGACCGGCGCTGACATCGACGTAGTAGGGTGGCACCAGCCCCAGCACGGCGTCGAGAGGTGGGGCTGGGCCACCAACCGTCTCCGGCTCGAGCTCGATTACCAAGCGTTGGCGGGCGCCGGTGTCGAGCCGCCAGCGCGGCCTGGCGCGGCGCACGGGGCCGGCGTTCAGTTCGGGGCCGTTGACCTCGCGCCAACGGCAGCGCCCCGTGCTCAGGATTCTGGACAGCACCCGCGCGACCATCGGGTTGGCGGTGAGCGGCAGGTTGCCCAGCCCCGTGCCAGGGGTGCGCCGCAGCAACCAATCCAACTCGCCCAGGATCTCATGGTCGACGGGGCGCAAATGCTTGGCCGGTTGGTAGTTGTAGATATTGCTTGGGCTATAGATTCGGCTGCTGCCGAATTTGCCACTCTGCAGCAGACTGGCCACCATCGGCGTGAGACTGGCGCGGGATGCAAAGCCGTTGGCGCCCGGCTCGAGGTCGAGCACGTAGAGCAGCCGCTGTTTGATCTCCGGTGGATACTGGTTGGGCGCCGGGCTGGCGGCGCAGGCCTCGTCGAGTTCGCCGAGCCAGAGCTGCAATTGCGGCGATAGGCTCCGCCCAAGGCTTGCCGAGGGCCTGCCGGCCGAGGGCCGCGAGGGCACGGCTGTGGCCACGAGAGGCGGCGGCGCGCGCCGCTCGGCCTCGATCAGCACGGCGGCGACGTGCTTGCAGTTGGAACGCATGAAGCAGCTGCAGGTACCCTGGATGATGACGCCATTGTTGCTCGGCCGCAGCGAAATCATCAGCTGGTAGGGTCGGGGCTCGCTGCCACGCACGCGTCCGACAATAACGGTGCCACCGTCGCTAACATCGACGTCGATGACCCGCCCGCGGGCATGCACGATGCGCCCTCGAGTAAGGGTGGCCGGCTCGATGCTGCGCGCTATGTCTACAGGTCCGAAAGCCAGCATCGCTCCATCCGCGGGCAGACGCCGTCAGTGTCCGAGAAAGCGGCGACTCTGAAAGCGGCGACTCTGATACCAGGGCGGCTGCCCGCCTTTCCACGGGATGCCGCCGGGCGCCCACCGAAAGCTGTGGAGGATGCGCCGTAGGTCCAGTCCTGGTACCGCCGCCACCCACCGGCGCGGCCTCTCCGGTGCCAGCCCAATAAGCCCAACGTGGTCGGCGCGGCAGGTTCCGCAATACGGCACAAAATGCCACCAGGCATCGCGTCGCCAAGGGCCAAACGGCGATGAGGAAGGAGAAAGTGATCGAAGGCGAGGTGTGGAGTATTGCCGCTGTCCGGCTTC
>DASTMQ010000224.1:0-21326 GCA_035714005.1 Hyphomicrobiaceae bacterium
GGCTGCCATCCTTGGCCAGATACACCTTGTAGCGTTGGGCGGCACGTTGGTTCTGTTGCAGGATGCGGCCGATTTGGCGGTTCACCAGCTCGCGATCGAGGCGTCGCTTAGAGCGCGTAATGCGCCCGCCGAGTCGTTCGAGCGCAACCTCGATCCGCTGGCTAAATTTGTCGTGCATGGCACGTTCTTTGTTGCGCCGATCCGCCGAACGGCACAGCACAACGGTCTCGCCGGTTTCGGGACTGCGTGCGAGCTTGACCTCGATATCTTCGCGCACCTTGCGCCAACCGGTTGCGGCCGCCAGCGAACCGGCGAATTTCTTCAACTCCGACTTCGGCGCGCCGATGATGTAACGCCGGCCGGTCTCCTGCAACCAGGCTAAGTTCTCCTTGCTCGCCATGCCTCGGTCGGCAATCCAGACACGCCCCAGCGTGCCGTGGCGGCCTTCCATTGTGGTTACGATTGTCTGCAGAGTTTGCGAGTCGTGGGTATTGCCGGCGAACACCTCGTAGCCCAGCGGAAACCCGTCAAAGGTCACAACGAGGGCAATTAACACCTGCTTGCAATCGGGGCGGTGATCGCGCGAGTACCCGCGCTGCGCCAGCGCGTTCGCTTCGGCGTTACCTTCAAAGTAGGCACTCGTTACGTCGTAAAGGAGAACCTCGTTCTCGACCGCAAACAGCTCGCCGGCGCGCCGCGACAAGTGGGATTCGATCGCTGCCTTGTGCACAACGAGCCGGTCGAGAGCGCGATAAAGGCGATCCTTGTTGACCTCCTCATCCCTTAGCTGCAACAGATCCGCAAGTGCCGTGCGCCGGAACCAATCCTCGGCAATGTGCAGCTCGCTCGATGGCTCGCACAGGCGTGCTGCCACCAGCACCGCGGCGATCTTTTCCCAGGCGACACGTTCCTTGCCAGCGGGCAGTAATTCCGCACACAGCTCCGACAGCCCCATGCCACGCCACAATGCCAGCGCCAAATAAACGTCGCCAAACTGGCGCGACCGCTCGAGCCGGATACCCTTTAGACGCACCGGCACTGTTACGTTCCGACAGCCGTCGTCGAATAGCTGCTCTTGCTCGGGAGTGCCAATTAGATGCTGGGCTAGCGCCCTGGCCTCGAGCCGGCCATGCTCGTCGAGCTCACCGAGGTGAGCCACCGTCTGCTGAATCACTCGCCGTCCGACGCGCACGCTGCGCACAAGGCGCCATGTGCAGTGAACCTTTCCGTCCTTCTTGCGAATCGTATGGCGCAGATACATGCGCCCTCACAATCACCTCCGAAACGAAAAAGAAATACCCAAGGTCGGCACTACATGCTCAAACCACCCTCCCATACCGTGCAAGACCTTGATTCGACTCTGGCGCCCTCGGGAAAAATAGCCAAAACCATCCCCGAACTGCGCAAGTTGGGCTAGCTGAGGCGGCTGCATTTGCACTCCCTCCCGCTCGCCCGCGCCCTCAAGCGAACGCAAGACCTGCGCCAGGCCCTTTGCCGCCGCAAAGCCCGCCGGGCGGAGGGCAACGATCTTGGATCGGCGGCAAGGAGAGGAACGCACCGGCGCGCGCGCCCCCGAATTTTGGCGTGTCCATTGAGCAACAACGGCGCTCGGCAAAAACAAAATGCTTGCCACGAAACCCGCTCGACCAGCGCGGGGTTCAAAACCTTCTCACCTTGCATGACGCGGACGGCACCGTTGCACGAAGGGCCTCCGTCAAACGCCGCGCCATGATCACCATCGACGCGCAATGCCTTGCACTGCCAAGCCAAACGGGCGCCCTCGAAACGCGCGACCAAAAATTGCATGTACACATTGAGCAACTCGGTCGCGGGCCCACGCGAGAGCTCAAGGAGATGGGCTCGCTTTGCATCCACTGGGTGTGCAAGACACCAACCTTCGTGCGCGCCGTCTCGCGCATGCGCGGCCGCGCGGTGACAGATAAAAAAATTGTGGTGAGAACGCCGATCGCTCTTCACCCTTTCACAAAGCAACGATTGTCTAAAGCGTGCGGGCATGCGTCTCATCACGACGATCCAAGCGCAGCGACGCCCGCGAAAACGCTTCGGGGATTATGACTTCGTTGCAGTAACATCCGAGTTTGAAGATGAGTTGTTGCCGACTGAAGCCCCACACTCGATTTGTTGTTTTCCTTCTCACAACAGCTCTCGTGCTCGCCCCCGTGGCACGCTCACAACCGGCCGCGGCCCACGTGAAGAGCGATGCCGCCGCCGAGGCGAAGAAAAAGCTGGCCCCCGCCGGACCGGTGCTCGCCGTTGTGTCGCTCGCCAACCAGCGCATCTCGGTCTATGGCTCGGCCGGCTTGATCGGACAGAGCCCAGTTTCGACGGGCATGCCTGGCTACCGTACGCCGGCCGGCGTGTTCTCGATCCTTCAGAAGCACAAATTCCATCGGTCCAACATCTACTGGAATGCTCCGATGCCCTTTATGCAGCGCATCACCTGGTCGGGGGTGACGCTGCACGCGGGTCCGATTCCCGGCTATCCGGCTTCGCACGGTTGCATTCGCCTGCCGCAGCAATTTGCCGTCAAGCTTTGGGGCCTGACCAAGATCGGCGCGCGCGTTGTGGTGGCTCCCGCGGATGCCTCGGTGCTCAACATCCAGTCAGGGCAGCTTCCCGTTGCAAAACTGCAGCCGGCGCCAGAGGGCGCAACCGGCCTCGGCGAGACGGCAAAAAGCGAGGTGATCCGGCCAGGACAACTCGCGCAACCCATCAGGGTTGCGGATGCCTCGGCCAGTGGCGCATCGGGGCGCACGAGATTGCTCAATCCGATGGAGCGCGCCAAGATGGTCCGAGAGCTTGCCGTCGCCGACGCCACGGCCAAGGCCAAGGCCGCCAAGCAGGCCGCCGAGGCCGCGACCTTGAAGGTCGCGGCGGCCAAATCTGCCGGCGCCGCGTGGCGAGCGTCCGAGGCGGTGCTGGCTACGGCGCTCAGCCGCCGCAACGCCGCAGCTAAGGCCGTCGATCAGACGACGCCATCGCTGAGCCCATCCGCCGAACGGGCCCTTGCGGCGGCGGACTCGAAGCTTGCCGAGGCCGAAAAGCTCAGCCAAGACGCGCGCGCGCTCGAGGCTCAAGAGACGGCCGCGGCCGTCGCAGCGGCGACGTCGGCGGCAGAGGCCGAGCAAGCCAGTCGCGCGGCGGCCGTCGCCCTCAAGACCGCCGAGCGGGGAACCGAGCCGATTTCGATTCTGATCAGCAAAAAGGCGGGCCGGCTCTATATCCGCCAATCCTGGGCCCCCATCTACGAGACGCCCGTCGCCTTCAAAGACCCGGGGCAACCCATTGGCACCCACGTCTATCTCGCGATGGCGTCGGAAGGCAGCGGGGAGAGCCTGCGCTGGCTCTCCGTCTCCCTTGCCCCGTCGGCCCAAGCGCGGAAAGGCGCAAAGTCCCGGGCGCAAGGTCCCGCGAGTTCCGAGCCTTTGCCGGAGACGGCGGCAAGCGCGCTTCAGCGGTTCGAGCTTCCGGAAGAGGCAAAGCGCTTCATCGAAGACAAATTGTGGATCGGGGCGTCGCTCATCATTTCCGATGAGGGTCTGAGCAACGAAACGGGAACCTACACCGACTTCATCGTGCTCACCCGCTGAGCGCGCTTTCGCAAACCCGCCGCACCGCGATAGCAGCGGTTCTTTGAGGCATGCCAATCGCTGTGTCCCCGCGACGCGGCTGCTTGGCTCGCAAGCGATCCAACCCTATGGCCGCGTCAGCGCCGTGAAGGGCTCGGGCACCGGCGCACTCATGAATTGGCGGATCCTCGCCAAGGCAGCATCGGGCGCGTCGGGCACCACCGCATGCCCGCATCCGGGAAAGCGGGCAAATTGCACGAGGTGTGCCGGCAGGGCCGCGGCGATGTCGGCCTGGCATTCGATCGGTGTCATGGGGTCGTCTTCTCCCCCCATCACCAAGGTCGGGCAGCGCACGCGCGCGAGATCGGAAAGCATGTTGAAGGTGTGGTCCTCCCCGCCCGGCCCCGCGAACGCCTGCAGCACCTCTAAATTGCTCAAGACGCGCCGCATGACGTTGGGATCGCGAGGCGTCTTGGTGTAGAGCGGAAGTGCCATGCGCCGCCAGGCCTCCAGGAAGGCCACGTCGCTGTGTCCCTCGTACAATCGACGACGCGCCATGGCGCCGATCTCCGCCCCTCCCAATTTCTCGAACAGGGCGACACGCCGATCCTTGTGGGTGCCGCCCGCGGCTTCCGTGCTGATGAGGATCAGCTTGCCTGGATGTGACGGGTGCCGCGTTGCATAGGCGATTGCGACCTTGCCCCCAAACGAAGCCCCGAGCACGATTGGACGCTCAATGCCGAGCAGCTCGCAGAAGCTCCGCACGTCGTCGCCCCACTGTGCGAGCGTCCACCGATCCCTTGGCCCGGCGTCGCTGCGGCCGTTGCCGCGGTGATCCAAGTAGATGACCTGCGCACTGTCGGCCAAGCTCGAGTAGGCGGGCTTGTAGAGTGAGTGATCGAAGCCCGGGCCACCATGCAAGAGCAGCAGCGTGGGCTTTTCGCGCATGCTTGGGCCATCGGGTACCAGGCTCGCGCCCTCGACATCGAAAAAGAGCCGCACGCCATTCACCAGTATGCGCATGTGCACGTCGATCCTAGCCGGGGCTGGTCGAGCCGTGGCCGTTGAGCAAAGAGGCGCTCAAGCTTGGCCTTAATCGGTCGCTTCGCAAGGGATGCCTCTCAGTTTCAGGGTTTTGCACAGGCGATCCAGCACGCAATCGCTGTCCCGATGGTCGACAAAATAGCGACCCGAGTTCAGCGCTTCGAGGCCGCTGGGTAGGGCAAAAATGGCCGGGTCGGAGTTTCGCACCGATCCCTCCAAATGGTATTCCCACTCGGGGTATCGGGTGCGGCCTTTGGCAAAAACAGATTCGAATTGCTGAAGCCAGCGGGCGAAAGCCCGACTGAGCCGGTGCAAGTCTGGGAACAATTGACGAAGCGGTGTTGCCCAGAGGTGAACTTCGCCGACCGTCCACAGCCTGCCTCGGCGGACCTGGGGAACGAACACCGTCACCAGCGGGGAACGATGAACGTCGACGCCGTTATCGTCGGCGACGACCAATTCGCCGAATTGCCGAAAGTGAAAGGCAAGGCCATGCGGCAACGGGATTTCCTCGGCCTGACCCGAAGCCGCGCGCAACCAAGCCAGTACCGGGCTCGGCTCGTCCGGCGCTTCGAGGTAACGGTGGATCGTCCACGATTTTTTCCTTGTCGCGCCCACGGCTGGCCTCCGAACGGGAAGGCTCAGGCGCAGACCGGGCTAGCCGCCGTCTGGCGAGTTCGGCTCGGACCTCGTGCGCCCATTCTCGAGGTGCTTAGCACAACCCCCGCAACATGCAATCGTCGCCGCCTCGGGGGTCACGAGATTGCCGGAGCGGCAGGTGCCACGGAGCCCTTGAACGTGCTTGGCTACGGTCCGTCGCTGCTCCGATGCGGCCGCGGCGCGGCAACGGGGCAATTGCGAGGCGAGCCGCCTTGGCTAAACTGGCGACCAACAAAGGCATGGGCATAACACGCAAAATCTACCCCGGGAGGCACTCATCATGACGCTCGGCCGCCTGCGCCTCGGTGTTGCAGAAGCACGCGAGCTGGCCGAGGGTGCCCTTGCCGGCATCGGCTACCAACGCGACGAGGCCCGCATTATCGCCGATCATGTGATCGATGCGGCGCTATGTGGTTATGAATACTCCGGCCTGGCCAAGATCCTCAACGTGCCGGAGAGCGAACATTTTCGCTTGCCGCGCCGAGCCATGACGGTGCTGCGGGAAACCGAGATTTCGCTTGCCCTTGATGGCGGCAACAATGTCGGCATGCTGGCGCTCTTTCACGCGGCACAAGCCACGATTAAGAAAGCCGCGGCGCATGGCCTTGCCCTCGTTTCCGTAACCGATGCCTGGATGAGTGGGCGCAGCGCCTATTACGTGGAATTGATCGCCAAACACGGTCTTGTTGCCATCCATACTGCCTCCAGCTCGCGGCTGGTCGCCCCACCCGGCGGCATTCGGCCAATGCTCGGCACCAATCCAATCGCCATCGCCGTTCCCTCCTCGCGCGGACCCATCGTGCTCGACATGGGAACTTCGGCTTACATGATGACCGAACTGATGCTGCGCGAACGGCTCGGCGAGAGCCTTCCCGAGGGGGTCGCACTCGGACCCGACGGCGAGCCGACGCGGGATCCAGCCTTGGCGCGCCAGGGCGCCTTGCTGCCGTTCGGAGGCTATAAGGGGTTCGGGCTTGCGCTCATGGTGCAGGCGCTTGGCGTGCTTGCCGGCTCGGCAACGGACACCGAGAGCGACTATGGCTATGTGTTTATCGCCTTCCGACCCGACCTCCTCGGGCCAGCCGACCTCTTCGAACGACGCGTCACTCAACTCATCGACAAGGTCAAGGCAACGCCGCGCCAGACCAACGTCGAGGAGATTCGCATTCCCTCCGAGCGTGCCTTTCGCACGCGCGAGCGCTTGGCGCGCGAGGGTCTTGAGATCGACCGGCCGGTATTCGAGGCCCTCGTCGCCTTGAAGGCGCGGTCCAACTCGACCTGAGGTCCGCGGCCATTTCCGCCGGCACACTGAGCCGGCGCCTTGCCCGTGCAGCCAGTGCTAGAGTACCGACAAACGCGAGAAGCCCACATGCTGACAGCCGACATGAAGCGGATCATTGCAGAGCAGCGCCTGGGCTTCGTCGCCACGGCGGCCCCCGACGGCACGCCAAACGTCTCGCCCAAAGGGACCTTTATCGTTTTGGACGATGTCACCATCGCCTTCGGTGAGATTCGCTCACCCCAGACCATCCGCAACTTGCGCGCCAATCCTCGCGTCGAGGTCAACTTCGTCGATCCCTTCGTGCGCAAAGGCTATCGCTTCGCCGGCACGACAACGGTGGTCGAGCGAGGGGCGGGCGATTTCGCGGCCCTGCTCGAGCGATTTCGCAGTCCGCTCGCACCACGCATGCGCGCCATCGTGACGATCCGCCTCGGCAAGGCGCTGCCCCTGACCTCGCCGGCTTACGATGATGGCGCAACGGAGCTTGCAATCAGACGCGGCTGGACCCGCCACTTTCGCGAGCTGCAGCCGCAGCAGCGGTTCGAGGAGTGATTTTCGCCGCGGCAAGGGCGCGGCCCCGCCGGCCGGGCAGCGCACGAGGGCGCCGCATCGGCGAAGGACAAGCGGGCAAATCACCGCCCCGCGAGCATCCATTTGGTTTTCTCAATAAGGGCGATGGCCTTTTGCAGTTCCTCGCGCGCCACCTTAAGGGCAGCCGCCTGCAAGGGGGGATGCATGAGCAGGCCCTCTGCCGACACCCCACTGTCGCGAAAGTTCCCGACCGCATCGTCCGCCCGCGCGACGTGCTCAAGCACCAGGCGCGTCACCTTTGCGCGTTTCTCCATGCCGCCTCCTTGTCCCCCGGCCATCCACCGCCGCACCGCCTGCGCCGACGAGAGCCTGGATGTTGCCCACAGCCCCTGATCCGGCTGACGAAAATATCGCAAAGGACTGTTCAGCCCCGCGGCCCGCGCGCAGCGGGGGGCGCTTTCCCAAGCCTACTTTTGTGCCAGCAGCTTGCACCACGCCAGCGTTCCCGGCATGGGGCTTGGCTCGGCCATTTGCCGGCAAGACCTTTTGATCGCCCGCCGCTGGTCGGCGGCGACAAGCCAGCGGACGCTGGGCGGCGGAGGGGCTATACCTGCGGCAACCAGCTGCTAGAAAACGCCTTACGCCCGCGGCTGCATGGAGCCAGGTACCGCCGTGTCCGACCAGCAAGATCCCCGCAGACCACAGGATAGCAACCTATCTATCGCCATTGCCGGCGTGGTCTCCATTGTTGCGACCATCGCCGTCCTTTACATGTCCGGGGTGTTCAATTGAGCCTGGGCCGCTGGGCGCCGTTCAGGCCCTGGGCAAGCCCCGGCGCCGGCGCGGCCGGTTGCCCGCCTGAGCCCGTCAACCGCGAAGCCAGGGGCGCCAGCGCTAGAGCGGCCAGGCGCCGGCGAGCTGCAGCAAGAAGCCGACGGCAATGAACGCGGCCGCCATGATAAAAACGGCGCGGCGCGCCGCCATCGCCGATTTGTGGGCCATCCTGGCGCCGCGCAGCGCCTGATCGTCCTGCATTTTATTGAGAGCCGCAAACGGGTCGTTGCCCGGACTGGCTGGCCGCAGGCTGCGCAGATGGCGGATGCGCTCGAGCTGTTCCTCGGCTTCGATTTGCCGACGTTCGTTGAAAAACGCCAGCCACCATTCGCGGAGCAACAAGGCAAAACCGGCGAAATCAAAGGCCAGCCCGCCGATCGTCAGCCAACTTTGGATCATCGATTGCCCAGCCGGAGGACGGCCTGCCCATAGCCAACAGCGATCAAACAACACGGCCCGGCAATTGTGGCGCCATCATGTAGGTCAAGCGTCCGGTGCACCGTTGTTCGCAGCCCAAAAGTCGCGGCTTGCCGACCCATGGCAAGTCATGCGTCCGACACGATGCAGTGCCAGTTTCGCGGGCATAGGCCATTAGCATTCGTCCTGGCAATTGCGAGACTGCGCATATGTCCCAGCGCCTGCTGGCGAGGTCGGCCCTCGCCCCCAATCTGCTTCGCCTACTGATCGCCTTGCTGGCAGGATTTGCGCTGTTGAGCAGCGCACGCGCGTTAGCGCCAAGTGCGAGCGACCGCTGGGTGGTCCTGGCCACCCGCGCGCTCGACACCAAAGCCGGCCGCGCCAGCATCGACCTTAAAAAGGCAAAAGGTGCCTTCAAGGCCGTTCGCCTTACGGTCAAAACTGGTGCCCTAACCTTGACGCGCGTGGAGCTGACCTACGCCGATGGCACGGTGCTCAAGGTGCGCCGCTCCCTCACGTTGCGCGAGGAGCAGAAATCGCCGCTGATCGGCCGACGCGCCGACGACGCCTTCATCGACGCGATCGCGCTGACGTTCAAGAGTGCCGCCGGGGAATTGGACAATGCCGTGATCGAGGTCGCGGGGTTGCAAAGCCCACAGGGGCAAGTGGCCGCCCGCCAATCGCCGCCCGCACAACCGTCCTCGGGGTCGACCACACCGGACAACAAGCCGGCGTCGCACCCGTCCAAAGGGAGCGAAACGACCGATCGCCGCCGCCCGGACGAGGAGGCACGCAAGCAGGCTCCGCGAGAGCCGGAGGCCGAGCCCAAGACCGAGGCCCGGTCGCCCAAACCCGCGCCTGCGCCCGTCACCAGAGGCATTGTCGAGCCCTGGGACGTCGTGCCCGTGTTTTACGGTACGGATCGTGGCCGACAGCAGCTTGGGGCAAGTACCGCCTACGGCAGCGAGCGGGCGCGACGGCTGGAACTCGGGCGGGCCCTCGTCACCGTCCCCAAGGCGCATCAGATTCCCAATATTGAGCGTCCTTGGGTGTACCGGCTGCCCTTCACCCAGATCGTCCTGCACAGCGAACCCGAGGACCCGCGCCAGCATTTCACCCTCAAGGACGTGCGCCCGCTTAGCAAGGAGGAGTTTTTGCAGTTCGTCCAGGAGCGGCTAAAGGGATCCAGCGACTATAAGGACCATGCCCTTGTGTTCGTGCACGGCTTCAACACCAGTTTCGAATATGCCCTCTACCGCACGGCTCAGATTGCCTACGACATCAAGTTCGATGGTGTGCCGTTGCTTTACAGCTGGCCGTCCATGGGCTCGCTCTCGCTGCATGACTATTCCCATGACCGCGAGAGTTCGGGCCAAGCAGAACCCTACATCCGCGAGTTTCTGGAACTGGTCGCCCGCGACACGGGCGCCAAGTCGGTCAGCATCATTGCGCATAGTATGGGCAATCAGCTGCTGCTGCCGGCGTTGCGCGATCTCAAGCGCAACGCACCGGCAGACGTCGCGATCTCGCAAGTGATTCTGGCGGCTCCGGACGTCGACCGCGACGCGTTCGAGAATATCGCCCGCGAGCTCACCGGCGTCAGCCGCGGGGTCACCATGTTGGCCGCCAGCAATGATCTGGCCCTCGATATCTCGCGGCGGTTTTGGGGCGGGGTGCCTCGCGCCGGCGATGTGCCACCCGGTGGTCCGATCGTGACCGAGGGCATCGACACCATCGACATCACCGCCGTTTCCACCAAGGTATTTGCGCTCAATCACTCGGGTTATGCAGATACCAGCGCACTCCTGAGCGATATTCAGCTGCTAATTCAGACGGGCGAGCGCCCGCCCGACAAGCGCGTGCCGATCTTGGAGCGGGTCAAGACCGCGAAGGGCGATTACTGGCGCTATCCAAGGTAGTTACCCGCCGCGCGAACCTTGACCGTGGCCGTCGCCAAGCGCGCGGGCCGGAGATGCACCGGGGTCGGAAGCAAGAAAGAATTGCGTGGGCGCAGAGTTTGGCGCCCGGCGCGGGCGTGCGCCCAAGACACCGGCAGCTGCCAGCACATCGGCGCCATGGCGTGTCGAAACCAACTGCTCCCGACCCTCGTGCAGGGCGTGGCGAGCCCGTCTTGGACGTCCATTTCGCCGGCAAGCCGACGCTTCCTGGTAGCCGGAACGGCGGTGTCGATGTTACCCTCCGTGTCATGCCTAAGCGACGCCCATCACAAGGCACATCACAAGCAAGACAACGACGATCGCTGGGGCTATCTGCGCGCGCAGCACGGAGGCGCCGCGAAAAACAAACGCATATTGGAGTGACGCCGTGACGGTAGCGGAGATTCTTGCAGCTAAGGGTTCCAAAGTCATTACCATCAAGCCAGCGGATACGATCACGACGCTTTGTGAGTGTTTGCGGGAAAAGCGCATCGGCGCCGCCATCGTCAGTAACGATGGGAAGACGGTCGACGGGGTGATCACAGAGCGGGATGTGGCGTTTGGACTGGCCGTGCACAAAAGCGATTTGCACGCACTGCCGGTCTCCGCGCTCATGACCAAGGCCGTGATTACCTGCTCACCCAAGGACAACGTGGCACTGGTCGCCTCAACCATGCTGGCGCGCAATATTCGCCATCTCCCCGTCGAAGACCAGGGACGCGTGGTGGGTATGATCAGCATTCGCGACGTGCTCAATTGGCGCGTCAGCGAGTTACAGTACCAGACCGGCCTGCTACGCGCCTTTGTCAGCGAGACGGAGCGCAACCCGCAGGTGGATCGCTGAGGGGGGTCTGAGGACCCAGCCGCTCGTTTCGCTGTCGCAACGGCCGCCACCTCGCAAGCTCACGGGGTTCAAAGTCACTGGGTTCGAAGTCATTGGGCTCAAGGTCACTGGGCTCAAGATCACTGGCTCAAGATCACTGGCTCAAGATCACTGGGCTGACGGGATCGCGGTAGCGCTTGTCCCAAGGCCGAGCCGTGCACGAAACTTTGCCAAAGCAGGTGTCGGGGACCTCAGCCACACCGGTGAGCCCGGCGCCGCCGCGGCCGGGCCAGGCATCGGGCCGCTTACGTCCGGCAAGCGCCCATTTCTATTTCGAGCGCCTATTTTCTATTTGAAGAGGCGATGATCGACCTTGTCGCCCGGCTTGAGGCCCAATCGGGCAGCCTCGCCACCTGCAAGCTCGAGACAGGCCACGGTGTCGCCCTGCGAGCTGATGATGGCTTCCGACAGCGGCTCGGTGCTGGCCTCGATACGGTGCACCGTGCCATCCTTGCGAATAAAGACCATGTCGAGCGGAACGTAAGTGTTGCGCATCCACATGGTGATTTCGCGCGGCGTCTTATAGAAAAACAGCATGCCGCTCTTTGCCGGCATGTGGGTGCGGAACATCAAGCCCTGCGCCCGCTCCTCATCGGTTTCGGTGATCTCCACGTTAATGAGATGCTCGCCCTGCTGAGCCGTGTGGAGCTTGAGAGTTTCGCGCCGCATCGCCAATGAGGGCTGAACCCATACCGTTCCCGTCAGGACCAGTATTGAGACAATAACAAACAGGGCCGTCCAGGGGACGGCCCAGCGTTGTCTGAGTGTCGGCTCTACGCGCAGGGCTTCAGTGCCTCGGCGGCAGGCCCGAAATCGCGCCGTCCGGACGCAACTCAGCAGCCATGCAGCCCTTAGCTCCATTACCCCACCGAACCAAAACGACCTGGTCAGGCCTAAGCTCCGTAAATCCAAAACGCCGAAGCGTCTCCATATGCACGAAGATATCCGGCGTGCCGTCGCCTCGAGTCAAGAAGCCAAAGCCCCGAACCCGATTGAACCACTTTACCCGCGCCCGTTCCCAGTCGCTTTCCGGCGTGACCTGCACGTGGGTGCGCTGGGGTAACTGGGAGGGGTGGATCGCCGTGCTCTCGTCCATGCTGAGGACACGGAAGGCCTGCAGGCCCCGGGGCCGCTTGAGCACCTGACAGTGCACACGGGCCCCTTCATAGGCCGTCTGATAGCCGCCGGCCCTGAGGCAGGTGACGTGCAAAAGCACGTCCGCCAGCCCATTATCTGGCACGATGAAGCCATATCCTTTGGAGACATCGAACCATTTGATGGCCCCGGCAATTTCGAAGACTTCTACTCCGGGCTCGCCGGCGGCCCCTGGGTCGGGTGCTATACTGCTGCTGCTGAACTCTGGTTGATAGTCCGGAAACTCCGGAGGAATCTTGCCATGGTCCCCCATACTTGAACCCCCGCCTACGTTGCTACGAACTGCCGCCACGACGAACCCAAGATATTCCCTCTCATGGGCACACCGCCGACGCAGCACGGTTTCGGATATAACTAATAGATCCAAGTGCGGCTAGTTGATTTTGCGTCCAGGATCGAACGTTAGTTCGGCGATATCTTCAGAATGATTGGATCTATAGCTTCCCAAGCAACTGAAAAATCGCGCACTTCGCACTGAGATTTGCGCGGTCCCCAGCCCTGCTTTCCGCTGTGGACTACGACACTAGGAACTTACTGGGGATAACTTGAAACCTCGCGGAAATTTGCTTGTATTACGGCAAGTATATCTCCGGCGCTGTTGCGAATCAGGTTGCGCACCATAAGGTTAGTGATCCGCTACGATGACGAAAATGCGACAGTTCCCCTGGCTGTCCCGGGCGAGCCGCTCGCCGCCGGGTCGACCGCCCCGGGGGTTGAGCCATTTAATCGGCGGCTTGCGCTTGCGCCCCGCCAGCGTGCGGCGCAAACTTGAAGCTTGCACCCCATGCCTCAGGAGGCTTTCCCGTGCCGCTCCGCTATCTCCACACCATGGTTCGCGTCGCCGACATTGAAAAGAGCCTTGATTTTTACTGCAATAAGCTGGGCATGGAGGAGGTTCGGCGCACCGAAAGCGACGCCGGCCGCTATACCCTGATCTTCCTGGCGGCGCCGGCGGACAAGGGTCGCGCAGCCGCCGAGCGGGCGCCTTTGCTCGAGCTCACCTTCAACTGGGATCCGGAAGCCTATGACGAGGGACGCAACTTCGGGCATTTGGCCTTCGAGGTCGACGACATTTACGCAACCTGCGACCGTTTGCTGAAATCGGGCGTCACCGTTAACCGCCCGCCGCGCGACGGCCGCATGGCTTTCGTTCGTTCCCCGGACAATATTTCCATCGAACTTTTGCAGAAGGGCGAATCGCTGCCCAAGCAGGAGCCCTGGGCCTCCATGTCCAATACCGGCAAGTGGTAGCCGCAAGCCCCGCGAGCCCCGGACAAATTGCCTAAAAAGCTGAGCTCGACGCTTGCCGGGCCTTAAGGGACGGCAGGGTAGAACCATGGCCTCGGGGGCCTGCCGCTCCTAGGGTGTGTGGGAGAGGCGGGTCCGCGCGACTTTCAGCCCACAAGCGTTTGCTCTCGCGGGGAACCTTGCGTGCCATGAGTGCTGCCAAGTTGCCCCCGCGGGCGCAACGCCCGGCTTGAGGTCGCGCGCCCATGCCCCGCATCCGTGCGCTGCCCCGGCCCGCCATTTCGGCCCAGCTCTATATCGCCATCATTTTGACGGTGGCGGTGTTGTGCGGGCTGGCGGGCGTGAGCATCAAGTTTGCTGGCGAGACCATCGCGGCCGCGCAGCGCCTGCAGGGGAGAGGCTTGGAACCGATCGTGCTCTTTGCGCGCGCCGAGGTTCTGCTTGAGGAGAACAGGCGCCTCGTCGATGCGGCCCGGCTCGGGCCGGCGGCTGCCGCCCAGATCCAAACCTACCAGGCAAACAGTGCCGAGCTCGCCCAACTCCTGCACAGGCTCGGCTATGCGCCCTCCGATCCGCTTGCGCGCCGCTTCGAGGTGGCCGCGGCACAGGGCGGTGCGGCCTTCGGGCTGGTGGGCGCCGGCAACGGCGAGGGCGCCATCGCGGCCTGGCGCTACGCCACCTCTGCCCAGGATTTGCGGCGCCGCGTCGGCATCGAGCGACAGCAACGGATCGACGCCGCCGAAGCTGGCCTTTACCGGCTCGGGGCCAAGGCGCGCGTCCAGATCGTGTGGATACTTGCTGGCGCCGGCATTGCCGGCGTGCTGATTGGGCCGCTCGGCCTGTTCCTGCTGCGCCGGGTGCTCAAGCGCATCGGCGCCGTCGGGGGAGCGTTGGCCCGCCTCGCCCGCAACGATACCTCGGTCGAAATTCCCGATCTTGCCAGGCGGGACGAGATCGGCGAATTCGCGCGCTCGGTCGCCGTGTTCAAGGCCAAGTCGATCGAGCTGCTGCACAAGAAGGCCGAGCTGGAACGGCTCAACCTGCAGCTCGACGTCGCCATCAACAACATGCCCGTCGGTCTTAGCATGTTCGACGCGCAGGATCGCCTGCTCGTGTGCAACACGCGTTATGCCGAGATGTATCGGCTGCCGGGCGAATTGACGGTGCCCGGCACCGTCAACTGCACCCACCGGGAGCATTGGAGCAAACACGGCGCGCGCAGTCAGGCGAGCGACGGGCCGGCGGCGGGTGCCGGCGAGGCGCCCGTCGCACCGCCGATGATGATCGAGTTGGCCGATGCCCGCGTGATTGCCGTATCGCGCCAGCCGCTCAAGGGTGGCGGGTGGGTGGCGCTGCACGAGGACGTCACCGAAAGGCACCGGCAAGAACAGGAGATCTTCCATCTCGCCCGCCATGATCCTCTGACCAACCTTGCCAATCGCGCCTTGTTTAAGGAACAACTGCAGCAAGCGTTGCAGCGAATGGCACGCGGCCAGGGTTTTGCCGTGCTTTGCCTCGATCTCGACCGCTTCAAGGCCGTCAACGACAACCTGGGCCACCCGATCGGCGATGCGCTGTTGAAGCAGGTGAGCGAACGCTTGCTGAGCTGTGTGCGCCAGGGCGACCTGGTGGCGCGCCTGGGGGGTGACGAATTCGCCATTATTGTGGCCAGCGCCCGCGACCCCAACCAGACCGAATCCCTGGCGCGCCGCATCGTCGAGACCGTCAGCAATCCCTACTCCATCGAGGGCCACCGCATCGAGATCAGCACCAGCATCGGCATCACGCTTGCCCCGCGCGACGGCGCGCAAGCCGACCTCATCATGAAAAATGCCGACCTGGCCCTCTATCGCAGCAAAGCCAACGGACGCGACGGCTTTGCCTTCTATCAGCCCGAGATGAAGGATGCTCTCGAAGGTCGCCGCAGCCTTGAAGGCGATCTGCGCCGCGCCCTCGACAATGACCAACTGGAACTCGGCTATCAGCCGATTGTCGCCCTCGAAAGCGGGAGGATCGCGGGCTTCGAAGCGCTAGCGCAGTGGACGCATCCCAGCCGCGGCACGCTGTCGGGCGAAGAGTTCATGCTGCTCGCCGAGGAGCTCGGGCTTGCAGTCGAGGTCGCCGAGTGGAGCTTGCGGCGCGCCCTCACCCAGGCGGCGCAGTGGTCACTGCCCGTCAGGTTGGCGGTCAACATCGTCTCCCTGCAGCTGCGACGCAACCTGCTGGACCTGGTGCTTCAAGCCTTGGCCGCCTCGCGGTTGCCGTCCCAGCGCCTCGAACTGGAGATCGCCGAATCGGTCCTCATGCAGGACAACCAGAACACGCTGGCGCTGCTGCATCAATTGCGCCAGCTCGGCGTGCGCATCGTGCTCGATGATTTCGGCACCGGCTACGGCTCGCTCAGCTATCTGCGCAGCTTCCCCTTCGACAAGGTCAAGCTCGATCGCGGCCTGATCGCCGACGCGGTGCGGGCGCCGGACGCGGCCGCGCTCATGGAGGCCATCATCGGCCTGGCCGGCAAACTGGGGATGAGCACGCTTGCCGAAGGCGTCGAGAGCACGCAACAGCTCGACTGGATGCGCGCGCATGGCTGCACCGAAGCCCAAGGCTACTTTTTCGGCCCCGCCATCCCCGCCGCCGAAATCGAGCCGATGCTCGCGCTCGGCGCGCCCCGGCGGGCCGCCTGAGCGGTCGCCTAGTCCAGGGTGCGGCGAAAGCGGCACACGGCCCGCAAGCGCCAGCACTTCCATTTGTAAATCATAAGCCGTCGCGCTTTTGAGCATGATGCCGCGCACGATGCGGATGAAATGCGTGAGCAGCAGCAACGCGACGGCAGCCTCGTTCTTCGCCACGGCGGCGCGCTGCAGATCGGCAGCGAGGGCAAACAGCGGTGAGCCGACGTCGACGCGGTCGCCTTCGCGCACTGACAAGCTTTCAGCCGACCCGCTTCCTCGCGGCTGGCGAAGATGAGCTCGGCCTCGACCCAGCCCTGAAATTCCAGCTCCGGCCGCTCACGACCCCGAGTACTGGAAGGCGACGAGGGCGAGGCCGATCACGGCGAGGCCCGTCACGGCAAACATGCCCGAGCGCTGCACGGTCATGGCACCCCCTTTGCGGTGCCAGCGGTGAGCAGTTCGCGGTGCGCATCCAACAGCCCGGCAACGTCGAGCGGCTCGATCTTGGAAAACAGGCCATCCCAGATGACGGCCAGCAGCAATGGTGCAACGATGAGCTGGGGAAAGCGTGCCGCCGCATCGCTTGAAAACTCCCCGCGCGCCACCGCCTCGCTCGCAATGGTGCGCATCAGCCGCGGCGACCCGTTCCATGAGTCACGGCGCCGCGCACCAATTCCTCAAACAGGGCCTCCTCCTTGTCCTTGAAGTAAAGGTAGAGCGTGCCCTTGGCGACGCCGGCCCGCGCGGCGACGTCGTCGAGCCGCGCCGCCTCGTAGCCCTGGGCGGCAAACACCGTCAGGGCGGCATCGAGAATGGCCTGTCGGCGCGCCTCCACCTGCGGGCGGCGGCCCTCGCCGCCGGCAGGCACCGCACGCGGGTAGGCGCGCGCGCCTCACCCCGGCGCCTGCCGCCTCGTCGGCCTCACCGGCCCCTGCCGCGCGCGCCTTGCGCGACCGCTCCGCCAGGGCTGTTGCTCCCAAGGCGACCGAATATGACTGATCCGTCAGTCATGAATTGTAGCAACGGACGGCGACACAAGGCCTCGTTCACGTGCTTGTGATGGCGCGAGGGGGCAAGCGGCGCCACTAATTGAGGGCCGTCTCAATGTGGCCTTAATCGGGAGCGGCCCTAGGGAACTAACAAGCTTGTTTTTCAAAGCGTGGGAAGGCGTTGGAGCGGGATGTTGTCATGGTGCGGAAGATCGGGGAAATTCGCGGCTGGCCGGTGTCGGTCCGCCTCGCGCTTGCTGGAGCGGCGCTGTTTGCCACCTTTCTCTTTCAAATTCCCCTGGAACGGGAGGTACCGGGCGAGCCGTTCCTGCTGTTTTTCCTGATCGTGATCGGCGCCACCTTGGCCTTCGGCAGGGGCGTGGGCCTGATCGCCGTGGGCCTCAGCGCCCTGCTGTCGGTGTTCTTTTTCGAGCCGTTCGGGTCGATCGCAATTCGGCACGCCGGCGACGTCATCAAGATCGAGCTCTACGCCGTGCTGGCCGGTGGCTGCGTGATCGGCTTTGCCTCGCTCGCCGACGCGCTGATCGCCGCCAACGAAAAAACCAAGGTCCTGGAACAATCGGACCACAACAAGTCGATCCTGCTGCGCGAATTGGCGCACGGCGTCGCCAACAATTTTGCCTCCATCGCGGCTCTGATCAGCATCAAGTCCGCTTCCGTGAGCGACAGCAACGCCAAATCGGTGTTGGATGATGCCATTGAACAGGTCACCGTGATGGCGCGTGTGCATCGGCGGCTGCGCGCCGATGGACGCGGCGTCCTGCTCGACAGCGAAACCTTCATGCGCGAGTTGTGCGATGACCTCAAGGCCTCGGCGGCGCGCGGGCGGCCGCTGTCGATCGAGTGCCAGGCGAACAGTCGAGCCTTGTCGATGGAGCAGGCCGTGCTTTTGGGCCTGATCGTCAACGAGCTGGTCACCAATGCCATCAAGCACGCCTTTCCCGACGGCCGCCTGGGCCACATTCGCGTTGGCTTTGAAGCGATCGGCAACCTGGCTCACCTTGCCGTGGAGGATGACGGTGTCGGTTTGGTGGGCGGCACGCAAGCCGCGCCCGGAATGGGACAGGAACTCGTGCGCGGTCTGACGCATCAGCTGGGCGGCGATCTTAAGGTGCAATCCTCAAACACCGGCACGTCGTTTCGCCTGTCGATTCCCTGCGACGCCCAAACGCCATGCGCCTCAGCCCCGGAACCGTCGGCCAGGCTGCTGCACTGAAGCGATGGGGACGAGACGCTGAAGGAGGCCGGTGGCACGGGCGGCGGGGCCGCGTGCTTGCGCGCGCGCCGTGAGATCCCCGCTGCCAGGCTCGCGCACGATCGTCGCCGCTCAAGCCTTGTCCAGGCCAACCGGATTTTGCTCGAGCCGTTCGGCGGCGGCCGCGCGAGACCAGGGTCGGTGATTGACCGCACCCACCCGCCACAACCCGGTGATGCCCGGTGGATGCAAATAGTCGAGGCGCGTGATCGAGCAGTTGTCGATTGTAAAGCTGAGCGCGGTCTGCGGCGGCACCCCCAGCGCCAGCGCCAGCGCCGCCCGAATGGTGCCGCCGTGCGTTACCGCGACAATGTCGCGGCCGCGATAGTCGGCCGTCGCGCCCTCGATCGCCGGCACGACGCGCGCAACGAGATCGGTGAAGCTTTCCCCGCCGACGGGCCGCTCCTCCGCCGGCGCAAACCACAGGGTATGGGTGCCGACCTTGCGCGCCGCATAAAAGGCCTTGCGCTCCTGCCCCTGCCACTCGCCCAAATGCTGTTCGGCCAAGGCCGGCACCTCGACCGGCTTGATGCCGGCAAAGCGGTTGGGTGCCGCCGCCAGGATCGCCGCGGCGGTCTGTTTGGTGCGCATGAGGTTGCTGGTCAACCAGACCGCCTGGCGCGGCAACTCGCGCGCAAGAATGCCGAATATCTCCGCATCGGAGCAGTCACAGGCCAAATCGCGCTGGCCATAGATAAGACCGCCATCGGGCACGGGCGCGTGCCGGATCCACCACCATCGCGTCTGCTCCGACATGGCGCTCAATCCATCGTCACGACGATTTTGCCCATGGCCTGGCGTTGCGCCAGCCGGGCAATGGCCTCGCCGGCACGCGCCAGCGGATAGCGCTCGGAAATCGTGGGTTTGATGGCCCCCTTGGCATAAAGCTGCAGCAACTCGGCAATATTGCCGGCGTTGGCCTCCGGATCGCGCCGCGCAAAGCCGCCCCAGAAGACGCCGACGATCTGGCAGGACTTCAGAAGCGTCAAATTGAGGGGCAGGCGGGCGATGCCGGCGGGAAAACCGACCACCAAGAAACGCCCCTCCCAGGCGATGGCGCGCAGCGCCGCCTCGGAGTAATCGCCGCCCACCGGGTCATAGATGACGTCGGCACCGTTCGGGCCGCACGCCCCCTTGAACAGGTCCGACAAGGCCTTGGTGCCAGCCTTGTCGAACGGTCCCGGCGGATAGACCACCCCGCCGTCGGCGCCGCGCTCGCGGGCGAGCGCCACCTTGTCCTCGGAGGAGGCCGCGGCAATGACGCGCGCGCCGAAGGCTTTGCCGAGCTCGACCGCCGATAGGCCGACGCCGCCGGCGGCCCCAAGCACAAGCAATGTCTCGCCGGGTTTGATGCTGGCCCGATCCTTGAGGGCATGGATCGAGGTGCCATAGGTCAAGATGAGCGCGCTGGCGATGTCGAAGGGCATCGTGGCCGGCATGGCGATGCAATTGGCTTCCGCGATCACAAGCTTGTCGGCCATGCCGCCATGACCACACGAGCCGATCACGCGGTCGCCGGGTTTCAGCCGTTCCACCCCCGGTCCAACAGCGGCGACCACACCTGCGACCTCCCCCCCCGGTGCGAACGGACGCGGTGGCTTGAATTGATAGCGATCCTCGATGATGAGCAGGTCGGGGAAGTTGACGCCACAGGCCTTGACGGCCAGCAGCACCTCGCCTGCCCCCGGCGTCGGATCGGGCATCTCCTCCAGCACCAGCGTCTGTGGCCCGCCGACGCTCTTGCTCAACATCGCCTTCATCGCTCGCAAACTCCAGCAAACCGCAACCAAATCGCAGCCGGCCTCAGTTACCAGAAGACGTGCGCCGGCGTCGATGCCGTGAATCGGTCTTGTTTGTGCGTCATGGCAGCCTTGCTCGGAACGGCGGCCCACAATGGTCCTCGCGCAACGCGGGCTGAGCCACGGGGCTCGCTGGCCCAAAGCGCGGAGACGCGGCCGGCCCAATCCTGCGAAACTTCGCCCGCCCAACGCGAAAAGCGAGGCGGCGCGGGGGGCCAAACCAGATGCCGGCGCGAGGCGCGCGCCCAACCAGGATTAAGGGCGCGCGGCGTCCCAAGAATGAGAGCACCCGAAGCAAGGCATCGGCGAGCTCGGTCGGGAAGGGCCAAATCTACCGGAAGGGCCAAATGCGTCGGAAAGGCCAAATCTATCAATTGTTGTGGGCCCTGGCGCTTTCGCTCCTGTGCGGCGGCGCGCCAACCCCGTTGGCCGCCGCGGGCGGCAACGCCTCGGCGCCCGCGGTGCCGGCCGCTGGTTGGGCCGGCCCGTCCTTGCTTTCGCCCGGGGCAGCGGCGTGGCGGGCCGGTCCAAGGCTCGCCGAAAATAGCGCGGGCAAGCGCGCCGTCCCCCAAACTGGGAAAGATCGCGCCCGCCCGGCGCCGGCGGCCGGGGCGCCGCGAGCGGCGGGACAGGACGGACTGTGGGACGCCGGCACCCACATGAGCAAGCGGGACTGGTCGCGGACCTGCCGCAGGATCGAGAACAGGCTTGAAAACCTGCAAGTCGAAAGCCTGGATGTCGATCGCAGCACGCCAAGGACGCGCAAGAGGGGCCGATCGCCGGACGCCGGCTAGGGCGGGGCGTGCGGTGGGCGACGCGTTAGGGCCCAAGGCGCGCGAGCCCTGTCCCACGACCCCGGCGAGGCAGCGACGTGATCGATGCCCTTGACCATGTGACCATCGCCCTCCCCTCGGTGCCCGACGGGGCTCGAGCCTACGCGACCTTGCTTGGCCGCAGCGCAAGCAACGGTGACGGCGGCGCCTTCATTCAGCTCTCGAACGTGCGC
>DASTMQ010000225.1:0-8109 GCA_035714005.1 Hyphomicrobiaceae bacterium
AGGAGATATACGAAGCCCTCAAGTTGGGGAGCGTATTCGCGACGCCGGAAACAGTTACAGTAGGTTGGTACCGGACTATTATCGAGGCAGAGAAGCTCATCAAGCGGATCCAACTCAATGATCGCCTCATATAACTATCGATCACTGGATTTTATTTCCGTCGTAGCCCCGGTATACAATGAAGAACCCGAAACGCTTGCCGAATTCGTTCGGCGGACAAGCGACGCGCTGCGCGGAATCACACCTCGGTTCGAATTACTTTTGATTGACGATGGTAGTCGAAATGATGCGTGGGCCAGCATCTCAGCACTGGCTCTGCGATTTCCCTACGTGCGCGGCATTCGGTTTACGCGCAATTTCGGCCAGCACACTGCCATCAGCGCGGGGCTCGATCACGCCGAAGGCGACATGGTGATCGTAATGGATTCAGACCTGCAAGACCGACCCGAGGTCATTCCTGATCTTTATGCCAAAGCGAAGCAAGGGCACGGGGTAGTGTTCGTCAATCGACAGCGCCGGCCTGAAGGACCGATCTACCTGCTGGCCGCTCGAGTATTCTACTATGTTTTGTCTCTATTGGCTGGACAATCCTACGACCGCTTGCAGGCGAACTACTCCATAATCAGCCGGGAGATTGTCTTGGCCTTCCGACAAGTCCCCGATCGGGACAAATTCTATGGGGGTACGTTGCGGTGGTTAGGCTATGATATTGCGGCGATCGATGTCGAGCACGGGACCCGTTTTGGAGGGCGGACGTCTTATAACTTTCGTGGTCGCCTTCGCTTCGCCTGGCGTCTGATCATCGGTCATAGTACGCGACTACTTTACCTCGCCACTGCTCTGGGTTTCATTATGGCCGTTGGCAGCCTAATCATGGGCACCTTGGTAATTGTAGACAAACTTAGGTACCCCGATCTGCCCGTGGCTGGTTGGCCAAGCGTGATCACCGCAGTGTTCTTTGCGGCGGGGATGACGAATATCATGCTTGGGCTGGTTGGTGCGTATCTGGGTGAGCTGTTCAACTGGTCGAAGGGGCGGCCGCGCTACGTGATCGGGCAGGAGACGCCGCAATCAATTTCTCCATCAACAGATCTGCGGGAAATTCAACGGGACCGTCAAGACATTGTGGCCCAACGCAATTGAGAGGGCGGGTTCGACGGACATCGAGATGTGGCCTAGCCAGCCGGTCGATTGCCGGGAAGATCCGTATCTGTAGGTCGTCATCCTCGACAACCTCAAGGTTCATCAATCGGCCAGAGCGGCGGCGGTACTGCGCGCGCGTGGCGCGCTGGTTCCCGTTCCAGCCCCCTACCCGCCCGACTTGAACCCGATAGAGATGGCCTTCCCGCCCAGACATGTCGTCGTCAGGACGAGCGCGGATTGAGCCGGGCCGCCTCAGCCATAGTCTCAATGGCCTCGAGGCTTTTCGTCCGCACCGTCAGACCCGTGAGGCCGGAGTCCTCCCAGGCGCGGTAACGCTTTTTGATGCGTGCCTTGGGACCAACGAGGGACTTGGCATCGACCCACTCGTCGGGTACGGCCGCCGCGGCTTCGTCCTTGCGCTGCGCCAGATAGAGCTCCTGGATCCGGTCCGCTGCCTCTTTGAAGCCGCGACGAACCATAATGTCCTTGTGGAAGTTTTTGTCGCGATGACCCATGCCGCCGACGTAAAGCGCCACCTCGGGTTTAAGTTTGGCCAAGGCAACCTCGACGTCGTCGTTGACTTCAACGTGGACCGAGCCCTGGATTTCGAAGGTTTCAAAGCTGTGCTTGCCATTGCTGCGGCGAAACCCCTCCTCGAGCCAGCCCCGGTACTCCGGCATCGACCCCGGCACGAAGCCCAGCGGCAGCCAACCGTCGGCAATTTCGGCGGTGAGCTTTACCGTCGCCTCGTTTCCGGTGCCCAAGTAGATGGGGATATCGGGGCGCATATGCAGGATAGATTTTAGCGGCTTGCCGATCCCCATCGCTCCAGGTCCTTGATAGGGAAGGCTGATCTCGTTTCCCGCGTGGCTAACCGGACCCTCGCGCTCGAAGATCTTACGCATAATGGCCACGTAATCCTTGATGCGCCAGTAGGGCCTGCCCCAGGGCTGGCCGTACCAGCCCTCGACAATTTGCGGACCCGACACCCCGATGCCGGCAATGAAGCGGCCACCACCCGCCAGGGCGTCAACGGTGGCCGCCGACATCGCCGCATTGGCCGGGGTGCGTCCGGCCAATTGCATAATGGCGGTGCCGAGCTTGATGCGCTGCGTTTTGCCGGCCAGAAAGGCGAGCGGGGTCACGGCGTCCGATCCGTAGGCTTCCGCCGTCCACACCGAATCGTAGCCCAAGGCCTCGGCGCGTTGCACCATTTCAACCGGGACCTTGAGCTCGGCGCCCGAATAGCCGATCGATAATCCGAGCTTCATGGCTCCTCCCACAGGCTTGGGTTGCAAACGGCCGCGTTTGGCATGGCTTGCTTTTGCGGACGTCAGGCGGCCTCTTCGCTGCCAATGACGCGCTCGTGCCGCAGCGCCGCAATGGCCTCCTCGGCAAGTCCCAGCTCCCGCAGAATTTCCCGGCTGTGTTCGCCGAGGCGTGGCGCCCCGCGACGAACGAGCATGGGCGTCTCGAACCGCGCCGCGGCACGGGTCTGGCGCAGCCGCCCCGCCGTTGGATGTTCGCTTTCAACGAGGATGCCGCTGGCAACGACCTGGGGATGTTGGATCACTTGCTCGCGGGTTAGAACGGGAGCACAGGGAACACCCGCTGCCTCCAGCCGCTCCAGCCATTGCTCCGTGGTGCGCGTCTTGAGTACATCTTGCGTCATCTCAAGCCGGGCATCGATATTCTGGTCGCGCAGCGCCGGCGTCTGAAAGCGCGCATCCTCAAGCCATTGCGGGCGCTCAAGGCCCCGCGTGAGGGCGGCCCACTCCTTGTTGGTCATTACCGCCACGGTCATAAAGCCGTCGGCGGTCTCGTAGATGAGGTCGATAAAGCTCGCGGCCGTGCGTTGTGAGACCCGTTCACCGACATAGGTTTGAGCACCCATGTCGGAGGCCCACAGGAACGCCAGCACGGCATCTAGCATGGCCAAGCGCACGTGCTGCCCCTTGCCCGTGCGCAGGCGGCCGACGAGGGCCGCCGCAATCGCTTGCGCCGCCGTCACCGCCGTAAGCTTGTCGGGCAAAACGGTGCGGATCAGGCGAGGGCGGCGGTCGTCCGCGCCGGCCTGCACCGTGGTCAAGCCAGAAAAGGCCTGTACGATCGGGTCGTAGACCGGCTTGTGCGCATAGGGGCCCTTCTCGCCGAAGCCGTTGATCGACACGTATACAATGTCGGGTGCTACCGTGCGGATCGCCGCCTCGTGGATGCCCAGGCGCTCCACCACACCGGGGCGAAAATTCTGCACCAGCACGTCGGCAGTTTCGCACAATCGCATCAGCAGGTCGACGCCCCGGGGCGTTTTCAAATCGATGGCAATGGAGCGCTTGTTGCGATTGAGGTTGAGAAAGGAGGCGGAGAAGCCATTGCGGCGGTTGCCATAGGCGCGTGTGTGGTCACCCAGGCGCGGCTCCTCAACCTTGATGACGTCGGCACCCTGGTCGGCCAGAATCATGGTCGCCCACGGTCCCGATAGCATGGACGTCAAGTCGACGATGCGAATGCCCTCGAGCGGTCCGGTGGGCTGTGTCATGTCCAACCTCGTTTACGCCGTTTGCCGGCCGAGTATTCCGCTCGCCATTAGAGCTTGGATCTCGGCCGGCGAGAAGCCCGCTTCGCACAAAACGTCTGCAGCATGCTCGCCGATCCGTGGCGGCTGCCGAGACAGTTCGGGCCGCTCGCGTCGATCGCCGAACTCAAGGGGCAGAGCCGGCAAGCCGACGAGCGGTCCGCCGCCCAGGGCGGACAGCGCCGTGGCGAGCAAGGCGCCGCCGGCGAGCAAATGGGGATCGGTGGACAAATCATCGGGACGGTTGATGCGCGCGCACGGCACCTGCGCGGCCTCGCAATCCTCGAGGATGCGGCGCAAGCATAAGCCTGCCAACCTCATGGCAAGCTCCGGAATGAGCCACTCGCGCTCGGCGGAGCGCGCCGCGTTCGTCGCCAGGCGCTCCTGGCTGCCCAGGTCAACGAAGGCGAACTTTTCGCAGAACCGCTGCCAATGACCGTCGGACGTCACGGCGATGAAGACCTGCTGCTGGTCCGAGGTGTTGAAGACATCATAGACGCCCCACGCGCCCTTGCGGGCGGGCATCGGCGGCATTGGCCGGCCCGTCACGGCACTGCCCGCCATATGCGTGCCAACCAAGAAGGCAGCGCTCTCGAACAAGGCGCTGCCGACACGTTGGCCGCGGCCCGTTCGCTCGCGCTCGCGCAGCGCGGCAAGGACCGCCACGATGCCAAACACCGCGCCCAGAATGTCGATGATGGGCGCGCCCATGCGCAGCGGTTTGCCGGGCGGCCCAGTCATGTAGGCGAGCCCGGTTTGCATCTGCACGACCTCGTCGAGGGCGCCGCGATTTTCGTAGGGTCCCGCGAGATAGCCTTTCAACGATAGATAGATCAGACGCGGATTGACCTTCTCCAGGTCCGCCCAGCCGCATCCCAGTCGGTCGATGGTGCCCGGCGCGAAGTTCTCAACAAGGACATCCGCCGTCGCCGCTAGGCGCTGCAGGACGGCCTGGCCATCGGGACGCTTCAAGTCGATGGCAATGCTGCGTTTGTTGCGATTGTAAGCAGCAAAGAAACCGGCGGCGAACCCGGGCAGTCGGCGCGTGGCGTCGCCGTCTTTGGCTTCGACCTTGATGACATCAGCGCCGAGGTCGGCGAGCAGCAGGCCGGCGCACGGGCCCATGATCGTGTGTCCGAAGTCCAGGACCTTCAGTCCGGACAGCGGCCTTGGCGCCGCCCCGGTCATGCAGCTTTCCTCCGCATGGCCGCCAGCGTTCCCGAACGCAACGCGGTGCTGGGCAAGGGATGGCCTACAATGCGCTCGGCCATTCGTCCGGCTTCGATCAGCGCTTCCAGATCAACGCCGGTGGCGACGCCCATCTCCTCGCACAGCAAGACCAATTCTTCGGTTGCTATGTTGCCCGGCGCTCCCGGTTGGCCGGCAAACGGACATCCGCCAAGGCCGCCCACGGTCGAATCGAACCGGCTTACGCCCAACCGCATGCCCTCAAAGGCATTGGCGATGCCGAGGCCGCGGGTGTCATGCAGGTGGAGCGACAGCTCCAGATGTGGCCAGCGGTTACGTACCGCGCCCACCAGCCGGCTCACCCTGACGGGCGTCGCCCAGCCCATGGTATCGGCAAGAGACAAGCGGGTGACGCCAATGTTGGCTTCACCGGCGATGGCCAGGCCGTCCTCGATGCAGGACATCACCTGCCCCGGCGAGATATCGCCACCATAGTTGCAGCCGAATGCGGCCATTATGCCGATGCGGGTCACCGGGACGTTCGCCAGCACATGCTCCGCGGTTTGTCGTCGCATGGCCTCGATCTGGCCGGCGCGGTCGCGGTTTAGGTTTTTGCGCGAAAACGCCTCCGAGGCGCTGAGCGTGATCGACCCCGTCAACACCAGCCGGTCGCGGAAGGCGAGTGCGCGTTTAAGGCCCGCGGCATTGAACCAGAGTGCCGTATAGGCGATCCCCTGCACCGGCTCAAAGCCCGCAAAGACCGCCTCGGCGTCGGCCCAACCCGGTACCAGCTTGGGGCTGACGAACGACCCTACCTGAATCTGCTTGAGGCCGGTGGCCGACAAGGCATCGACCAGGGCGATCTTGTCTGCTGTGCCGATCGGCCCCTTTTCGATTTGGAAGCCTTCGCGTGGCCCTTCCTCGCCGATCTCGATGCTTTGCGGCAGATCGCCCATGGTTGCTTTCTCCTCCGGTTCGCAAGCGACCTATCGAACGAGGTCGCATCATGATATCCGAGCCTGCCGTTGACAATCGGCGCGATAGCAAAAGAGGCGCGCGTGCACCGCAAGACCGGGCAGGGCAAAGCCCGCCAGATGACGGGCGGTATGGCGATCGTCGAGGCGCTGATCGCCAACGGCGTCGATACCCTCTTCGGGCTACCCGGCGCCCAGCTCTATGCGCTGTTCGACGCTCTCCAGCAGCGGCGCCAGGCAATCCGAACCGTCGGCGCGCGCCATGAGCAGGCTTGCGCCTATATGGCTTTTGGCTATGCCCGCTCGACTGGCCGCCCGGGTGTCTACGCCGTAGTGCCCGGTCCGGGGATGCTCAATACCACGGCGGCGCTCGCGACCGCGCTAGCCTGCAATGCCCCGGTTTTCTGCATCACCGGGCAGGTGCCAGCGGCCTTCATCGACCGCGGTCGCGGCCATCTGCACGAGCTTCCCGATCAGCTTGCGACGCTGCGATCGTTGCTCAAATGGGCAGCCAGGATCGAGCACCCAGCCGAGGCGCCGCGCATCATCAACGAAGCCTTTCGCCAGATGCTAAGCGGCCGACCGGGCCCGGTGGCCGTGGAGATGGCCTGGGACAGCATGGCCTCCACGGCCCTTGTCACAGCGCTGCCCGGCGCCGCCGGCACGCCCGCCCCTGCGCCCGCCGCGGCTGAGGTCGAGGCCGCGGCCAAGCTGCTCGGGGTCGCACAGCGGCCAATGATCATGACCGGGAGCGGCGCCCAGCACGCGAGTGCGGCCGTCTTGTCCCTTGCCGAAGAGCTGGTGGCACCCGTGGCAGCGTTTCGCGGTGGTCGCGGCGTCCTGGCCGAGGATCACGAGCTTGCCATCTCCTCCTACGCAGCATTCAAGCTTTGGCCAGAAACCGATGCGCTAATCGGCATCGGCACGCGTCTGGAAATGCCCTACATGCGCTGGAGCGGCATGATGACGCTGCTCGATCGGCCGTCGCCGCCGCCGCAATTGATCCGCATCGATATCGATCCTGCGGAAATGCACCGATTGCGGCCGCACGCGGGTATCGTTGCCGACGCCGAGGCTGGAACGCGCGCGCTGCTGGCGGCGGTCAAAAGCTTGCAACGGCCTGCCGCGAGCGCCGCCGGCGCCGCCTGGCGAGCACGCGTCGCCCGTGCCAAGATCGAGGCCCGTGCCGAAATCGAGAAGGTGCAGCCGCAGCTCGCCTATCTCGATGTCATTCGCGAGCTGCTGCCGCGCGACGGCTTTTTTGTCGCGGAGCTATCGCAGGTCGGCTTCACCTCTTATTTCGGCTTTCCCGTCCTGGCGCCGCGCAGCTATGTTTCCGAGGGTTACCAGGGGACGCTTGGCTTCGGCTTTCCCGCCGCCCTTGGCGTGAAGATCGCGCACCCTGACCGTGCGGTGATCTCTGTTACCGGCGACGGCGGTTTCATGTTCGCCGTACAGGAGTTGGCAACGGCCGTACAAGAGCGTATCGGGCTCGTCATCCTGTTGTTCAATAATGCCTCCTACGGCAACGTCCTGCGCGACCAGCGCACAAACTTTGCCAACCGCATCAATGGCGCGCTGCTTGACAATCCAAATTTCATGGTGCTGGCCGAGGCCTTTGGCGTGCGAGCTCAGCGCGTTACCTCGCCCGCCGACCTGAGGCCGGTCTTGCAGGCTGCGCTCGGCAGCAAAGACAAAGACCCGGTGCTGATCGAAGTCGCCATAGCGCCGGGCAGCGAAGCCTCGCCCTGGGAGTTCATTCACCCGAAGCGATAAGGTCCGGGAACAGGCGCTGGCGCGCCTCGGCGGCGGCCTCTGCCATGGTCATGAAGACGGCGCCGGCATCAATGAGCTTGCCGATCAAGTCTTCGAAGGCGAGCATTCGGTAGCCGCGGCCGATAACGTAGGGATGCATGGTGTAGGTCAGAACCCCCCACTCGACCGTTTTTGCCATGTACAGGTATTCATCGTGCCAATTCTGCATGACCGTGCGTGCCGACTGTAATCCCGGCAGAATTGTCTCCCGTGTGCGGATGAACTCGAAGTGGGGGTGATCGTCAAGTGACCAACTGATCGGCATTTCGATCAGCTTGGTCTGTTGCCCGAACTGATAGGGGTGGCCGAGCCTCACCTGATCGCCGCGGCGAGCGAGATAGGGTGTGTAGTCGCCGCCCATCATGCTGCTGTCGTAGCCGAAGCCATGCGCCAGCAGAAGATCGATGGTGGCAC
>DASTMQ010000226.1:0-3300 GCA_035714005.1 Hyphomicrobiaceae bacterium
GAGGTGCGAAAACATTCCCGATCACGACCAACCCGCGCCCCTGGGGGCCAGGGCGATGCCGTTGGGGGCGAGGGCGATCCCCGCTGGCTGCCAACAAAACCGGTGCAAAACTGGCCGGGCGACCTGCGGGCGTGGCGCGGCCGCACCATCGCCAGGGGTAGGCGCCCGGACTGCTCCCGGCGGGGCGGGCAGAAGTGATTCGCCACTTTCTTACTGCCCCGGCGGAGGCCGGAAGGCATCGCACCCCGCGGCAAGGGCGCAATTAAGCGCGAGGTGCCCATGTGCCGAGGTGTGCCGCGCGCTAGAGCCCCAGCAGCGCCTTGGCATTGCCGCCGCAAATGGCCGCCGTCGTTGCCGCATCGAACGCGCAGGCCGCAACGTGCCCCACGGGATCGTAGTCGGCCATGTCGAAGGGATAGTCGGTGCCCATGACGATATGCTCGACGCCATAGAGGCGCACCAGCTCCTTGAGCTGATGCGGGGTGAAGACGATGGTATCGAAGTAAAGGCGCTTCAGATACGTGGTCGGCGGCTGCGGCAGTTGCCCGTGCGAATCCGAGCGCGCGCCCCAGGCATGATCGATGCGTCCGGCATAGGCCGGCAGATACCCCCCGCCATGCACGGCCAAAATCTTCAGCTTCGGGTGCCGTTCCAGCACGCCGTCGAAAATCAAATAGTGCACGGCGATGCAGGTTTCCAAAGGATTGCCGATCACGTTGTTGAAGTAGAACCGGGACAGGCGGCCGGCGTCGGTAAAGCCGTTGGGATGGATGACGACGAGCGCGCCGAGCTCCTCGGCCTTCTGCCAAAACGGCGCAAAGGTCGGATGCGAGAGCTCCTCGCCGTTGACGTTGGTGAGGATCTGCACGCCCTTGAAGCCAAGCCGGTTGACGCAGCGCTCGAGCTCCTTGGCCGCCTCGTTGCCATCCGGCATGGGCACGGTACCAAAGCCGCGAAAGCGGTCGGGCCGCCGGGCCACGAACTCGGCGATACCGTCGTTGATGATACGCGCCGCCTCAACAGCGATCTCGATGGGCACGGCGTAGTAGCACTGCGGCGGCGGCGGCTTGATCACCTGGATGTCGAGCCCCATGGCGTCGAGATCGGCCAGCCGTTGCTCGAGGCTGGCGCGCGCCACGATGTCGGCCTCTTGCTTTTGGTTGAGCGCCTTGGTCTCGGCATTGGCAAACCGCACCAGCGGCGAGGCGGCTGGCGACAGATGCGGCTTTACGACTTCGGCCGCCCGCGGCACCCCCAGATGCGAGTGCAGGTCGACGGTTAGGCTTTTTGGCCTGACCTCGCGCCCGGGCCGACCCTGCGCGCGCGCCGCCGTCGGCCCATACTTGTTCCACTGGCTCATGGGTTCTCCTCAAATGCTCTTGTCAAATGCGCTGGGCCGTCCCCAACGTTGTTTGGCCGCCGCCCCCGACCTGGTCAACCCGCGCCTTTTGCCGCCGCCTCTTCAATGCACCCCCAGGTGCTGGGCGACGATGGCATCGTCCAAGGCGATCTGCCGCGCCAAGCCGGCGAAGACCACGTGCCCCGAGTTCAAAATGACGATGTCGTCGGCCAAGTCCAACGTCAGCTTGATGTTCTGCTCCACCAGCACAATCGACAGCCCTTCGGCTTTGAGCCGGGCAATGGTGCGCCCGACGTCGCCGACGATCTGCGGCGCCAAGCCCTCGGAAGGCTCATCCATCAACAGCAAGCGCGGATTGCCCATCAACGCCCGGCCGATCGCCAGCATCTGCTGCTCACCACCCGAGAGCAGACTGGCGAGCTGATGGCGCCGCTCGGCGAGCCGGGGAAACATGTGAAATACCGTGTCGAGGTCCCACCTGGTCTTGCCGGCGACGATCGGCTTGCGTGCGGCCACGCTCAGGTTCTCGCGCACCGTCAGGCTGCGAAAAACGCGCCGGCCTTGCGGCACCAGCGCCACGCCGCAGGCGGCAATCGCTTCCGGCGTGAAGCCCGCAACGTTTTTGCCGAACACTTCCACGCTGCCGGCGCGCGGCGGCAACAGGCCGACGGCCACGTTCATGGCCGTGGTTTTGCCGGCTCCATTGCGACCAACCAGCCCGAGCAAGCGCCCCGCGCCCGCCGTGAACGACACCTGCTGCAAGGCATGGCTGTCGCCATAAAAGGCATCGACCTGGCGCAGCGTGAGGGCTTCAGACGCCAAGGTACACCTCGCGTGTGCGCCGATCGGCCACCACCGCGGCGCGCGTGCCTTCGACAATCACCTCGCCGAAATGCAACAGCGTGATGCGGTCGGCGAGCTCAAGGGCCACGTCCATATTGTGCTCGATCATCACCACGGTCACCTCGCGGGGAATGCCCAACAGCAACGTCTTGACGTCGCGGCGCTCGTCAACCGAAAGCCCGGCGAACGGTTCGTCGAGCAGCAAGAGTTTGGGGTTTTGTGCCAGCGCCATGGCGATCTCGACGCGCCGGCGTTCCCCATAGGAGGTCTCGCCCAGCGGCCGCTCGGCGATGTGATCGAGGCCGACGCGAGCCAACACGCTGTGTGCCTCGGCAACGAGCGCACGCTGTGCGGCAAGATCGCGCAGCGCATTCCAACGCAGTGGCGACAGCCCGAGCAGCGCCAGCATGATGTTGCGCAGAATGGTGTCGCGCGAGAAAAGCGTAATGATCTGATAGGTGCGCGCCATGCCGAGATGCGCGCGCTGACGGCAAGGCGTCGCCGAGATGTCGCGACCAAACAGCCGGATTTTGCCGCTGTCGGGGCTGAGCTCGCCCGTGATCAGGTTGAACAGCGTGGTCTTGCCCGCCCCGTTCGGGCCGATGATCAGGCGCCGCTCGCCCGGCGCGACCAGCAGGCTTACATTTCGCGTCACGCGCAAGGTAGATCTTAACGTCGCGGCCGGCGAACGGCGCCTAATCATCGGCCCGAATGGCGCCGGCAAGACAACCTTATTTAATCTGATCACCGGGGAGCTCACTCCAGATTCGGGGTCAATACAGCTGTTCGGGCAGGATATTACGAACGTGCCGAGCCGGCGGCGGGCGCACCTCGGCATGGCGCGCACCTATCAGATCATTACGCTTTTCTCGCGCGATACCATTCTGCGCAACATCATGCTGGCGCTGCTCGGCTTGTCGCCACTGCGTTGGAATGCGCTCCGCGATCTTGCCTCGCAGCGTGCGCTCGTTGCCGAGGCCCACAGCGTGCTGGCTCGCGTCGGCCTCGATCACATCGCCGAGCGGCCGCTGGGCGAGACCTCCTATGGGGAACGCCGGCGCGTCGAGATCGCCATGGCGCTGGCACAAAACCCCAAA
>DASTMQ010000227.1:0-13752 GCA_035714005.1 Hyphomicrobiaceae bacterium
AGCAGCCTGATCCGTGGCCGCCGCGCTCTCATGTTTAACCAAGTCCAGGGCTTTCCGTGCCATCGGCGGCCCAAGGCATGATCCAAGGCATGGTCCAAGGCATGGTCCAAGGCATGGTCAAGGCTTGCGTTGCAGGGCCTGCCGATCGCGGGGCATCCCACCCCTTCGGGTCCCACTCCTCAGGACCAATGTTCTCTTTCTGTTCCCTATGTAGTGGAGTTTGCCGCCCGCCGCAAGGGGTGCCGAGGCGGCCCGTCTCGGTTTATCTGCTCGCGCCGTCGGGCGTTCGGTCTCTTCGGGTGTCGGGGCCACCTGCGCGCGTGCGGGCGTGCGGCCTCATTATGCCTTTCGCGCTCTTGCTTCACGGCTTGCGCCTTTCACGGCTTGTGCCCACCGCGGCGGGCGAAGCGCTCGCCAGTTTCCTCGTCCACGCCGGCGGCGTTGGTCGCCTTTGCCACGAATCGCAACAGTGATAGCCGTTCGCGCGAGGCCGCCCTCAGCGGTCCAATAAGATGGCGGCGCTGACGGGCAATGACGCGGCTGGTACGGCTGAAGGGGATCGTTTGCTTGGCGACGGCCGCCAGCATGTTGGCCTCGCTTCCCGGTTGTACGCACGTTCGCCTCGGCCCCGTCAGCCAGCACTATATCGATTTCCACACGGAAGCCCCCCGCAACAACACGGTTTATGTTTGTCACGCCTACGGCTGCCGCATGCAGACGGCGTTCCGCTTTACCGATGCCGACATCGCGCAAATCAAAACCTTGATGACCAAGACCCGCAAGGCCGACACGCCCTACGAGGAACGGCGCGCCGTAGCCTACGCCATCGGCTGGATGGAAACGCGCACGGGAGACGTGATCGGTACCAGTGCCGACCGACCCGGCATGGATTTTTCCGCAAGCGGCGACCCGACCCAGCAGGACTGTGTCGACGAGGCCACCAATACCACGAGCTACCTGTTGATCCTGGAGCGCAATGGCCTCCTCAAACACCACACGGTAGGGACGCCGTTTTCCAAGGAGAATTTGCTGCGCGGGGTTGCCGGCTGGCCGCACTGGACCGCCGTGCTTAAGGAAAACGCCAACGGCCAGAAGTGGGCGGTCGACAGCTGGATCTATGCCAACGGCGAGAACCCGGCGATCGTGGAGGCGGAAAAGTGGTACATTTCAAGCCTCGATCAGCTGCCGAAATCGACGCACTAGCTCGGCCGATCCTCGCGGCTTGACACGCCCGCCCGCACGCTCATGCTTGAAATCACCCCCGGGGGTGGGAGGCGGGCAAAGATCCATGTCCTGGTATCGCTCCAAGCTCGAGCGCGATCTCAAGCGCTGGCAAGCCGCGGGTTGGGTGACGCCCGACGGCGCCGGCGCTATCCGTCGGGATCTCGATCAGAGCAAGGCGGCCTTCGCCGCCGCACCCGTCTTGGCGGTGCTGGGCGCGGTTCTATTCGGCTTCGCCGTCATGAGCTTTGTGGCCGCGCACTGGACGGGAATGTCCAAGCTTGCGCGCCTGGCCTTGCTGATCGGCGCCCTGTGGGCCTGCTACGGCGGTGCCGCCCTCCTGTTCCAGCGCCAGCTCGCGGCCTTCGCGCACGCCGCCGTGGTGGGGGGCATTGCCGTCTACGGCGCCAGCATCATGCTGATCGCCCAAATGTACCACATGGAGGGCAATCCGGCCGACGCGGTCTTGCTGTGGGCGCTCGGTGCCTTGCTTGCGGCGGCGCTGGCAAGCTCGGCCGCGGCCCTGGCGGCCGGCTTCGTCCTGCTGACCATCTGGTGCGCTTGGGAACGCATCGGCAGTGAAAGCGCGCTCTTTGGCTTTCTGTTGCCCTGCGCCGGGGCCGCGCTGATGGCGGCGTGGTTGCGCTGGCGGCCGGGGCTACACCTCGCGGCCCTGAGTTTGGCCCTGTGGATCGTGCCGCTGGGCTTTCTCGTCTGGGGAGGCCACGCGCATTGGCTCGTGGTCCTGATCGGTGGCGTGGCGGCGGTGGCGGCGGTCGTTTGCGGGCGCGCCCTTGACCGGCATTTGCCCGTATCGGCCGCCCTCTTTACCTATGGCCTGGCGGTCACCTATGCCGGGCTTTTCATTTTGCAGTTCCTGGACGACGGTCGCTGGTTCCTTGGCGGCGCCGATAGCGCACCCCTGCTGAGGCTTCTTCTGCTCGCCATCTTCTCCCTCGCGCTCTTGCTCGGGGCCATGGTGTGGGCCCTCAATACTGACAACCGCCCCGCCCTGTGGCTCGCCTACACGGCCTTCGCGCTCGAAATTTTCACGCTCTATGTGCGAACCTTCGGATCCCTGCTCACCACCTCCCTGTTTTTCCTGGTCGCGGCCTTGATCGTCAGCGGGCTCGCCTGGCTCGCCTATCGACTGCACCAGTCCAAAACCACGACGGAGGCCGCCAGGTGACCCTGCCGGCAAACCGCATGGCGCGCGCCCTGGCGCTGCTTGCCCTCCTTCAGACGGGCGTCCTTGCCGTCATGGTGTTCGACCGCATGCGGCTCCTGACCAGCGGCCGCGAAATCAGCTTGCCCATCGTCCCGGTCGATCCCCGAGACCTGTTCCGCGGCGAATACGTGGAGCTGGGCTACGCCGTCGGACGCGTCCCCGCGCGCCTGCTGGAAGGTCCGCCGCCGTTGGCCAACGCGCCCTTTTACGTCACGCTCGAGAAGGTGCCGGACGGCAGCTGGGTACCTGTCAAACTCACCCGTGACCAGCCGCAAGCGGCCGGCCCCGACCGTATCGTACTGAAGGGGCGCAGTCGCTTTGGCAGGTTTGCCCTCAATGCAGAGGATCCCAATGCGGTCGCCAGCGTGCGCTACGGTATCGAACAGTATTTCGTGCCCCAGGGCGAGGGACCCCGGCTCGAGGCACTGGCGCGCGACAAAAAGCTTGCCGCCCTGATCGCCGTCGATGGCAGCGGCAATGCCGCCATCAAAGGCCTCCTGATCGACGGGCGCCTGCAGTATGAGGAGCCGCTTTTGTGAGTTGGCATCCGCGACGGGCCGCGTGCTAAGACTTGGCCCCCCTAGCAAGCCAGCACGGAGAACGCCATGACCATCAAGCGCCACGAGCCGTCCAAGATCTATTCCAAGGTGGTCGAAGCCAACGGCTTTGTGTTCACGGCCGGCATCGTCGCCGACGACGTCAAGCAGGACGCCAAAGGCCAGACCCAGCAGATCTTGAAGGAGATCGATCGGCTCCTGAAACTCGGCGGCACGGACAAGTCCAAGCTGGTGTCCGCCACCATTTGGGTTACCGACATCCGCAACCGGGATGCCATGAACGAGGCGTGGAACGCCTGGACCGGGGGCGAGAACCTGCCGGGCCGTGCCTGCATTGAGGCGGCGCTTGCCGACCCGCGCATGCTGGTCGAGATCGCCGTGGTCGCCGCCAAATAGCAGCGGCGGCACCCCAGCCCCTAATTCCTGACTAAAAGCGGAAGCTTTTCGCCCGCCGCCCGGCTCACGTGTGACGCAAATGCAGCGCCGCCGGCGCAAAGTGGCGCCGGCTCACCTTCGGCCGAAGCGGAATCGCTCAACGTTCGTTAAGGCTTAGCCGAAACGCACGATCATGACAGGGGCGGGAGCCATGAAAGGAATCACTGCAGCAATTGTTGCGGGCGCACTGGCGCTGGGGCTCGCGCCCGGCGGCGCGGCGGCCCAAGACGGCATGGGTCTGGCCGGCATTCACGACTGGGTAAAGCTTGGCGGCAAGACCTGTATGGCCGACCATTTTCATGATGGCCAGGGCACCGGCCCGACCAAGGCGCAAGCCCAGGCCGCCGCCATCCGCGCCTGGACCGACTTTACGGCGTGGGAGTACGGGCGGCGCTGGGCCAAATGGCAGAACTCGGCGTCCAAGTCGGGCAGCTGCTCGGGCACGCGCGGCAACGTCAGCTGCAATGTCAGCTCACGACCCTGCACCTACTGAGCCGGCCATCGGGGGATCAGAAGGGATTCCAGGTCGCCTTCGGCGTGAAGCGGATATAGCCGATGTTGGCCCCAAGCCTCAGGCCCATGCCGGAGCGGATCGGCGCCATGATGACGTTGCCGTTGGTGACGAACGTTGCACCCACTCCGCCCACCAGGTAGGCGGACCCGTCGATGCCGGTAAAGCTGGCATACATCTGGTCCGGCGATCCCAGTCGATAGATGAGAAAGAGCGTCTTTGAGCCCTCGGCGCCGACGTCGGTGCCGAGCGATGGGCCGTGCCAGAAGATCGGTTGCGTGCCGCCCGAACGCAGATAGAGCGTTCCCGACCCGTAGCGCACACCCGCGAGCAGGGCGCCGCCCCCCTCGGTCCCCAGCACATAGCCCGTCGGCCGGCCGCTCTTTTGAAACAGATACTCGATGACGGCGCCGAGGTTGGCCGACACCTTGCCAAAAAAGCCGGCGCTCGCCGCCATGATCTCGTCGATGGAGTAGCCGTCTTCATCGGGGCCAAGATTGCCGGGCGGCATGGTCGACAGGGGGACCTGCGGCGGTGGCGCAAGCACGGCAACCTCGCGCGACCCATCGCTCTTGGTCTGGGCCGACCAGGCACTCGTCTCGGGCTGTTTGCCGGGGCCCGACTTCGACGCCAGCGTCGGTGGGGGAGCCGGCGGCGGCTTTGCGGCCTCGGGGCGTGGCTTGGGCGCCTCGGCCACCTTTGGCTTGGGTTCAGGCGTGGGTGGGGGCGGCGCCGGTGCCACCATTTGGTCGAGCTTCGACAGCGTGTAGGCGGCCTTGGCCTTGATGGTGGCCTGCAGTTCCAAGCCCGCTGCCGCGAGCTCCTGAAGTTTGCCGCAATCGGCGTCGTTGCTGGGTTCAAGGCTGCCTAAGGCGTCGAGCTTGGCCAGGAGATCGTTGGCCTGAGCGTTGTAGGCCTCGATCCGCTCGTCCTGCACGGCGGCCATGGCCTTTTCCTCGAAATCCGCATCCGACCAGCCCTTGCGGTCCTTGAGCTCGCGCATTTTCGCGCGCAGGCGCGGCGCATTATCCGCATTGAGTTTGCGCAAGGCGGCACCGGCCTGGTCCACGGCCTTGCCGAAATCCTCCTTGCTGCACGAAGCGGCCGCGGCCCCGGACATGGCACCGAGGCCCACCAGCATCGACAAAAACATCACGTGCCACATGGCCGCGTCCCACTTGCTCGCTCAAGGCCATTTCTCGCGCGGACTTGGGCAAAACAAGGCCCGCCAGCGGTGTCGGTGACTGTGGCCTCGTTATCGCTCAGGCACCAATTAAAAATATCCCATATGCCGGCTACGGTTCCGCTTACGCTGGCGACATGCCAAGCTACGCCATGGCGAAATTACCGACCATGCCGAGGCTCTCGTTCCTAGCCGCGCTCGCGCTCTGTGCCGCCATTTTGCTGGTGACCGCGGCGGTCCTGGCTTGGATGGGCCACGTCCTCATATGCAAGTGTGGCTATATCAAGCTCTGGCACGCCAGCCGCACCGATTCGGAGACCTCTCAACACCTCACCGATTGGTACACCTATAGCCACGTCTTGCACGGCATCATCCTTTATTGGCTGACGGGCCTCATCGCGCAGGGTCGCCTATCCGTCGCCGCGCGCCTGGTGATCGCCACCTCGATCGAAGCCGGCTGGGAGATTTTCGAGAACACCCCCTTCATCATCAACCGCTACCGCACCGTCACCATTTCCAGAGACTACTTCGGCGACAGCATCGTCAATTCGCTGGCCGACATCACCGCCATGATCCTGGGCTTCCTGGTCGCGGCCCGCTTGCCCGCCTGGGTCACCGTGGCGCTGCTGATCGGGGTCGAGCTCGCCCTGCTGGTCCTCATTCGCGACAACCTAACCCTCAACATCATCATGCTCATCCATCCGACGGACTGGCTGAGAGCCTGGCAGGGCGGGGGCTAGGGACGCTTGCGCGCGTTTAGACGTCAACCACCTCCAGCACGCCGGGAAGCGTGGCAATGGCCCCCTTCTGGGCGGGTGAGACATCGAACCGGCGCTGCGGGAAGGTGAAGCTCACCTCGCGTCCCTGCACAAAAAAGGACAACGAAACTTCACCCTTGCCTCCCCCCTTCAGCCTTTCCCCCAAGGCGGCGAGATCGCGGCAGCCGTTTTTGGTGAGCGCATCGGCATCCAACACGACCTTCCATCCCTTCTGGATGCTGCTCGCCGCCGCATCGAGCGATTGCACCGCCTGCGCGCGCAACTTCAAGGCTTCTCCGTCGCGCTCGCCCTCCACCGTGATGAGAACCGCCGTGCCCGGCTCCAACAGGGAGCGCGCCGCGGCCAGCGTTTCGGAGAAGATCACGGCTTCGAATTGCCCGGTCGGCTCGGAAAATATCGCAAAGGCGAACTTGTTGCCCTTCTGTGAGCGCCGTTCGCGGATCGACACGACGATGCCGGCAAGGCGCCCGGCGGCGGAGCCGCGCTCGCAGCGCGCCTCGAACTCCGCGTAGGTCGACACCCCGAGCTTGGCGAGCGCGCTGGCGTAGGCATCGAGCGGGTGGCCCGACAGGAAGAAACCGATCGCCTCGAACTCCTGTTGCAGAAGCTCCATCGGCGTCCACACCTGCACCGGCCGCATATCGATCGAGGCTTCGCCGGCGGAGCTGCCGCCGAACAAATCGCCGGTGCCCTGCGCTTCGTTCTCGGCCATGCGATTGGCAAAGGCCAAGAGTTGCTCGACATTGCCCCAGACGCGCGCCCGGTTGGCTTCGAGCGCGTCGAAGGCGCCGGCGGCGCTCAGCGTTTCCAAGGCGCGCTTGTTGAGCGCCTTGGTGTTGCAGCGCCGGGCAAAGTTGGACAGATCGCCAAAGGCTCCATTGGCGCGGCGCTCGGCAACAATGCTTTCGACGGCCTGCGCACCGATGTTTTTAAGCGCGGCCAGCGAGTAGCGAATCGAGCCTTCGCCGGCGAGGAAATCGACCTCGGACGCATTGATGCAGGGCGGCAGGATGCGGATCTTGGCCCGGTTTGCCTCGGCCGTGTACATCGCCAGCTTGTCGGTGTTGCTCATGTCGAGCGTCATGGAAGCGGCCAGGAATTCCTCGCGGAAGTTGGCCTTCATATAGGCGGTCTGGTAGCTCACCAGCGCATAGGCCGCGGCGTGGCTCTTGTTGAAGCCGTAGCCGGCAAACTTGTCGACCAGCTCGAAAATGTACTCCGCGTCGGCGCGCTTGACGCCAGCCTTGAGCGCGCCCTCGACGAAGCGGCTCTTCTGCTGCGCCATTTCGCGCTTGTCTTTCTTGCCCATGGCGCGCCGCAGCAGGTCGGCATCGCCAAGCGAAAAGCCGGCCAGCACCTGGGCGATCTGCATGACCTGTTCTTGGTAGATGATGACGCCATAGGTCTCTTTGAGAATGCCCTCCAGCCGCGGATGCAGCAGCTCGACCGGCTCCTCACCGTGTTTGCGGTTGATGTAGGTCGGGATGTTGTCCATCGGTCCAGGCCGATAGAGCGCCACCATGGCAATGATGTCCTCGAAGCGGTCGGGCTTCAGCCGCTTGAGGCTGTCGCGCATGCCCGTGCCTTCGAGCTGGAACACGCCGACCGTATCGGCCCTGGCCAAGAGCTCGTAGCTTGCCGCATCATCGAGGGGCAGCGCCGCCAAATCGATATCGATGCCGCGCCCGCGCTTCACCAAATCGACGGCCTTGCGCAGTACCGTCAAAGTCTTGAGCCCCAAAAAGTCGAACTTCACCAGGCCCGCGGCCTCGACCAGCTTCCAGTTGAACTGGGTGATCGGAAAGCTTGACTTGGGATCGCGATAAAGCGGCACCAGCTCTTCCAGCGGACGGTCGCCGATCACCATGCCCGCGGCGTGTGTCGAGGCGTGCCGATAAAGGCCTTCCAACTTTTGCGCGATTTCGAGCAGCCGAGCGGTGACGGGCTCGCGGTCGCGCTCCTCCTGCAATTTGGGCTCGAGCTCGATGGCCTGCGCCAAGCTTACGGGGTTGGCGGGATTGTTGGGGACGAGCTTGCACAGCCGGTCCACCTGCCCGTAGGGCATCTGCAGCACGCGCCCGACGTCGCGCAGCACGGCCCGCGCCTGCAACTTGCCGTGGGTGATGATCTGCGCCACGCGATCGGCGCCGTACTTGCCCTGCACATAGCGGATCACCTCGTCGCGGCGATCCTGGCAAAAGTCGATGTCGAAGTCCGGCATCGACACGCGTTCGGGGTTGAGGAAGCGCTCAAACAGCAAGCCGAAGCGCAAGGGATCAAGGTCGGTGATGGTGAGCGCCCAGGCGACGAGGGAGCCTGCGCCCGAGCCACGGCCGGGACCGACGGGAATGCCGTTGGCCTTGGCCCATTTGATGAAGTCGGCAACAATCAAGAAGTAGCCGGGATACTTCATCCTCGAAATCACATCGACCTCGAAGGCCAACCGCTGCTGGTAGTCCTGCGCGGTGAAGCCCGGCGCCGGTGGCGTGGTCGCGAGGCGCTGCTTAAGACCGGCCTCGGCCTGGGCGCTGAGCTCGGTTGCCTCCAGCGCCAGCTGCTCGCTTTCCGAGGCCCCCTTCGCCGCCATCACGAACTTCGGCAAAATCGGCTTGCGGCCTAGCGGCCGATAGGCACAGCGCTTGGCGATCTCGACGGTATTGTCGAGCGCTTCCGGCAGGTCGGCGAACAGGCGTGCCATCTGCTGCGCACTTTTGAAAAAGTGCTCGCGCGAGAGCCGCCGGCGATTGTCTTCGGTGACATAGCTGCCATCGGCGATGCACATGAGCGCATCGTGCGCCTCGTAGTCGTCGGGGCTTGCGAAATAGACTTCGTTGCTGGCCACGATCGGCAGCCGCCCAGCGTAGGCGAGCGCCAGCAGATCGGGTTCGGTCTTGCTCTCCTGCGCCAGGCCATGGCGCTGTAGCTCGACATAGAGCCGATCGCCGTAGATGGCGCTGAGCGCCTGCAGGCGTTCGACCGCCAGCTCCTTTTGCTCCTCGGCGAGCGCCCGGTTGATCGGGCCATCGGGTCCCCCCGTCAGGGCAATGAGCCCCTCCGCCCGCGCACCGGCAAGCTGGTGCAGCTTGACGTGGGGCGGCTCGGCCTCGCCGGGATCGAGAAAGGCCCGCGAGGAAAGCTGCATCAAGTTTTGGTAGCCGCGCTCATTGGCGGCAATGAGGGCAATCGAGCCCGCACAGGCAAGGCGCGGCCCGAACGGCCGGCCGGGACCAGCCCGGTCCGGCTCGCCGAAGTCCACCTGCAGCGTCAAACCCATGATCGGCTGCACGCCGGCAGCCGCCATCTTGTCGGAAAACTCAAGCGCCCCGAACAGATTGCCCGTATCCGTGAGGCCGAGCGCCGGGAAGCCTTGGCTCACCGCCAGCTTGGCGAGCTTGGCAATGGTGATGGCACCTTCCAGTAGCGAGTAGGCCGAGTGCACCTTCAAATGCACGAAGGCCGGCGCCCGGGTCCCGGTCATCTCACCCCTGTCGCTGCGAATCGTCGCCGTCATCGCCCGGAATGCACAATCTTTCCAGCCAACTTGCAATCGAAGAAAGGCGCGCCGACCCACCCCCCCGGGCGTGGCTGTGGCCTGGCTTGTGGATTGACCGGATTGGGTCCATGGGATTGATGCTGCGGTGATTTTCCGCGCGACCCAACGCGCATTGAGCGCCGCAGACACGCCAGCCAAGCGCCGCCACCCGCGCCCGGCGCGCCCGAGGAGATCGAGTGCCCCATGTCAGCCATTCGCGAGGCCTTGACCAGCAACGCGCCGCTCTCCCTGGCGCTCGGCGGCCTTCTCATCGGCGCGCTGTTCGGGGCGGTCGTGTTCCGCACCAACTACTGTGCCATGGGCTCGCTTTCGGACATCTATAACTTCGGCGACTATCGCCGGTTTCGTGCCTGGCTGCTGGCGGCGGCCACGGCGCTCTTGGGCGCCCAGCTGCTTCAGCGGGGCGGCGTCGTCGCCCTCGACAAGTCGATGTATTTGGCCCCCAACCTGAATTGGGTCGGCAACGCCGTGGGCGGTCTCGTGCTCGGCATCGGGATGGTCCTTGCCGGCGGCTGCCCCAGCCGGAATTTGGCGCGCGCTGGCGCCGGCGATCTGCGCGCGCTGATCACCCTCATGGTGCTTGGCCTTTCCGCCTACATGGCGATCGGCGGCGTGCTGGGACCGATGCGCGCGCGCATCGAGGCGGCCACCGCCGTTCGCCTCGGGCTCGAAAGCCAAGGCCTCGATCATCTCCTGAGCGCGCTGCTGCGGGCGCCGCCCGCCGCGGCGAACCTGTTGGCGACGCTGGTGTTGGCGGGAGGCGCCTTCGCCTATTGCCTCGCGGACAAGAAATTTCGGGCTTCATCGGTACACATCCTGTCGGGCCTGGCCGTCGGGGCCTGCGTGATTGCCGGCTGGGCGCTCACCGGCCTTGCCATCGACGAATTTGCGCCACGACCGCTGCAACCGGTGTCGCTGACCTATATCCGGCCGACGGGCGATGCGCTGGAATGGCTGCAGCGCTTCACCGCCGAGCCCGTCCCGAGCTTTGGTGTCAGCAGTGTGTTTGGGGCCCTCATCGGCGCCGGCAGCGCCGCCGCGGCCATGGGCCGATTTCGCCTGATCGGCTTCTCCGACACCGCCGACATGGTGCGCAATCTCCTCGGCGCCGCCCTGATGGGCGTCGGTGGCGTGCTGGCGCTCGGCTGTACCGTCGGACAGGCCATTACCGGCGTCTCGACGTTGGCTTCTGGCTCTCTCCTGACGTTTGCCGCCATCGTGGTTGGGGGTTTTTGGGGATTGCGCCTGTTGGAACGAACCTTGCTGGATGCGAATTAAGTGCTCATCCCTACGGCGGGGCTGAGGCTCCGCTGCCCAAATTGCATGCAGGGTGAGGCGATATCGCGCTTGCGACGGGACGACATTATGAGCTTGGCGACGGCATCACGATCGATCCTCTGCGGCCGCAAAGGCACACTCGTTCGGGGACGGCCCGCCCGAATCGCATCACACTCCCTGTCATTAAAGCGTCTTAAAACACTGACGCCGGCGCGGGGCACGGCACTTGCAATCAAGCCATTCGCTATTAGTTCGATGTCAGTCAGTGCAATTGGCATAGGTCCGTTAGCAACAGGTATTGAGGCAATGAGCTCATTGCAGTGGAGCGTTAGAGCACAACGGCGGGACGCGCGTCGGCAAGACTAGGGCGGGAAATCACTCGAGGAGGAGATAAGGCGCGAAACCAGCGAGGCACGCTATGGCAAGAGCATGGATATTGGCAGGTCTGCTGTTAACGGCAACGGCGGCAGCGGCCCATGATTGGTATCCCATCGAATGCTGCTCCGGTATGGATTGCGCGCCCGTCGAGAAAGTCGAGATCATATCCCTGCAGAGCGCCGGCATCATGGGAAGCGCGCCGCTCCCAGGCAGCATGTTGATCACAACCAAACACGGAACTGTGATTGTGCCCGCCAACTTCCCGCGCCGGGAGTCCAAAGACAATCAAATGCACGCCTGCATACGCCCTTCGACCGGCGGCACACCGCGCCTCATTTGCCTGTTCTTGCCGCCCTCGACCTGAGGCCCAGTTAGAACCGGCGCGGCTCGGCCGTGCCGGCCGCGCATTGGGGCCACGCGTTGGGGCTTCGCGCGCCAACAAGACTAGCCGTGGCAGGGTCGGCGCACGCGAGTGCGGACCCGCGCAGGCGGGCGCGCCGCGAGCCGCTTTTGGCCTTCTTTCTGAAAACGCTACTGCGGACTAGCGCCGGGCGGCCTGCCGGGCCTTGCGTGCGGCATAGCGGCGATCGCGTTCGGCCTTGCGCTCGGCAGCCTCGGCCGCATCGCGGATCACCTTTGCAACGGCCTCACGGCGCTCGCGTGCCTCCCGCTCGGCCTTTTCGATGGCCTGCCGTTGCGCCCGCTCCTCGGCTTCCTTGCGCTTGCGCTCATCGCGCTCCTTCTCGCGCGCCTCGCGCGCCTCCGCAATGGCCTTGCGCTCGGCGGCCCGCGCGATGACCCCCGGGTCATCCGCTGCTGGTCGCGACCGGAACTTATCGAGGATTTGCTGCTTTGCTTTGGCAGCCCGCTCGAGCCGCTCAAGACGGTTTTGATCCTTGTATTCTCTCATCGCAGTCCTTCTACATCGCCGTCCTTCTTGGCGCCGTTCTTTTAGAAGCGCTCGCGCCAAGCCGGCCGTCGCTTGGGCCAAATATGCTCACAAGCGGTCGCGCTTCCAAGTGCCTCATGAGGGCTGCTGTCTCTAGCAGCTCTCCCGCCCGCGGCCAAGCACACCGCTGCATGGCGGGCCTGCCCATTTGCCGCGCCGTCGATGCGGGAAAAAAACACGGGGGGCGCGGCGCACCTTTCCTGGCCGCAATCCGTCCTTAGATACGTGCCAAGGCCCACGGCATCGGAGAGTAGCACATGCCAAAGCTCGTCCTCTATCACGCCGCCCCCTCCCGTTCCTCGATCGTGCATTGGATGCTCGAAGAATTGGGCCAGCCCTATGAGTTGCAGCTGGTCAGCTTTAAAAAGGGCGAGAACCGTCAGCCCGCCTACCTCGCCGTCAATCCCATGGGCAAGGTGCCCGCGCTCAAGCACGGGGACACGGTGATCACGGAGGCCGCCGCCATCTGCGCCTACCTCGCCGATGAGTTTCCGCAAGCTAAACTCAACATCCCCGTCGGCGATGCGAGGCGGGGAACCTATCTGAAGTGGCTGTTTTTCGGGCCAAGTTGCGTCGAGCCGGCAATTGCTGAGCGCGCATTCCCGCGCCGGGAGCCCCCGGCGCGCTCCGCTCTGGGGTTCGGCGACTTCGATACGGTCGTGGACGTGCTGGCCAAGGCCGCCGGCGCGGCCTCCCCTTACCTCTTGGGTGATAGGTTCACGGCTGCCGATGTCGTTATCGGCTCCGGCTTGCGTTGGGGAACCATGTTCAAACTGCTGCCGGAACGCGCCGAGTTCAAACCCTACATGGCCACGCTCGCCGAGCGTCCCGCCTTGCGCCGCGCAACCGAAAAAGATGCCGAATTGCAAAAGGCCCAGGAGGCCGGAAGCTAGCTTTAGCGCGCGGCCAGCAATTTTTTCTGCACGCGCTCGTCGAAGCGCGCCACATTGACGACCACGCGCTGATGCTGGCCGTCGCCGATCAGCTCGCGCTCATCGCGCGCCTCGACGCGAAAGCGGATGGTGCGGGCCTCCACGGCCAGCACTTCGGCGCTGGCCGTAACGCGCAGGCCGACCGGCGTTGCTGCGAAGTGGCGCACGTCGAGGTGAATGCCAAGGCTCTGGTAACCGCTCGGGAGCAGGTGCTCGACGGCGGCCAAGGCCGCCGCCTCGATGACGTTGATCATCACCGGCGTGGCGAGCACCGCGATGCGGCCGGAACCGACGCGGGGAGCGGTGTGCTCGGGTCCGACGGTGAGGTCCGCCGTGCCCATCAGCCCGGGCCGGATGGCGGTAAGGTCGATCATGGCCGTGCTCGTCGTGTTGAGTGCCAACCCACAACCTTGCGGCTACCCCCAGGCATAGCATGAGAGCCGCCCCTGCGGCATCACAGGGGGTGGCCAATGCCGCCCACCCATTGCGAGCGCGCGCGCGCTCGCGCGCGCCCCGAATTCTTGGCGGTCGGCGGCTCGCCTGCGGCGCGAAACCCAGCCGCGCGACGCGACGCCCAAGCTTTGTGTTGCGAGGCGGGCCGCGGCCGAGCGGCCGGCCGACCCCGGGCGGTCTCGCCGAGGCGCGGGCTTTCGGCGGTCTATTACTCTTTCGCGCGCTCGATGTAGGATCCGTCATCGGTAGAGATGACGACCCGCGTGCCGGCCTGGATATGCGGCGGCACCATCAC
>DASTMQ010000228.1:0-5104 GCA_035714005.1 Hyphomicrobiaceae bacterium
CGGCAAAAATGCGCTCCGCCTGCGCGCGCTTGCCGAGACCCTCCCGCGCCAGGGACGCATCATAGGGAAATACCCCTTCGAAACCGGCCGCCGCGAGCAAGCGGCATTTTTCGCCGCCGAGGGCGCGAGCGCTCGGCAGAAAGACTTCCGGCCCCGCCAGATAGATGCGCGGCGGCCGCGCGCTCCGGCTCATGGCGCCATCGCGCCGCTGCGGCGGCTCGCCGATCGCGGTTTGCACCCTTTGGCGGCATCCAAGCGGTCTTCCTGCATCCGTCTCTCCCAAATCGGCGGGCCGGCAGCATGCGCCGGGCCGCGATAGCACACAACCGGTGGCGGACCGGGGCCCGCCCGCCCACGCAAGACGAGAGTTGGCCTCCGTCCTCAACGTTGCGGCGCGCCCTCATTGCCGAGGCCTTGCCATTTGGCTAGGTCGGCTTTGCGCAAATTTTTGTATCTGCTAGCCGATCCGCGCGATGCTGTCGCCGTGCCAGCCTCCGCCGACCTCCCACCGAGCCCTCCTTGCCGCCCGATCAGCCCGTTGCCCCGCTTCCGTCCTCCCAAGCGCCCGCGCACGGCGCGATCTTTTACGGCTGGTATGTGGTCGCAGCGATCGCGCTCATTATGACGACGTCGTCGGGGCTTGCCTTTTACAACCTGTCGATCTTGCTCGCCGCCTTCGTCAGCGAACGCGGCTTCCCGGTGGCACTGGCGTCCAGCGCCACGGCGACATTTTTTCTGGCCAGCGGCATCGGTGGCGCCGTCGCCGGGCGCCTCGTCGATCGCGTTGATGCTCGGATCGTCATTGCCGTCAACGCCAGCATCGGCGCCGTTGTGTTGGGCTCGGTCGGCCTGTTAAAGGAAGCATGGCAGCTTTTCCTGTTCCATGTCGTCTTCGGCTTCGTGCAAGGCTCCAGCGGACTGGTGCCGGTCACCACCGTGCTGGCACGCTGGTTCAACGTGCGCCGGGCGCTGGCGTTTTCCTTGGCGTCGACGGGCCTGTCGTTGGGCGGCATCGTCATTGCCCCGATCGTTGCCGTCGGCATTCAGCGCCTCGGCCTGGCCGGGGCGGCGCCGTACATGGGGGCGACACTTTTTCTCGGCATCGTACCGGTCACGCTCCTCATCTTGCGCCCCTCGCCGCAGGCCATGGGCCTCAGCGCCGATGGGATGCCGCTGGCGAGCAGCAAGACCACCCCGGTCGCCCTCGGCTCGACGCCTTTTGCTGAGGCCGTCCGCACGCGCTACTTCTACGCCGTCTCCATCGCCTATCTCTGTCTGCTCGGGGCCCAAGTCGGCGCCATCGCCCATCTTTATCGCCTGGTCAGCGGCCGCGCGGGTGTCGAGACGGCCGCCTTGGCGCTTGCCGCCATGGCCATGGCCAGCACCATCGGTCGCCTTCTCGGTGGCCTCATCACGCTGCGGCTGCCGGTCAGGATCTTCGCCCTGGCGCTGATGGCCGCGCAGGCCCTTGGCCTAGCCCTGCTGGCGGTCAGCTTCGAGCCCGTGCTCGTGCTCACCAGCGTGATCCTGTTTGGCCTCACCATCGGCAATTCGCTGATGATGCATCCGCTCTTGCTGGCGGAGACCTTTGGTACGCGCGACTATGGCCGCATTTACTCGACCAGCCAGCTCGTGACCATGGCCGGCGTCGCCGGCTGCCCAGCCTTGATCGGCATCCTCTATGAGATGAGCGATGGCTACGCCGTGCCATTCCTTGGGATCGCCGGCCTCACCATGATCGGATTTGCCGTGCTTGCCGCTGGCGGGCGGGCGCGGCGCTGAGCGCGGCGCCGCCCGGGACGAGGGGCGCCAAGCCCGCCATCGTCGTCTTTACTCCGCCACGCCTGATGGCATCGGCCTGTGCTCCAGGACACAGCGCGATTTTGTCGCCGCCCATAGCCTGCGACTTAGGACGCGGGTGCTTGCTCAAGCCGACGGAAGAGGCATGGCTCATGACGGATCATCCGAGATTTGAGCGTCTAGAGGGCCCCGCCGAGACGATGCACGGTCGCTACCATGGCGGCGGGCTCGTTGCCTTCGTGCTCTGGCTTGCCGATCTGTGGACCTCGCGGCGCCCGCTGGGTTGGGTCCGAGGTTGGGCCTCCGATTGGACAAGGCCGCCCTGGCGGGCGGCCGACGCTGTGGCACCGGGCGTTCGCCGGGCTCGCCGGCGCCTACTGCTGACGGGGATGATCATGCTGGCCGTCGTCGTGGTGATGACGCTGTGGCTGCCCGGCAAGCGCGAAGCAAGCCCGCAATCGCAGCCGCGGCCGCCGGACAAGTTAGCGCTCGGCCGCGCCTAAAGTCCCCCTCGAGCGGCCGTGCCGGTCGAGATCCGCGAGCGCGCTTCCGCTTGGCGCTGGCGGGGCCAGCCCGGCCGGCGAAAGCGCCGCGGCCTCAGGTGCAGCGGCGATTTGCCGGCGTCCCGCCTGCCGCAGCATCAAAAAGCCGACGATTGAGATATTGAGCAGGTTCCAGGCAATGCCATTGCTGAAGGCCTGGGCGTAGGAACCCGTCAGGTCGAAAATCGCACCCGATAGCCAGCCGCCGAAGGCCATGCCGACAATGGTGGACATCAGCGCCAGGCCCACGCGCGTGCCGGCCTCCTGCGGGGCAAAGAAATCGCGCACGATCACGGCATACATCGGAATAATGCCGCCCTGCACCAGGCCGAAGAAAGCCGAGATCACGTATAGCGAGGTGAGCCCATCGAACCAAAGATAAAGCAACAGCGCCGAGGCCTGCAGAATGGAGCCCAAAAGCATGGTGGCCAGCGCGCCGATGCGGTCGGCGATGAAACCCGAGGCGACCCGGCTGATAATGCCGAAGCCCAGCATGACGGAGAGCATCTCGGCGCCGCGCGCCACCCCATAGCCGAGATCACCGCAATAGGCGACGATGTGCACCTGCGGCATCGACATGGCCACGCAACAGGCGAGGCCCGCCACCAGGATCAGGGCCTGCAGGACGCCCGGCGACAGACCGAGGGAACTGCGCGCGTCACCCCCATCGCCAGCCGTGGTGGCCTCGGTGAGGGCGATGCGTGGCTTCAGGACGGTAATGAGCGGCAGCATGCTGACGAGGCAGAATAGGCCGATGCCGACCTGGGTATGTCTCCAGCCATCGCTGGCCACGAAATGATTGACGATCGGCGGCCAGAGCGTGCCCGCGAGATAGCTGCCGGTGGCGCAGATCGACACGGCCAAACCCCGCCGTCGTTTAAACCAGTGCGAGATGTCGGCAATCAGGGGGGCAAAGGTGGCGGAACTGCCCAAGCCGATGCAGCCATGGGCCAGCGCCAGCTGCCAAATGTTGGCGGCGAAGGCGGAACCGATATAGGCAGAGCCCAACAGCAGCGTGCTGAGCACCAAAGGCGCTATGACGCCCAAGCGGTCGACCAGGCGGCCAATGGCGACCGCGCCCACGGCAAAGCCCAGCATGCCGGTGGTGTAGGGCAGCGAGGCGTCGGCGCGAGGAACGCCGAGATCGGCCTGCACGACCGGCAGCTCCACCACGAACGACCACATGCCGACGCCGCCGATGGTTCCGAGCAGCATGGCGGTAAGCAGGCGCAGCCAAGCATAGGCGGACTCCGCCCTGCCGGTCGGGGCGCCTAAGGAATGGGCAGACCTGGTCATGGGGCCGGCACAATCCGGGCTCGCCGCCCCGTGGTCAAGCGGTCCGGCCGCGGTGCAGGGCTGCATTTTGCGGCATGCCGCCCGCTCAGCCGGCGCTGCCTCTTGCCCTTGCCGTCGGCCGGCGCACGACAATGGCCGCCGCCACGACGTTGAGGGCGATACAGAGGCTCAGTGGGGCCCCATAGCCGCCCGTGGCATCGCGCACGATGCCCACCACCGCGGGCCCGAAGGCATAGGTGAACTGGCTCAGGCCCGTTGCCAGTCCCACCAGCATGCCAAAGGCGGCGGCATCGAACTCGCGCTGCACGATCAGGGCCGGGAAGGTGATGATGTTGCCCACCGAAAAGCCGTAGAGCGCCGAGGCGGCAAAGAGGATGACCCGGTCGCTTGCGCTTGCCATCAGCGCCAACGCCGCCGCCTGGCTGATGAGGGAGAGCGCGCTAGCGATGCGCTGGTTGATGCGGTCGGCGAACGCGCCGAGCGTGAGGCGACCGAAAATCGCCATGGCGGTGGTGATGGCGACGGCGATCCCTGACGGGTTGCGGCCGAGCGCTGGCTCCAGGAAGGCGATTTGGTGCACAAGAAAGCCGGCCTGCGAAAAGATCGCCAGTGCAAACGGAGCCGACACACTCCAGAATTTCCAACTTCTGAGGGCGGAGCTGCGCGTCCAGCTGACAGGTGCGCTGACGCCTGCGGTGCCGACGGGGCTCGTGTGCGTCCGCCCGCCTGGCGGAATCAGCGCCAACAGGGGCACGATCAGGGCAGCGATGATAAGGGCGCTGACGAGCATGGCCGTCCTAAAGCCCTGGGCCTCCGTGATCAGGACCAGGAATGGGACCACGATGACGCCGCTGAAGCTGGCGCCATTGAGCGCCAGCGAGATGGCAAGTCCTCGCTTTTGCTCGAACCAAAGCCCGAGAATGTTGGTAATGGCGCCGACACTCATCGTGGTCCACCCGAGCGCCATCAGCAGGTACACGGCGAACAATTGCCAGGGCTCGGTGATGAAGGGCAAGGCCGCCGCCGCGCCGGCAAACGCCATTAAGCCCGTTAGGACGCAGCCGCGCACGCCAAAGCGGCCGATGGCATCGCTGATGAAAATGACGAGCACGGCGCTGGCGAGGTAGCAGGCCGTGCTGGCGCTCGAGATCAGCGCCGTCGGCCAGCCGTGCTGGCGCCTCAATTCGGCGAGGTAGAAGCCGTGGCCGTAAAAGCCGAGCCCCCAGCACAGCAGGGCCATGACAAAACACAGCCCGACGACGCGCCAGCCGGGATAGCGAAGGGAAGTTTCGCCGCGATCGGCGTTTATTGCGCGCATCGTCCCTGCAGGCATAGCGGCCGGCCTGGCGCCGACCGCGCGCCGCAGCATGCCGCGCGGTCGCACATCTATGCAAGCCAGTCGCCCGGGGGCATGCGGGCGGGGAGGCCCGCGCCGGCGCGCCCCCCCGGGCGGGGTTGCGGTATCT
>DASTMQ010000229.1:0-1724 GCA_035714005.1 Hyphomicrobiaceae bacterium
GTGCTTAGGGTCGATGACCTCAGGGCCTACTACCGCACGCGGCATTTTGGCGTCGAGCGGGAGGTCAAGGCGGTCGACGGCGTATCGTTCGAGGTCCGGGACAACGAGATTTATGGTCTCGCCGGGGAATCGAGCTCGGGCAAATCGACCCTGCTCAAGGCCGTCGCCGCCGCCATGCGCCCACCACTGCAGGTAGTGGGCGGCACGGTTCGCTTGCGATTTTTGCAGGCCAAGTCGCTGCACGAGGCCTCGAGCGCCGAGCTCGCCCAGCTGCGCTGGCGCAAGCTCTCCTACATCATGCAGGGCTCCATGAGCGCGCTCAACCCCGTGCGCCGCGTGCGTCGCTCATTTGAGGATTTTGCCGCGCGGCACTTGCGAGAGACCGGCGCCGCCTTCGATGCCAAGGTCGTTGCCCACCTTTCACACCTCCGGTTGGACCAGGGTGTGCTCGACGCGTTTCCGCACGAACTTTCCGGTGGCATGCGCCAGCGCGTCACCATTGCGCTGGCCACGATTTGCCGACCCGACCTCGTGATCGCGGACGAACCCACCACCGCCCTTGACGTTGTGGTGCAAAAAGATGTGCTCGACATGATCCGCGACCTGCAGCGGCAGTCGGGCTCATCGCTGCTGCTGGTCACCCATGATCTCGGCGTGCACGCCTATCTGACCGATCGTCTCGCCATCATGTACGGCGGACGATTGGTGGAAGAAGCGCCGACCGAGGCCTTGTTCGGCAACCCGCAGCACCCCTACGCCAAGCATCTGATCGCCAGCCTGCCGCGCATCGGCGAGGAGGCCCCCAAGGCCGCCCTTGCGGGCGGCCCCCCCAATCTCGCCGGGCCGCCGGCGGGTTGCCGTTTTCATCCGCGCTGTCCCCTGGCCATGGAGCGGTGCCGGCGCGAGACCCCAGCCATGACGACGATTGCGCCCAACCATCGCGTCGCCTGCTTTGCCGTTGCAGGGCGGGCATGATGGCGCCGCTGCTCGAACTCGAGGGCGTGTCCAAGAGCTTCGGCGGTCTGCTGGGCCGCCGCCGTGTGACGGCCGTACGCGATGTGAGTTTCACGCTGTCCGACGCCAAGCCCGAAGTCTTCACGCTGCTGGGGCAGTCGGGCAGCGGCAAGACCACGCTCGCTCGCATGATCCTCGGGCTCGAGACGCCGACGGCAGGGTCCCTGCGCCTGATGGGCGAGAGCATCGCCAAGCTGCGCCGGGGCGCGCGCCGGCAACGCTTGCTGGGCCTGGTGCAGCCGATCTTTCAAAATCCCTTCGAGGCCTTCAACCCCCTGCGCCACGTCGATCACTATTTGCTGCTGACGGCCGAGCGCTTCGGCGGCGCTGGCGATGGCCCTGGGGCCCGGGCGGCGACGGAGGCGTCGCTGCGCCAGGTTGGCCTTTCGCTCGCCGAGGTTGCCCGCCGCTATCCTCACGAGCTCTCCGGCGGCCAACTGCAGCGGCTGGCCATTGCGCGGGCGCTGTTGGCCAAACCCAAACTGATCGTCGCCGACGAGCCCGTCTCCATGGTGGATGCGTCTTTGCGCATGGCGATCGTCAACCTGTTCAAGACCTTGCGCGACGAGCTTGCAATTTCCATCCTCTACATCACCCACGATTTGGCGACCGCCTATCTGGTCAGCGACCGCATCTCAATCATGCGGGACGGGGAGGTGGTCGAAAGCGGCGCGGCGCGGCAGGTCCTCACCCACCCCCAACACGCCTAT
>DASTMQ010000230.1:0-3282 GCA_035714005.1 Hyphomicrobiaceae bacterium
CGCGGCGCCCTCGGTCTCGGTGCAGACCTTCCAGCCGCTGGGCAAGATCGGCATCATTGCCGCCGAGGCCGCGTTCCACGATGACGGCGGCGATCTCGGCGGCCTCCTCGGCGTGTCCGAGCTCGGCGGCGGCGAGTGTCATGCGGGCAAGCCGGGGTGGCAACGGCAGCGATCGCAACCGTCTGCCGACGGCGGTGATGCGGCCTTCCGCGTCGAGCGCCTCCAGCTTCATTAACTCCTGGCGCGCGGCGTCGATAGCGGCGGGCAACGGGGGATCGAGCCAAGACAGCGAACGCGGATCGGCTGTGCCCCACTCCGCACAGTCGAGCACCAAGCCGGCAAGGTCGGCGGCGCGAATTTCGGGTTCGGCGAAAGCCGGCAGGCTCTGCGTTTGCGGCTCGTCCCAAAGGCGATAACAGACGCCCGGCTCGGTACGCCCGGCGCGGCCACGGCGCTGATCGGCGGCGGCACGAGACGCGCGCACGGTCTCGAGCCGGGTTACGCCGACGTCGGGGTCGAACCGCGGCACCCGCGCCAGGCCGCTGTCGATGACGACGCGGACACCCTCGATGGTCACCGACGTCTCGGCAATCGAGGTCGCCAGCACCACCTTGCGCCGACCCTCGGGCGCCGGCGTGAGCGCCAGGTCCTGCGCCTTTGCGTCCATGGCCCCGAAAAGCGGGGCAAGCACGATATTGGGATCGCTAATGTGGGCCTTGAGCCGTTCCTCGAGGCGACGGATCTCGCCCTGACCCGGTAGGAAGGCCAGGATCGAGCCGGCCTCCGCGCGCAAGCCGCGCAGCACCGCGTCCGCCATTTGCTCCTCGATGCGTGCATCGGCATCGCGACCGAGATAGCGCGTCTCGACCGGAAAGGCACGGCCTTCGCTGGTGATAGCGGGAACATCGCCGAGGAGCTGAGCCACCCGCGCGCCGTCGAGCGTCGCCGACATGGCTAAGATGCGCAAGTCGTGCCGCAAGCCGCGTTGGCAGTCGAGCGCCAGGGCAAGCCCCAGGTCGGCCTCGAGCGAGCGTTCGTGAAACTCGTCGAACAGCACCGCGCCGACGCCGGCGAGCTCGGGATCATCGAGGATCATCCGCGTGAAGACGCCCTCGGTGACGACCTCGATACGCGTCCGCCGCCCCGACTTCGATACCAGGCGCGCGCGCAGGCCGATGCGCTCACCGATCACTTCGGAGAGGGAATGCGCCATACGCTCGGCGGCAGCCCGCGCGGCAATGCGGCGCGGCTCCAGCACCAGGATCTTGCGACCCTCGAGCCAAGGCTCCTCCAGCAACGCGAGCGGGACGCGGGTGGTTTTGCCGGCGCCGGGCGGCGCAACGAGGACGGCCGATGCGTGCCGGGCGACAGCCGCACGCAAGTCGTCCAGGACCGCGTCGATCGGAAGCGGTGTGGCAAACCTCATGGCGGCTGTATCCGGCGGCGCGGCGGCTTTCGCAAGCGCATTTTTCGGCGCCGATCCGAATTATACCGGCGCCCTGCGGGGCTCGGCCCGCAGCTTCGCCAGGATGCGGTCGAGTTCCGTTAGATCCCTCTCGTCGAGCTGCGCGGCAAAATGCCGGGCGATGCTGCGCCCATACACCGGCCACATGCGTTTTTGCAGGCGCCGGCCCGCCTCCGAAATGGCGATGTAGGCCCCGCGCGCGTCCTCTGCCACGGGGGCCCGTGCCAGCAAGCCATCGCTCGCCATGCGATCGATCAGGCGCGAGAGATTGTATTTGGCAAGCAGCACCCGGGCTTGCAGGTCTCGGTGGCGCAGCCTCCCGTCCGGGGCCCGCGCCAGCTCGAGCACGACGTCGTACCACACCAGCGGCGGCAGGCCGGCGGCCTTGAGGTCGGCCTCGACTGCTTCCAACAGCCTGTGTTCGGCGCGGATGAACCGCGCCCACACCTCCACCGCGGCACGCGAAAGCTTTTTGGGCATGAAAAAAAGCCTAGCACGGTTGTTGCAATTGCATCAACTTCACCTATGTTGTTGCAATCGCAACAATTGGAGAGCCCCGATGACTGTCGATGATCGCTTAGCTCCCATCGGTATCTTCTTGCTGCGGATCGCGCTCGGGACGATGTACTTGGCTCACAGCGTGGGCCTCAAGCTTTTGACCTATGGCCCTGCCGGCACCGCGCAATTCTTCCTGAGCGTTGGCCTGCCGGCTTGGCTCGCCTACGTCACGCTGGCGGCGGAGGCCGTGGGTGGGGTCTTGCTGCTAGTTGGCATCCAGGCGCGCTGGGTGGCGCTGGCGTTGCTGCCGCCCCTGCTCGGCGCCATCGTCTGGGTGCACGGTGCCAACGGCTGGGTGTTCACGGCGAGCGGCGGCGGCTGGGAGTACCCGGCCTTTCTGATCATCGCCAGCCTTGCCCAAGCCTTGCTCGGCGACGGGGCCTATGCGCTGAGGCCGTCGGCGGGCTTTGCCGCCGTCGGGCGGGCCGCCCCGGCCCGCGCTTGAGCGAAGGCGCCAGGACCGCCGCCATGACCCAGCCCCTCATCCTGATCAGCCATCATCTTTGCCCTTACGTCCAGCGCGCCGTCATTGCGCTTACCGAAAAGGGCGTGGCCTGCGAGCGCCTTTACGTCGACCTCGCCCATAAGCCCGAGTGGTTCCAAGCGCTTTCCCCGCTTGGCAAGACACCGGTGCTGAAGGTCGGCAACACGGCCATTTTCGAATCCGCCGTCATCCTCGAATATCTCGAGGACACCCAGCCCAGCCCCATGCATCCGGCCGACCCGCTGCAACGCGCCAAGCACCGCGCCCTGATCGAATACGCTTCGGCCGTCCTCAATGATATCTGGGGATTTTATGGCGCGCCCGACCACGCCGCCTTCGAGGCCAAGCGGGTGCAACTTGAACGCCGGTTTGGCTGGCTCGAGGCCCGCGTGCTGGCGGCACCATGGTTCGACGGTGATACGTTCTCGCTGGTGGATGCCGCCTTCGGCCCGGTGTTTCGCTATTTCGATGTCTTCGATGGCATTGGCGACTTCCGCATTCTCGCCGGCAAGCCGAAGCTCGAATACTGGCGCGCGGTACTTGGCGCCCGACCGTCGGTCCGAGATGCAGTCGGCGCCGACTATCCTGAGCGTCTGCGGAGGTTTCTTGCAGGGCGCGGTGGCCACCTCTCGCGTCTCATGGCCGCATGAGCACGCTGCCAGCTGCCACCGCCCGGCCTGGTCGATTGCCGCCGGCGGCCATGGCACCCATGGGGGCCAAGTCGCCCCTGGTCGCGCCCGCTCGGTGGTCCCTGCCGGAAAAAGCAAAGGGCGCA
>DASTMQ010000231.1:0-4807 GCA_035714005.1 Hyphomicrobiaceae bacterium
GCCCTTTGCGGCCCATTTGGCGGCGCACGCCAGATCGCGAGCACGGCGCCGGCGCGGGAACCGCTGGCAGAGCCGATCGGAACTTTCATCGCAGCGACCGGTTGGCTCGGTAATCTGACCGCTTGGCGCGCTCGTCTCAACGGCAGCGCGGCTGCCCTTCACAAGCGTTCATGCAGCAAGGGGATCCCAGGTGCTCAAGCTTGGCTACAAACTCATGTCCGAAGAGCACGGCCCCGCCGAGCTCGTTGCCAACGCCCACCACGCCGAACAGGCGGGCTTCGACTTCGCGGCCATCTCCGACCACTTTTTTCCCTGGGTCGAGGAGCAGGGACATTCGCCGCTGGCGTGGTCGATCCTCGGCGCCATCGCCAATGCCACAACGCGTCTCGGCCTGATGACCGCCGTGACCTGCCCGACCATGCGCTACCATCCCGCCATCGTGGCGCAGGGGGCGGCAACGCTGGCGTTGCTCAGCAACAATCGTTTTAGCCTCGGACTTGGGTCCGGCGAGCGGTTGAATGAACACATCGTCGGCATGGGTTGGCCCGGGATCGCCGAGCGGTATGAGCGCTTTGGTGAAGCCGTCGATATCATCAGGGGCTTGTTAGCCGGGAACCTGCACAACTATCGGGGTAACTATCTCAAGCTTGAGAACGCGCGGCTCTATGACCGGCCGCAGGCCTCGCCACCGATCGTGATTGCGGCGGCGGGCCCAAGGGCCGCGCGCTTCGCCGCCGAAAAGGGCGATGGATTGATGGCGACCGAGGCGCAACCCCAACTCATCCAGGCTTATCGTGGCGCCGGCGGCGCCGGACCGCGCTATGCCGAGGTGCCCATGTGCTGCGCCAGGCGTGAGGACGAGGCGCGACAGACGGCGCACCGCTATTTTCGTTGGGCCGCAACGGGGTGGCCGGTGCAGGCAGAACTGCCGGACACCAAGGCATTTGCGGCCGCAAGCCAGCATATTCCCGTGGAGGTGATCGCGGACAAGATCACCTGCGGGCCCTCGCCGGAACGCCATCTGGAGGCGATCGGCAAATTTGTCGACGCCGGCTTCGACCACGTAATCCTGGTACAGATCGGCCCCGATCAGGAGTTCTTTTTCGACTTTTTTGCCAACGAGCTGGCACCGAAGCTGCGACAGCGCCTGGCGGCGTGAAGGTGTCGCGCTTTCCCACCCGCGGACGCGGGTTCGCCTGCCTCAGGGGTGGGGCAAGCGCATCAAAGCCAAAACAGTGGGCAGCCGCGAATTGTTCCGCGACCGGCGGGCGCCCAGGGGACCGCCCGCCTCGACCGCCAACCTTAACGGCTGCGACATCGCGGCAGGTAAGACAGACGCCGGCTTACGGTGGACCTCGACCTCGGCGCCTCGCCATCCGACGCGCCCGCAGCATGCAAAGCAGCAAACGCCTCGCAGGATGCCCACGCCCTGGCACGCCGGCTGTGCTTTGAGACGACACCGGTCGCTCGAGAAGGAGTGGCCTTTCAACGCCTTAACCCACACCCGCGGCAGCTTCGGTGAAAGTGGCGCCCGTGCCGAGGCCCGCGCAGAGTGAACCTTCAGCGAAAATCCTCACAAGGAGTGTAAGCGCGTCACCATGCAGCGCGCTCACGCCGGAACCGAAATTGGGCGGCGGATCCGACGCTTTTCGCCGAGCAAGCGCACCGCGACAACGGAACGAGAGGTGTCTCTCGCACGTTGGTGCGAACACTTAGGTCATGCCAAACGACAAAGGAGCAATCCGTCAATGTTGAAATCTCTCTCGTTCGCTACGGTTGTGCTCGCCTTCGGCGCGCTCTCCGCACCGGCGCTCGCGGCACCCGCCTCCGGCCTGAAGGGAATTGAAGCTACAACAACGTCGTCGCTCACCGAACAGGTCGGCTATCGCCGTTGCTGGTGGCGTTATGGGCACCGGCATTGCCGTTGGGTCGGCGGCTACGGCCCGAGCATCAACTTGCACTTTGGTGGACGCGGCCATCACCGGCACCATCGGCGTTATCATCGCTACTGAGTCGGGCTTTGCATTCCGACGACGGGCCGATCACTCTTGATCGGTCCGTTCGTTTTTTTTACTGGCGTCTTGCTGCCGCCGTGCGCCGGCATGCGGAAGGCGGCAGGACTTGAGGGTGGTCGCGAGTTTTTGCCTGACCACCGCCATGAGGCCCGCGGCAATTCAATCCCCATAGAGCCCGCTGCGCCGGCGCGCTCCACTTTTCGGCGATTTCGCGCCCTCGGGGCCTCCGCCCCGAGTAAGAAGATTTAGGATCGATAGGGGAGCGTCCGGCGCGAAGTTACGGCCTCTGAATGCATGCTGGCGGCCGCTGGTCGTCGCTCAGCTGCCAGTTCGTCACTCAAGCGCGCGCAAAAGGGGCATCCAGATCAGCTCTCGGGCTATGCAGCCGATTGTTTACGGGTATCACCGGATTTCAGGACACAGCGCACGTTTAATAGGCTGGTCGGGATTGAGATCGTGCCGACGCTCGGAGCGAGTCTCATTCAGAACCCCAGCAACAAGTTGTCTGTCGAAACCGGAACATCGCCATGACTCCATCCAAACTCTCCTTGCTAGCCATCGCGGCTGCGTCGGTTGGCCTTGCCGTCGCCCTCTCACACTTCGCCACGGCCGCAACCCAACCCATTGATGATCTCGCCAGCAATGAAGGCATTTACGTCGACAAAGGCAGCTTCAAGGTCATGCGCGGAATGGCGAAGACCGACCCCACCGCACAGATCATGAAATTGGGCGCCAGGCCAGTGGATCAGGGCGCGATCATCTTTCGCTCGGGCGACCAACTCTACATCGTTGATGCGGTTCCGGCAGGTGCCCACATGCTGAACAGCTTCCGCGACGCCTTTGCGCCGCCAGGGTAGGCGTCAGGGAAAAAGATCGTTCGTTTTGGCTGGCACATCCGATCGGTTGCCGATGCTTCGGCCTGGAGCGGTTGAGGTCGCTCCAGCCGGCGCCCTAAGAGGTGACGTGATGAAATCGACCAACCGACTTTTAGGTGTGCTGTTTGCTGCGGTAGGCCTGTCGCTGCTCGTCATGCCGGTAAAGTTTGCAATCGCGGACGCGCAAGCAAACCGCATTGGCATCGAATATGAGCCCCCCAAGAATCCCGCGCATCAGCAGCTTTACGAAATGCTAAAAGAGCATCGCGTGCTCGAAAAATTGCAAGAAATCTTCAGTCCGTTTCAGTTGCCGATTGAGCTGACTTTTAAGACAGCTGGCTGCGACGGCGTCTCGAACGCCTGGTATTCACGCCCGACTGTGACGATCTGCTATGAGTATTTGGCTGAGATCCAACGCGACATGCCGAAGGAAACCACCCCGGCAGGCGTCACGCCCGCCGATGCGGTGCTCGGCCAGTTCTTCTATGCCATCGCGCACGAGGTCGGCCACGCCATGTTCGATCTCCTCAACGTTCCGATCTTTGGGCACCAGGAGGATGCCGCCGATCAATTTGCCGGATACATCATACTGCAATTCGGCAAGGCCGACGCGCGCCGTCTGATCCTGGGCGCCGCACACTCCTATAGCAAGTACGTGAAGAACCCGTCCGTGACCGCACCGCTGACAGCCTTCTCCGATGAGCACGGTCCCCCGGCTCAGCGCTACTATAATCTCCTATGTCTCGCCTATGGGGCCGATCCAGTCGTGTTCGCTGATATTGTCGATAAGAACTATCTTCCAAAGGAGCGGGCCAGGCTCTGCAGAGGTCAATACGGCGAGCTTAATTACGCATTCAACCAGCTCATCCTCCCGCACCTCGACCGGCGACTTGCCAAACAAGTCATGCATAAGAGTTGGCTCCCTGCCGACGACATGCCCAGGGGGTCGCGCCAGCCCAACTGATGTGGCGGCGACCGGAGAATGGTCTGCCTTTGCGTGTCAATGGCCAGGTCGACTTGCAGAGCCATCAACGGCCTCACCTAGCCACCACGTCGTTCCACCCCAAAACAAGGAACAGAGATCATGAATGGATCCATCACCACGGCTCGAGCGGCGGCTCTGTTGATCGCCATGTTGGCGCTTGACGCTGCCGCCACATCCGCGACTGCACAGTACAGGTATCGCTACGGCCCCGGCTTTTACGGTTACGGCCCTCCTGTCTACGGCTATAGCTACGGCCCCGCGTACTACGGCTACGGTCCTCCTAGATATTACGGCTACCGGCGTGGCGGCCTTGACGACCCGGATAGCTTGCCGATCGGTACTGGAGCGTGGTGGCGAGCAATGGATAGAACAAATCGCGGAGGCAATGTCGGCGGCAGTGGCAGCCGTTGAGCTTTGCCGTGCTCGGCGGCATCCATCGGCACGCCGCGTCGAGCTCGAACCCGACGCTCTAACCCTGCAGTGAGCGGCGAAGGCGGGGCTTGCCCGGCCCTAAGCCGCGGTGTCTCAGTTGTATCCGTATACGTAGAGGCAGGCGTGGTCGCGATCCTATTAATGAGAGCTGCCGGCCCGCACGCTGGCTCAGGTCTAAGTGCTGAACTGGCGCAGTCCGGTAAGCGCAAACTGGACCCCCATCGATATGACGATCAGCCCCATGAAACGCGTAGCCGCGTCTCGGGCAAATCCACCTCCGACGGATTGAGTGCTGACGCGCGCGACGACGACCATGGCCAGCCACGTAACAACACTGGCCACCACGACTGCCACCAGGGCTGTGACTGGAAAGTCCAACCTTGTGTGGGCGGCAGATAGTGTAATCACCCCCGTGATCGTCCCGGGGCTTGCCGCAAACAGTATCAAGGGCGTCAGCGACGCGTTCGACCCCGAAGGTCCGACGGGGGGTGACGCCGATC
>DASTMQ010000232.1:0-3412 GCA_035714005.1 Hyphomicrobiaceae bacterium
TCCTTGAGCTTTGATGCCTCCCGCCTTGCTCAACAGTAGCTTAGGCCGCTGAGCACGGCCGGGCCATCCCAGATCCACCAGTGATGCTCGGCCTGAGCCTTGTGGTTGGCTATTTTGTCTCCGAGAGCGTCGAACCGGGCCTGAAGCGCCGCAAAGAGGCGGCGGTCGCGGTCTTGCGCTGTGGGCGCAGCTTGTGACGCATGTAGGCCACTGGTACTGTGGTTACTCATTCAAGATATCTTTCTGCCCCGGCTCGCTCTGCGGAGCCGCGCGGGCTTTCCATTAGCGCTCAGTGGCGCTCGGCTCACTCCTTTCTGATCTGGATAGGCGAGGTCCCCAGCTTCGGCCGCTGCCGCGGCTGGTCCCGCGTTCTGTAATATAATTTGTTGTTGGCCGCGCTTACGGCGCGGGCGGACCGGTCTCGTTTTAGGGTATTCATTTACTATCGACCCAACGCCAGAACTCACTTTCACGCGCACCAATGGCTTTGGCCGTGAGTTGAAGCTCGGCTCGGCCGGCGGCCTTTTGATGGTCCAACGGCTGAGACCGCTGGTCTCGACCATCTCGGACATGCGCATCACTCGATCGCGGACGCGCTGTTCGCGCGGGATGGCCTCGGATGCCTCTCGCGGCGGCGCTGTTCCGCTAGACTGGTGTCGGATGACTTTCGCTGCCTGGCGCGGCGGTCACGCTCTAGTGTGCTCAACTGCATCGATGCAAACTCCCTGGCAACTTGCACATCGCGCCTCAGGTAGCGATGATGCGAATCACCGCACCGCGCGCTTATGAATGCACACCACTGCCGCCCTCGGCGCAACCGCCAATTCAGAATTGAAGGCACAGCAAAGGTTGTGGTTCCGCTGGCGTTCCGTTGGGATTTCTGGCGGAACGTGTACCACTCAAAAGTGTCCGGTTTTATTGGGTTTGGTGCATGTCAGCAGCCTGGTGGCCGCTGTTCCCCAAGAAGGACTGCGAGATCCTACCCGCATCGAGTTAGACGGCAATGAGGAGAGGCAGAAGCGATGGCGCGACTGGCAGGGAAGGTTGCCTTCATCACCGGTGGTGGCAACGGCATCGGCAGGGCAACGGCGGAACGCTTCGCCGAGGAAGGTGCCAAGGTTGTGGTGGCGGACATCGACGTCGAAGCCGGCGAGGCCGCGGCACAGTCGGCGCGAGGCCTGGCGGCCAATACCGGTGGCGATTGCCACTTTATCAATTGCGACGTCACCGAACGCGCCAGCGTCGAGCGCGCCGTGGCGGAGACGGTCGCCCGCTATGGCAAGCTCGATATTCTCCACAACAATGCCGGCGGCTCGACCTTGCAGGACGGACCCGTCACCGAGGCGCCGGAGCAGGAATTCTGGCGGGCCATCAAGCTCGACCTGTTTGGCACCTTTCTTTGCAGCAAGCTCGCCATCCCCCACATCATCAAGGCCGGTGGCGGCTCGGTGATCAACATGGCCTCCAATGTGGCCCTGATGGCCCTGCCCGGCCGAGATTGCTACACGGCGGCCAAGGGCGGCGTTGCCTCCATGACGCGTTCCATGGCGGTCGAATATGCGCCCCACAAGATCAGGGTGAACGCAATTGCACCATCGGTGACCCTTACCGAACGCGTGAAGCGGCTGCTCGCCGGCAACCAGAATGTGAGCAAGCTGGCGTCCAGCCATCTGCTCGGCATGGGCCAGCCGATCCACGTGGCCAACATGGCCGTTTATCTGGCCTCAGATGAGTCCGAGATCACCACTGGACAGATCCTCTCGGTCGATAGCGGCGTCACCATCTATTGAGCCCCGCGCGCGGCGCCGGGGCTAATCGGCATAAGACGCATCGAGGCGGTCGAGCCTGCGTCTCAGCGCCGGCCATTCCAACAGACCATAGCCGGTCTGCCCCTTCTGGGCGCCCGCCTTGACATGTGGATTGGTGCTGGCCTCGTTGTCGAGCGTGATCTCCGAGCCCGCCAAGGCGTCGGCCGTGCTCGCCACCACCTGGTGCGCCGGCACACTGAGCGCGCGGCCGCAGGCCAGAATGTCGATCTGAATCTTGCAGGCCTGCTCCAGCCAATAGATGAGATTGAAGGCCTGCGGGATCGTGGGCGCGCAGACCAAGAGCCCGTGATTGCGCAGGATCATGGCATTCTTGCCGCCGAGATCGGCCACCAAGCGCTCGCGCTCACCCCTATTGAACGCCGGTCCTTCGTAGTCGTGGTAGGCGAGATGGCCGATGAATCGCATGGCGGTTTGCGACAGCGGCAGCAGACCTTCGGCGAGCGCGCTAACGGCGGTCCCGGCACGGGTGTGGGTGTGGATCACGCATTCGGCATCGTGCCTCGCCCCATGCACGGCGCTATGGATGACGTAGCCGGCCGCGTTGACGGAGTAGGCGTGTTCCGGCTGCAGCACGGTATTGCCGTCGAGATCGATCTTGATCAGGCTCGAGGCCGTGATCTCCTCATACAGCATGCCGTAGGGATTGATGAGAACGTGGTTGCTTGCCGGCACGCGCGCGGTGATGTGATTGTAGACGAGGTCTGTCATGCCGTAGAGCGCCACCAGCCGGTAGCAGGCGGCGAGATCAACGCGCGTCTCCCATTCCTCGGCGGAAACTTGCTCGCGTAGGGATTTCGTCCTGAGCGGCAGCACATCAGCCATGCGACCCTCCTTGCGAACCTGAGCACGCTTGCAAGCATCCCGGTCAAATGCGGGGGTGTCAACCGTTGCCCCGCGGCTCCGACCTCGCCGGCTGCCTAGGTCGCCAGTTCCCCCTCGAACTGGAGGATGTTGAGGCCGGCATTGGGATCCGTCAGATACATGAGCCCGCTGCGATCGACGTAGCAGTCGCAGGACTGGATGACCTGTGGCCGGTTCGGTCGCGGATCCATCATTCGCGTCGGATTGGGCGGCACGTAGAACCCCACCTCGCGCGGGCGGAACGGGTCGGCGATGTCGTAGGCCCGCACACCGGCATTGTAGTAGGTGGCAAAGATCAGTTGCGAACTCTGGAAGGCGCCGGGACGATTTTCGTGCAGGTTGTGGGGCCCGAAGTTGCCGCCCTTACGGCAATAGTCCGCCTCGTCCGGCTGCGGGAAGGTGGCGATGCTCACCGGATTGCTGGGCTCGCGGATGTCAAACATCCAAATGTAGCGCAAGCCGTCCTTGCAATTGGCCGAGGTCGGCTCATCGGCAAGCACCAGGAGATTGCGGTCCGACAAGGGCAGCGGCGAATGCGCACCGCCGCCGAAGGGAGGATCGGTATTGCGCCATGCCAGCAACTTCGGCGTGGCAGGCTCGGCCAGGTCGAGCACCGTCAAGCCGCCGTCGCGCCAGGCCGCATAGGCGATGCCGCCGGTGACCAGGCCATGATGCAGCGCAAAGCGCTTGCCTTCCCGCCAGGTCGGGGCTTCGCCACCCGC
>DASTMQ010000233.1:0-20426 GCA_035714005.1 Hyphomicrobiaceae bacterium
CACGCGAGCGAGGCGGGCAAGGTTGCCTACGCCGGCAACGAGCTCAAAGGTTACGGCAACCTGGTCCTGATCCGCCACGACAACGGCTGGGTCTCGGCCTACGCCCACAACGATCAGCTGCTGGTCAAGCGCGATGATGTCGTGCGCCGAGGTCAGGTGATCGCCAAGGCGGGCAAGACCGGATCGGTCGATCAGCCGCAGCTGCACTTCGAGCTGCGCCAGGGCTCAAGGCCGGTCGATCCGATGGAGCACCTGGAAAAGAATTAAAGCGACTGGCCGCCCCCCGCGGCCGCACTTTTGCGGGGAGCGCCGCGGCCCGGGTCCCCGCACCGTCCCCAGCCAATTTCCTCCTCCGGATAAGATCTTGAGAATGCGGGGATTTTCCCCGCAGGACGGGAAACGGACGGCCGCAGCAAGGGGGCCCGGACGGGCCGCGCGCCGAGGCGCCGCCTCTAGCTCCTAGACGCGGCGCCCAGCCCCCGCTAATGCTCGGCCGCGATCGGCCAAAGCGACCTTGTGAGGACTTATGGTGAAGCCGGGGGCAAGCTCGAGCCCGCCAACGGGCGTGGCCCACAGCGACATGGCCAATGCCATTCGCGCGCTGGCGATGGATGCCGTCGAAGCGGCCAAATCGGGCCACCCCGGCATGCCGATGGGGATGGCGGACGTCGCCACCGTGCTGTTCACGCAGTTTTTGAAGTTCGATGCCGGCGATCCCGCGTGGCCGGACCGGGACCGCTTCGTGCTGTCGGCGGGCCACGGCTCGATGTTGCTCTACGCCCTGCTGCATCTGACGGGCTTTCCCGGCATGAGCCTGGCGGAATTGCGCAACTTCCGCCAGCTCGGGGCCAAAACCGCCGGCCATCCCGAATATGGGCACGCCCCCGGCATCGAAACCACGACCGGTCCGCTGGGCCAGGGTCTCGCCAATGCCGTGGGCATGGCGCTGGCCGAGCGCCTGCTCAATCAACGCTTCGGTGACGCCATCGTCGATCACCACACCTATGTGATCGTCGGCGACGGTTGCCTGATGGAAGGCATCAGCCAGGAGGCGATCTCGCTCGCCGGCCACCTCAAGCTTGGCAAGCTGATTGCGCTCTTCGACGACAATGCCATTTCCATCGACGGGCCTACCACGCTCGCCCAATCCGACCAGCAGTTGCAGCGCTTTGAGGCCTCTGGCTGGGCCGTCAGAGCCATCGATGGTCACGACCCCGCGGCGATTGGCGCGGCCTTGGCCGCTGCGCAGGGCTCCGAGCGGCCGCAGCTGATCGCCTGCAAGACCCGCATCGGTTTCGGCGCTCCCGGCAAGCAGGGTAAAGCCTCCGCGCACGGGGAGCCGTTGGGTGCCGAGGAGATCAAGGGCGCCCGGCAGAACCTCGGCTGGCCCTATGCCGCCTTTGAGCTGCCCGAGGCGGTGCTCGCCGCCTGGCGCGGCGCTGGACGCCGCGGTGCGGCGGCGCGGCAAGCCTGGGAAGGCCGCGCCCAGCCAGGCGCTAGGTTGCCCGATGTCGACGCCCTGATCGGCAGCCAAGCCTTTGCCAAGGCCATCGCCGAGATCAAGGGCGAGTTGGCGACGACGGCGCCCAAGATTGCCACGCGCGTCGCCTCCCAGAAGGTGCTGGAAAGGCTGGTGCCCGCCCTGCCCGCGCTGATCGGCGGCTCCGCGGATCTCACGACCTCCAACGGCACCCGCACCAAGCACCACACGCCGGTCACGTCGCAGGATTTCAGCGGCAACTACATCCACTATGGCGTCCGCGAGCACGCCATGGCCGCGGCCATGAACGGCATGGCGCTGCACGGCGGCATCGTACCCTACGGCGGCACCTTCCTCGTCTTCACGGATTATTGCCGCCCGGCGATCCGCCTCTCCGCGCTGATGGGCGTGCGCGTGATCTATGTGATGACCCACGATTCCATCGGCCTCGGCGAGGACGGCCCCACCCACCAGCCCGTCGAGCATCTGGCCGCGCTGCGCGCCATCCCCAACCTCAACGTGTTCCGTCCGGCCGATGCCGTCGAGGTGGCCGAGTGCTGGCAGCTGGCGCTGGCGGCCGCCAAGACGCCGTCGATCCTGGCCCTGACGCGGCAGGCGGTGCCCGCCTTGCGCAGCGACGGGGCGGCGGAGAACCGGTCGGCCAACGGCGCCTACGTCTTGGCCGAAGCGCCCGACGGCGCGCGCGATGTGACGCTGTTGGCAACGGGATCGGAAGTTGGCGTTGCCATGGAGGCGCGCGAGGTGCTCGCCAAGGAGGGCATCGGGGCAGCGGTGGTGTCGATGCCCTGCTGGGAACTGTTTGCGGGGCAAAGTGTTGCCTACCGCGCCCAAGTGCTCGGCAGCGCCCCCCGTCTGGCCGTCGAGGCCGCAGTCGGCCAGGGCTGGGAGCGTTGGCTGGGCGAGGATGGCAGCTTCATCGGCATGTCGGGGTTTGGCGCCTCGGCGCCGGCCGCCAAGCTGTTTGAGCACTTCGGCATCACGGCCGGCCAGGTAGCCGCGGCGGCCCGCCAACTGATCAAGCGTGCATGACCTTCGACAAGCTCAAATCGACGGCCGGTCTCAACCTCACGGGCAAGCGCGTCCTCGTGCGCGCCGATCTCAATGTACCGGTCAAGGACGGCAGGGTCAGCGACGCAACGCGGCTTGAACGGCTGCTGCCCGGGCTCGCGGAGTTGGCAGGCCGCGGCGCGCGCGTGATCGTCATCTCTCACTTCGGCCGCCCGCAAGACGGACGCGATCCGCGCCTGAGCCTGGCGCCCGTGGCCAACAAGCTGCGCGAGCTCTTGGGCAAGCCCGTGGCGTTTGCCGAGGATTGCGTCGGCGCGCCGGCCGAGCGGACCGTCGCGGCGCTGCCGCCCGGCGGTATCGCCGTATTGGAGAACTTGCGGTTTCATGGCGGCGAAGAGAAAAACGATCCCGCCTTTGCTCGGCGCTTGGCCGCCCTCGGGGACCTCTTCGTCAACGACGCCTTTTCGGCCGCGCACCGCGCCCATGCCTCGACCGCGGCGCTCGCGGGCTTGCTGCCGTCCTATGCCGGCCCGCTGCTGCTGGAGGAGATCAATGCGCTCAACAGCGTGCTCGAAAACCCCAAGCGGCCGACGGCCGCCGTGATTGGCGGCGCCAAGGTATCGAGCAAAATTTCGGTACTGAAGAACCTCATTGCCAAGGTCGACATTCTGATCGTCGGCGGTGGCATGGCCAATACCTTCTTGCTGGCACAGGGCGGCAAGATCGGCAGGTCGTTGGCAGAGCCCGACCTCACGCCAACGGCGCTCGAGATCATCGGCGCGGCGAAAGCGCGCCATGCCCTGCTCTTGCTGCCGGATGATGTCGTGGTTGCCGAACGGTTGGCGGCCGGGGTGGCGACCCACACGGTGCCGGCGCTTGCGACCCCCGATGATCAGATGATCCTCGACGTTGGAGGCAAGACCGTCGCCCGTTATACCGAGGCGATCGAAGGCGCCAAGACGCTGCTGTGGAACGGTCCGCTCGGCGCCTTCGAAGTCGAGCCGTTCGCGCGGGGTACGATCGCGCTGGCGCAGGCGGTCGCCAAGCTTACCAAGGCCGGGCGGCTGTTGTCCGTCGCCGGCGGCGGCGACACCGTGGCCGCCCTCAACGCCGCCGGTGTGACGGAGGACTTCAGCTATGTTTCCACCGCCGGGGGGGCCTTTCTCGAATGGCTGGAAGGGCGTGAGCTGCCGGGCATCGTGGCGCTGGCCCGGGCGCCTTGATGCGCAAGGGCTGAGCTTGGTTGGCCGGCGGCTCGCCAGATCATTGACACTCGGGCAGGGAGCTTTCACACATAGATCATGACCTGGCGACAGCGCTTCTTTGCCGCTTTTGTCCTCGCGCTGGCCTCGATCGGCCCGGCGGGGCCGGGGCACGCCTCCGACGATGCCACCGAACGCGAGCTCGAGAAATACCGGCAAATGCTGAAAGCCGATCCCTGGTCCAACCCGGGTCAGCTCGATGCCGATCGGGGCGAAGCCTTATGGCGGGAGCCGCGCGGGCCCAACAAGGTCTCCCTTGAGGGCTGCGATCTCGGTCAGGGACCGGGTCAAATCGACGGCGCCTTCGCGGCCTTGCCGCGCTACTTCCGGGACGCCGACAAGGTGATGGATTTGGAGTCGCGCCTGGTGTGGTGCATGGAAAAGCTGCAGGGCTTTGCGCCGAGCGAGCTCCTGAAGCGCCCCTACTCCAAGGCCAATCAGAGCGGCACCGAGCTTGAGGCGCTGACAACCTTCATCGCCAGCAAATCCAATGGCGCCACCTTCGCACCTTCCCTGCAGCATCCCAAGGAGCGCGCGGCGCTGGCCTTGGGCGAGGCGCTGTTTTTCCGGCGTCAGGGGCCCCTCGATTTCGCCTGCGCCACCTGCCATGGCGACAGCGGCAAGCGCATCCGGCTGCAGCCCCTGCCCTACCTGAGCAAACCGGAGGAAGCGCGCCAGGTGATCGGCGAGTGGCCGGCGTACCGGGTCTCGCAGGGCACCGTGATGACCCCGCAACATCGCCTTGCCGATTGCTACTGGCAGATGCGCCTGCCGCTCATCGACTACGGCTCGGACGTGACGGTGGCGCTGACCATGTATCTCGTCAACCAGGCGAAGGGCGGGGCCATCACGGCACCCGGCTTAAAGCGCTAGGGAGGCGGATCCATGCGACGGCTGCTAGTTGGGGTCGGCATCGCCGGCGTGGCCATCGGCGGCGCGCTTGCCCAGAACCGTCATGACCTCGATCGCGCCGTGCTCGACAAGGCCATCAAGGACAGTTGGCAGCAGGCGGCGCCCGATTGGCAGCAGCGGCTGGTCCAGGACGCCACCCAAGCCGCCTGCAGCCTCTACCGCAACAACCCGCCCCCCGCGGTCGCCGCCACCATTACGGCGCGCGAAAAAGCGAGCATCAAGTATCCCGTCGACGGCAAAATGCTGGGCGACTGGAAGAAGGGGGAGAAGCTGGCGCAAAGCGGCTATGGCATGCGCTTTACCGACTACCCGCCGCGGGCGGAGAACGGCGGCAACTGCTTTGCCTGCCATCAGCTCGACCCCAAGGAGCTAAGCTACGGCACGCTTGGTCCCAGTCTTACCGCCTACGGCAAAAACCGCGATTTTGCCCCCGCCGAGGTGAAGGCCGTCTACGAGCGCATTTATAACCCACAGGCGGTGGTTGCCTGCGCAAACATGCCGCGCATGGGCGCCAGCGGCTTTCTCAGCCTTGAGCAGATCGCCGATCTGACCGCCTACGTGATGTCGCCGGAAAGCCCGGTTAACAAATAGTTGATTGGGCCCGGCCGCCCGGCGCCTTGGAGCCACGGATGATCAGCCGTCGCGAATTCCTGCAGGTCGCGGGCGCGCTTGCCGCGCTCCCCGGCAGCGCGCGGCCGCTGGGCCGGGCCGCCGCCCAACAGGCCATTCGCCAGGAGGACTTGCTGCGCTTCCCCGCCAAGGGGCAGCTCACGCTCCTGCATGTCGCCGATAGCCACGCCCAGCTCAAGCCTCTCTACTATCGTGAGCCCTCGCTCAACCTGGGGGTCGGGGAGGCCCGGGGCAAAATCCCCCACCTCACCGGCCAAGACTATCTGGAGGCCTTCGCCATTCCGGCGCGCTCGCTGGAAGCCTACATGCTGACGGCTGCCGATTTTGAGGCCCTGGCCGGCAGCTATGGGCGGGTCGGCGGCATGGATCGCCTGGCCACGCTCGTTGCCGCCATCCGCGCCGAGCGCGGCGCCGAGCGTGTGTTATTCCTCGAGGGCGGCGATGCGCTGCAGGGGTCTTATACCGCGCTCAAGTCGGAGGGCGCCGACATGGTCTCGGTGCTGCGGGCGCTGAACATCGACGCCATCACCGGCCATTGGGAGTTCACGCTCGGCGAGCGCCGCATCAAGGAAATCTTTGGCACGCTCGAGCGCAAGGGCAGCGCCGGGCTCAACCTGCTCGCCGGCAATGTCCGCGATACCGACATGGCCGAGCCCGTCTTTCGAGGCTGGCGCATGTTCGAGCGCGGCGGCATAAAGGTCGCCGTCATCGGTCAGGCTTTCCCCTATACGCGGATCGCCAATCCGCGCTGGATGGTGCCGAATTGGTCGTTCGGCATTCGCGAGGATGCGATCCGCAAAACGGCCGTCCTGGCGCGCACGCTGGGAGCGCAGGTGGTGGTGTTGCTATCGCATAACGGCTTTGACGTCGATCGCAAGCTGGCGCGGCGCGTGCACGGCATCGACGTTATTCTCACCGCTCACACCCACGATGTACTGCCGCAGCCGTTGAAGGTGGGACGGACGCTGTTGGTTGCCTCCGGTTCGCACGGCAAATTCCTGTCGCGCCTCGACCTTGAGGTTGCCGATGGTCGGATTACGGATTTTTCCTATGCCTTGTTGCCGGTGCTGTCGGATGCCATCGCACCGGAGCCGGCGATGGCCGCCTTGATCGCCGACATTCGTGGCCCGCACGAGGCCATGCTGAGCACCGAGCTTGCGCGCAATCATGGCCTGCTCTACCGCCGCGACAGCTTCACCGGCAGCTTCGATGATGTGATCTGCGATGCCCTGCTCAGCGGCCGCGACGCCGAGATCGCGCTGTCGCCGGGCTTTCGCTGGGGCGCATCGCTGGTGCCCGACCAGCCGATCACCTGGGAAGACGTCTACAATATGACCGCCATCACCTACCCCGCCGTCTACCGCCAGACCATGAGCGGCGAGACCATCAAGGCGGTTCTGGAAGACGTCGCCGATAACCTGTTCAATCCCGACCCCTACTATCAGCAGGGCGGCGATATGGTGCGCGTCGGCGGTCTTGCCTACAGCATCAATGTCGATGCCCCCATCGGCGCCCGGATCGGCAATTTGACGCTGCTGAAGACGGCAGCCCCGCTCGAGCCGTCGCGCAAGTACGTGGTGGCGGGCTGGGGGTCGGTCAACGAAAACGTGCAAGGCCCGCCGATCTGGGAGCTGTTGGCGGGCTACCTGCAGAGCCAACGGGAGGTCTCGCCGCGTCCGCGTCATGCCGTGAAGATCGTGCGCGCGGGGGGCTGAGGCCCCCGTGCACGCCTTGCGTCGCCTTCCCATTCGTCCTACCTCAGCGACAGGGCCGGGCCATCAGAGGCGCTCTTGCTGACACAGATCTACATTCATCTCGGGGTTGCGCTGGCCGGATTGGTGAGCTTCCTGTCCCCCTGCGTGCTGCCTCTGGTGCCGCCCTACTTGGGCTACCTCGGGGGCACCACCATCGAGCAGATGACGACGGCGCATCTGGGCAGCGATCTGCGCCGGCGCGTGCTGCTGGCCTCCTTGTTTTTTGTGCTGGGCTTCACCACGGTGTTTGTGGCGCTCGGGGCCGGGGCCTCGGTGCTCGGCCAATGGATTCAGAGCCACCGGGCCGAGCTGTCGCTCGTTGCCGGCCTGATCATCATCGGCTTCGGCCTGCATTTCCTGGGCATCCTGCGCATTTCGTTGCTCTATCGCGAAGCGCGGATCCATCGCCAGATGCCAGGCGCTTCCTTGGCCGGCGCCTTCCTCATGGGTCTCGCCTTCGCCTTCGGCTGGACCCCCTGCATCGGGCCGGTGCTGGCAACGGTCTTGACCCTGGCGGCGCAGGACGGCAGCCTCCCCACCGGCGTGCGCCTGCTGTTCGTCTATTCGCTGGGCCTCGGCCTGCCCTTTATCCTTGCCGCCGCCGCCATCGGCCCCTTCGTGCGTTTTCTGCAGCGCTTTAAGCGCCATCTTGGGCGCATCGAGATGCTGATGGGCGTGCTGCTGGTCTTGACCGGTTTCTTGATCCTGACGGGTTCGCTCAACTGGTTCGGGCAATGGCTGATCGAAAGCGTGCCGGCGTTGACGCGCATCGAAGAGTGGTTCACGCCGCAGCAGCTGCAAACCGAGATCTTGAAAGAGGGAGCCGGCCGATGAGGCTCTCGCCCGGCCGTAGCGCCATTGCGCTTACCATCGCCGGCTCCGACAGCTCCGGCGGCGCCGGCATTCAAGCCGATCTCAAGGCCTTCACCGCGCTCGGCGTCTATGGGGCCTCGGTCATCACCGCGCTCACCGCGCAGAACACCCGCGGCGTCGAGGGTGTGGAAGCGATCCGGCCGGAGTTTGTGCTGGCGCAGTTGGATGCCGTGCTTTCCGATCTCGACGTCGGCGCCGTCAAGACCGGTATGCTCGCCAACGGCGCGATCGTCACCACCGTGGCCCGCCGCCTGCGTCAGCTGCCCGCGAGCGGACGTCGCCTGCCCTTGATCGTCGATCCCGTAATGGTGGCGACCAGTGGCGATGTGCTGTTGGCGGCCGATGCCATCGAGGCCATCAGGGTGGAGCTGGCGCCGCTCGCCAGCCTGATGACACCCAACCTCGCGGAGGCGGCGCGGCTGCTCGGAACCGAACCGGCCGATGGGGAGGCGGCCGCCGCGGCCCAGGCACACGCGCTCTTTGCCCGCTTTGGCTGTCCCATCCTGCTCAAGGGCGGACATGGCAGCGGGCCGGAGGCCGTCGATTTTTATTGTACCGGCGCTGCGCTTGAGCGCCTGTCCCGCCCGCGCCTCGACACCCCCCACACCCATGGCACCGGCTGTGTGCTTTCGGCCGCCGTGGCCGCGCTGCTGGCGCGGGGGCTCAGCCTCGCTGCGGCCATTGCCGGCGCCAAGGCCTTTGTCTGGCAGGGGCTGGCGGCCGGCGCCAGCCTCGGCATCGGCCAGGGCCGCGGACCGGTCGACTGCCTCTTCGGTATCCGCCGAACGCCGCTTCCGATCGAAAATAGCGATCTTGAACAATAGGTTATCTGATCTGCGCCTGGGGTGGCGGCGCCGGGCGCGCGCCGCTGACTTTGCGGTCACAGGGTCCCGCTCCTCGTAACCCCGAGGGACGAATTCCTTTTACCCCCGTGCCGCAATTCTGCATCATATTTTGTGGCGTATGTGTCGGGCGCGCCCCGGATTGGCTAGGGTGCGTGCAGGCGCGTGCAAAACTGTGCGTGCGGGTGAAGCCATCGGCTCGAGGCGCGGGGATTGGACGAGGATGCAGACGACGATTGGGTTCATGGCGTTTGCGTTGAGCCTGGCAGCGAGCGCCGTCACCCTGACGGCGGCGCCGATCGAAGATTTGTCCGGCTACTGGTCCGGTTCGGGCTCCGTGACGCTGAGCAACGGCAGGACCGAAAGCGTCAAGTGCGCCGTCACCTACAAGGTTTCCGACGGGGGCGGCCAGGTGCGCCAGAGCATGCGCTGTGCCAGCGCCGACTACAGCATCAATGCGCTCGCCGAACTGCAGATCAAAGGCAGCCAGGTGTCCGGCAGCTGGGAAGAGAAAACCTATTCGGCGACCGGTCTGGTCACCGGCCGCTACACCGGCAGCACCTTTGTGCTGTCGATCGAGGGGGCCAATTTTACCGCCGCCATGAACGTGAGCGTGTCCGACTGCAAGCAATCCATCAGCATTGCGCCCAAGGGCCTCGAAGTCTCAAAAATCTCCATCGGCCTGGGCAAGTGCTAGGGTGTGTCCCTAGAGCCAACGCTTTTGCCAGCGGGAACCGCGCTTCTGTGGCGAGCGCGCCACGGTGACGGCGCGATCAACCGTTCCCAGGTTGCCGACGCATCGGAAATTTGAGACAAGACACGAGTTGGTGAGCGCCCTGGCGGGGAGCGCTAAAAGCCAAGCGGATTTTGCGGTGCGCGTCGATTAGACGGCTATGGGGGAGAGCAGAGCCCTGCGTATCCAGGGACGTTGGGCTCGCTCAGTGAAAACCGGTCCGGTGATCCGGGCCGGTTTTTCTTTGTGAAAGCGCGCAAGCGTGGCTTGACAGACCGGCGGCCACGGCGCTGATGGGGTGGCTGGCATTAAAAAAATCCTGGAGGCGGTCATGGTCGCGTCGCTGCCGACCTATTCGGACCTGCTGGCGGCGCGCCGGCGGCTTGCCGAGCTTGCCTGCCTGACGCCCCTGATCGAGCACCCCGCGCTCAACCACGTCGCCGGCGGCCGGGTTTTGCTCAAGGCGGAGAACCTGCAGCGCGTCGGCGCCTTCAAGTTTCGCGGCGCCTACAACAAGATCGCGCAGCTCGATGAGGCCGCCTATCCCGGTGGGGTGGTCGCCTGCTCGTCCGGCAATCACGCCCAAGGTGTGGCCGCGGCGGCAACGCTGCGCGGGCTGAAATCGGCCATTGTCATGCCGGCCGACGCGCCGCGCCTCAAAATCGAGCGCACCAAAGCCTTCGGCGGCGAGGTGGTGACCTATGATCGCGTCAAGGAAGACCGCGATGCCATCGCGCACAAGATTTGCCAAACGCGCAGCGCCGCCTACGTGCATCCCTTCGACGATAAGGACGTCATTGCCGGGCAGGGCACGGTCGGCCTCGAAATGATGGAACAGGCGGCCGCCATCGGCGCTCCGCCGGACCTGGTGCTGGTCGGCGCCTCGGGCGGAGGCTTGATCAGCGGCGTGGCGATCGCGGTCAAAGAAAAAAGCCCCACCACCCAAATCTGGAGCGTCGAGCCGGCGGGCTTCGACGATCTTGCCCGCTCGCTCCGCAACGGCCAGCGCGAGCGCAATGCCGCGCTCTCCGGCTCGATCTGCGATGCGCTGCTTGCCGCCACGCCGGGTGAAATGACCTTCGAAGTGGCGCGGCGTCATCTTGCCGGCGGCCTCGCCGTCAGCGATGCGGAAGCCAAAGCCGCCGTCCGCTTTGCCTTCCGCGAGCTCAAACTCGTGCTGGAGCCCGGCGGCGCCGTCTCGCTGGCGGCGATCCTGGCCGGCAAGATTGCGCTCAACGGGCGCACCGTGGCGGCGGTTCTGTCCGGCGGCAATATCGATCCCTCACTGTTCGCCGACATCATCCAGGATCAGCCGCGCGCCGCATGACGCCGGCGCCTCTCGAGCGCGTGCGGCGCGCCGTCGGCGTGCGCCTGGGGCTGCTGTTCGCCGCAATCTTTTTTGTCACCGGCAGTGCTCTGCCCTACCTGCCGGTGTGGCTCGCCTGGAGGGATCTGAGCGCGCCCGAGATCGCCATCATCAGCGCCTGTCCCCAATTCGTGCGCGTGCTGGTGACGCCGGCCATCGCCTTTGCCGCCGATCGTGCCGGTGATCACCGCCGCTTCCTAATTTTGCTCGCCTGGTCGGCCGTGGCCTGCCACGCGCTGCTCGCGCAAATGCGAGGCTTCCTTCCGATCTTGCTCACGTCCCTGCTGCTGGCCGTGGCCTGGACCAGCATCATGCCCTTGACCGAGGCGATCGCCATCAGGGGCGTGAAGGCGGTGAGGCTCGATTATGGCCGCATGCGCCTGTGGGGGTCGATCAGCTTCACGATCGCCGCCTTGGCGGGCGGTTGGCTGCTCGAGCGGGCAAGCCCACAGGCCCTCTTTTATTTGTTGATCGGCGGCTGCCTGGTGCTGGCGGGCGCGGCGCACGCGCTGGCCAAGCCCCCGCGCGCCGAGCCTGCCGCGCCGCGGACGAGGGCGCAGTTGCGGGCGCGCGATGTCGCTCAGCTGTTGGCCACGCCGACGTTCCTGGTGTTTTTGCTGGCCGCCGGCGCCATCCAGGCGGCGCACGCGGCGTTTTATACCTTTGGCACCTTGCACTGGCGCGCGCTCGGGCTCACCACACTCGTTGCCGGCCAGCTGTGGACCGTGGGGGTCGCGGCCGAGATCTTGGTTTTTGCCTACTCGGCGGCGCTGATCGGCCGCGTCGGCCCGACGTCGACCCTGGTGCTCGCGGGCCTTGCGGCCGTTGCGCGCTGGCTGGCGATGGCCTTCGACCCTCCGGTTTGGCTGCTGTTTGCGCTGCAGGTCCTGCACGGGCTGAGCTTTGGGGCGGCCCACGTCGGCGCCATTCACTTCCTGGCGCGCTTCGTGCCCGAAGCCCAGAGCGGCACCGCCCAGGCGGTCTATGCCTCGGCCACCTCGGGCATCCTGCTCGGCGGTGCAACGCTGCTGGCAGGCCCACTTTATGCCGCCTGGGGCGGGCGCGCCTATTTCGCCATGGCGGGGCTGGCCGCGGTCGGCCTGCTGGCCGCGCTCGCTCTCGCGGGCCTGTCCCGGACGGCGCCGCGCCGGCCGGGTCCGAAATCTTGAGGGGATGCGCGGCAATGCTTCTCGGCGCTTCTGATTGGTTGCCGGTTGCGATTTGCCGTATAGGCGAGGGTGTGCCACGGCTGGCGGCAAGGCGAAGGGGCATCCAATGGCTGGGACCGATGTGATCGTGCTGGGCGCCGGCATGGTCGGCGTGTCGACGGCGCTGCATCTGCAAAAGCGCGGCCAATGCGTGGTGCTGGTCGATCGCCGCGGCGCCGGCGAGGAGACGAGCTACGGCAATACCGGCATCATCCAACGCGAGGGCGTCGTGCCCTACCCGTTTCCGCGCGACGTTTCCCTGCTGCTGCGCTACGCCCTCAATCGCCTGCCCGAATCGCACCTTGATTGGCGGGCGCTGCCCGCCATCACGCCTTGGCTCTTTCGCTACTGGCGGGCTTCCACGCCCGAAGCCATCGCTGCGACCTCGCGCTGGGCACGCCCGCTGATTGAGCGCTGCGTCACTGAACACGAGACCTTGATGGGCGAAGCCGGCGCGCTCGGTCTCATGCGCCGCACGGGCTACCTGCGCCTTTATCGCTCGCTGCCGGCGCTGGACAGCGCCATGGGCCAGGACAAAGCCGCCAACGAAGCCTATGGCGTCAATTTCGAGATGCTGGGGGCGGGCGCGCTGGCCTCGCTGGAGCCGCACCTGAAGGGCACGCTGGCGGGCGCAATGTTCATGCCCGATCCGGTCAGCGTGTCGGACCCGGAGGCCGTCACCAAGGCTTATGCCCGGCTGTTTCAAGAGCGCGGCGGCCGCTTTGCACGCGGCGAGGCCGGCACGCTCAAAGCGGCCTTGAGCGGCTGGGAGGTGCAGACCGCCGGCGGCAGCGTCAGCGCCCCCGCCGTGGTGATCGCGCTCGGGCCCTGGTCCAACACCCTCTTCCGCCGGCTCGGCTATCGCATTCCGTTTGGCGTCAAGCGCGGCTATCACATGCATTACCGGGCCGAAGGCAATGCCACCCTCAATCGGCCGGTGATCGATGCCGAGTACGGCTACGCCTTAACGCCGATGACGCGCGGCATCCGGCTCACCACCGGCGCCGAGTTTGCCTTGCGCGATGCGCCGCCGACGCCGGTGCAACTCGCCCGGGTCGAGCCCTTGGCGCGACAGATTTTCCCGCTCGGCGAGCGCCTCGACGCCGAGCCTTGGCTCGGCCGGCGGCCGTGTCTGCCCGACATGCTGCCGGCCGTGGGCCGCGGCGCGCGTCACAGCGGACTGTGGTTCAATTTTGGCCACCACCATTTGGGCTTTACCCTGGGACCGGTGACCGGGCGTCTACTGGCGGAGATGCTGACCGGCGAGACGCCGTTCACCGATCCGGCGCCCTACGGCCCCGAGCGCTTCGGCTCATGAGCGGCGCAGATCGCGCTGCAGGAGGGGCCGCGGCGGCTGTGGCCCGCAGGCCGTGCCGGTCCAGGCGCCGCCGCTGTCGAGACATGCCCTGACCAGCTGCTCGCGGTGTGCCTGCCAGCCAAACAGCAGGGCCAATGCCACCACCAGCGTGCAGGCGGCGATGAGGCGCGAGCGGTTCATGGCGCGCGCTCCGCGCCGGCGAACTTGTCGCGCCAAGCCGGCAGCGCGCCCGCAAAGGGCAGGGCGGTCGCCTGATAGACGGCGCGGGCGACCGACCGGGCTATGCAGTCCGCGGCGGCGAGGCCAATTTCGGTTAAATCGATGAGGCCATCGCGCATCGGTGTTTTCAGCATGGCGGCGGCGACCACCGTGTCGCCGTCCATCGGCGCGTGCGCCGGACGGATGGCGCGGGCCAAGCCGTCATCGGCCATCAAGGCGAGGCGTTTGGCCTGTGCCTTGGTCATGATCGCGTCCGTGGCAACAAAGGCGATGCTGGTCGACGGTGGCGCTTGCGCCTTGAGGCGCATAAAAAGGGCGCCTGCCGGGGGCGTTGCCGGCGAGCCGAGCCCGCCGAATTCGCCGTCGACCTCGTAGGGTGCGGCCCAGAAGTGCGGACCCTCGCCGACCGTGGTCGTGCCGACGGCATTGACGACGACGATGGCGCCAACGCGGAAGCCCGCCGTCGTCGTGGTGCTGGCCGAGCCGAGCCCACCCTTGAGATTGGCGGTGTTAGCGCCGAGACCGCCGCCGACGCTGCCGAGGGCAAAGGCGCCGGCCGTGGCGTTGGCCGCCGCGTCCCAGCCGAGCTGCCAGTAGGGTGGCATTCGACCCCAGTCCTTGTTGCCGCCGTTGAGGAGGTCAAAGCTGATGGCCTGGGCCGCCACCGGGACGTTGAGGCGGCCGAATCTGAGGCCCTTGCCTTGCTCGCGCAAAAAGGCGATCACGCCGCCGGCGGCGTCGAGGCCGAACACCGATCCGCCCGAAAGCACGACGGCATCGAGGCCCGCAACCGTCATTTCCGGTGCGAGCAGGGCGGTGTCGCGGCCGCCGGGTGCGCCACCGCGAATGCTGCCCGAGGCGACATTGTCGCGTTCAAGCAGGATCGCCGTCACGCCGCTGGCGGCGTCGACGTCCTCGGCATGGCCGACCGTGATGCCGGGCAGGTCGGTAATGAGGTTCAATCGCTCGTGCACCTGGGTGCTCCGGCTCGGCGCTCATGGGGCGGCAACTCGGGCCCTGGCTTGGCGCCACCGCGTCGCCCTGTCAATGCTAAGCCTCCCCAAAATGCAAAGAGGCAGCCCTTGCGGCTGCCTCCAAGCTTGGTCTTGATCGTGCCCTGTGCGGGCTCACTCCTGGAAGTAGGTGATCTTGCCTTCCGGGTTCTTTTTCCACACGTACATCACGTAGTCGAGCCGCGTGATGTCGCCCTTCTTGTTGTAGGCCAGATCGCCGATCACGGTCTTGAAGGCCTTGCCCGCCTTGGTGGCTTCGGCAACCTTTTTGGGGTCGAGCGACTTGGCATCGGCGGCTGCCATGGCGATCACCTGCATCGCCGCGTAGCTGTAGAGGGTATAGGCCTCGGGGTTGATATTCTTGGCGGCGAACGCCTTGACCGCCTCGGCGGCGGCCGGGTTCTTGCGCGGATCGGGACCGAAGGTCATCAGGGTGCCTTCAACGCCGGGGCCGCCGATCGAGGCAAACTCGTCCGAGGTGATACCGTCGCCGCCCATCAGGGGTGCCTTGACGCCTTGGTCGCGCATCTGACGCACGATCAGCCCGCCTTCGGTGTGCAAGCCGCCCCAGTAGACCACATCGGCGCCGGACGCCTTGATCTTCGACACCAGCGCGGAGAAATCCTTCTCGCCGATGTTGATGCCCTCATACAGCACCTCTTTCATGCCACCCTTGCTCATGGCCTTTTTGGTCTCATCCGCCAGGCCCTGTCCGTAGGTGGTCTTGTCGTGAATGATGGCGACTTTCTTGCCCTTGAACTTGGACAGGATGTATTTGCCCGCCACTTCCCCCTGTTGATCGTCGCGGCCGCAGGTGCGGAACACGTTCCACAGATTGCGCTCGGTGATCCTGGGATTGGTCGCCGACGGCGTGATCATGTAGATGCCGTTTTCCTGGTAGACCTCCGAAGCCGGCATGGTCACCCCGGAGTTGAAGTGGCCGATCACGAACTTGACGCCATCGCCAGCCATCTTGTTGGCGACCGAAACGCCCTGCTTGGGATCGGAGGCGTCGTCACCGAACACGAGTTCGATTTTCTGCCCGTTGATGCCGCCTTTGGCGTTGAGATCGGCGGCGGCCTGTTCGGCCCCGTTTTTCAATTGCGACCCGAAGGCGGCGTTGGGACCGGTCAGCGGACCGGCAACGCCGATCTTGAGCTGGGCAGAAGCGCCGCCGGCGCCGACGAGCGCTGCAGCGGCAATGGCCAGTGCTGGCCAAAGCACCTTTTTCATGAAAGCCTCCGTTTGATGCGTCTCCGACAGGGCCGGCGGTGCGAGCCCGCCTCGGCGTGCATAATTCAACGAAAGCAGAGCCGAGTCACGCCGATTTGCCGGGGCTGTATGGCGCCGATCTGCGCCCGAAAGATGGCTGCTAGCCGGCGCGTCGCCAGCCGAGCGCGCCGCTGCGCTTGAACAGCCAGCCATACTGCGTCGCCATCTGGCGCGCGCGCACCAGTCGGAAACCGAGCGAAGCAAACGAGCAAGCGACAAGGAAATCAACGGCGTAGCTGCCCGGCGACAGCAGCGGCTCTTCGAACAGGGCAAAATGGCAAAACCGCACGCCCGCCGCCAGCAACAGGCTGTAGAGCGGCACCTGGCGATAGGGTCGCCAGGTCTGGGCGATGGCCCGGCCCGAGGCATAGGCCGCTGCCCCGCCGATGATCACGGTGAGCAGCAAAAAGATCCACAGCACATTGTCGCCGCCTTCATAAATAGGCGCGCCGAAAATAACCATGCTCACTGACGGCTCACTGGCGGCCGCCCTCCAAATAGGCGGCCCTGATCTCGGGCCGCGCCAACAGCTCCTTGCCGGTGCCACTCATGGTGATGAGGCCACTCACCATGACGTAGCCGCGATGGGCGAGCTTCAAGGCGTGAAAGGCATTCTGCTCGACCAGGAACACGGTCATGCCCTGGCGGTTGAGCTCCCCAATCACCTCGAAGATCTGTTTGACGATGAGCGGCGCAAGGCCAAGCGAAGGCTCGTCCAGCAGCAGAAGCTTCGGGCGGCTCATGAGTGCGCGCGCGATGGCCAGCATCTGCTGCTCGCCGCCCGACAGCGTGCCGCCCCGTTGCTCGAGACGGCGCGCCAGCACCGGAAATAGTTGGCAGACGCGGACGAGATCCTCCTCGAAATGGCGCCCGTCATCGATCTCGGCACCCATCTGCAGGTTCTCGCGCACGGTCATGCGCGGGAAAATGCGCCGGCCTTCCGGCGCTTGGGCGATGCGCAAGCGGGCGATGGCGTGGGTCGGCAGCTGGGTGATGTCGCGGCCCTCATAAATAATGTGGCCTTCGCGGGCGCGCGGATTGCCGAAGATCGTCATCATCAAGGTCGACTTGCCGGCGCCGTTGGCGCCGATCAGCGTGACGATCTCGCCTTGCGCAACGTCGATGGCCACACCCTTGAGTGCCATGATGTTGCCGTAGAAGCTCTTGACGTCGCGCACCGCGAGCAGCGGCTCACTCATGGCGAGATCTCCGCTTCCACCTCTTCGACCTCGGCGTCTTCCACGCCGAGATAGGCGGCGATCACTTTCGGATCGTTGCGCACGTGATCGGGCGGGCCGTCGGAAATCTTCTGTCCGTACTCGAGCACCACGACATGATCGGAAATCTCCATCACCACCGACATGTCGTGCTCGATCAACAGCAACGAGGTGCCGTGCTCGACCTGCAGAGACTTCAAGAAGCGCTTGAGGTCGGCCGATTCGCGGGGATTGAGCCCGGCCGCGGGCTCGTCGAGGCACAGCAACGCCGGCTCCGTGCACATGGCACGGGCGATCTCCAGCCGGCGCTGGGCGCCGTAGGGCAGATCGCCGGCCGGGTCGTCGGCCCGCTCGGTCAGCCCGACCTTGTCCAACCAGTATTTGGCCTTTTCCAGCGCGCTTTGCTCGGCCTGGTGGTACTGGGGCGCGCCAAGCAGACCAAGCACCGTCCAGCCCGAGGCGGCCATCAGGCGGTTATGCTGGGCAACGATGAGATTTTCCAGCACGGTCATGCCGGCGAATAGGCGGATGTTCTGGAAGGTGCGGGCCACCTTGGCGCGCGCCGCGATCTCGTGGTCGGGCATGCGCTCGAGCAAGAACAGCTCGCCGCCGGGGATCGGCAGGTGGCGCGCACCCGATGCCGTCAGCCGATCGATCTGGTCGGCAGCGGGCGTGGCATCGCTCAGGTTCAGCAGCAGGCGACCGCCGGAGGGCTTGTAAAAGCCGGTAATGCAATTGAACACCGTGGTCTTGCCCGCCCCGTTGGGGCCGATGATGGCGGTGATCTCGCCGCGCGCGGCCGAAAAGGACAAGTCGTCGATGGCGATCAGGCCGCCAAAGCGCATGGTCAGGCGCTCAACCGTCAGCAGCGGTGCCCGGGCGGCGCGCATCAGCCGTGCCCCTCTTGCACGAGCTCGGCACGTACGCGGCGGCGCTCATGCAGGAAGATGGACGGCATTCGAAACGAGATGAGCCCACGCGGTTTCCAGATCATCACCAGCACCATCGCCAGGCCGAACAACAGCATGCGGTATTGCGTCGGTTCGAACTCGGGTCCGAAGATCCGGCGCAACCAATCGAGCTCGCGCAGGATCTCGGTGCCGCCGATCATCGCCACCGCGGCGATGGCGACGCCGATTTGGCTGCCCATGCCACCCAGCACGACGATGGCGAGCACGATGGCGCTTTCCATGAAGGTGAATGATTCCGGACTGATGAAGCCCTGGCGTGCGGCGAAGAACGCGCCGGCAAAGCCGCCGAAGCCCGCACCGATGGCGAAGGCCGTGAGCTTGGTGTTGGTGGTGTTGATGCCGAGCGAGCGGCAGGCGATTTCATCTTCGCGCAGGGCCTCCCAGGCGCGGCCGATCGGCAGCCGGCGCAGCCGCAAGGTGACCCAGTTGGTCAACAGCGCCAGCCCCAGGATGACGTAAAACAAAAAGATCGCCCGGTGCACCGGCGAGAACTCGAGCTGGAAGAAGGCGGCAAAACCCGCCTCGCTGGCATTAAAGGGAAGGCCGAGCAGGGTCGGACGAGGTATGCCGGAGATGCCCGCATACCCGCCGGTGACGGGAACCCAGTTGATAAGAATGAGCCGGATGATCTCACCGAACGCCAAGGTGACGATGGCCAAGTAGTCGCCGCGCAGGCGCAGCACCGGGAAGCCCAACAGGATGCCCCAGAAGGCGGCCAGGATGCCGGCGAGCGGGAGGCAAATCCAGAAGCTCAGGCCGAAATTCTGCGCCAACAGGGCGCTGGAATAGGCGCCCACCGCATAAAAGGCGACGTAGCCCAAATCGAGCAGGCCGGCGAGGCCGACCACGATGTTCAGGCCCCAACCCAGCATGATGTAAATCATGATCTGGATGCCGAAATTGTCGATCCATTTGATGGCCCCTGCCTTGCCCGTCAGGCTGAGCGCGATCAAAGGATAGAGCACAAGGCAGGCAAGACCGATGCCGGCTAAACTGCGCGCGGTGGCATCGCGCCAGCCGCTCGGAACCGTCACCTTGCGGCGTCGGGGACCGCGGCCATACGCGGCGATGATGAGATAGAGGAGCCGCGCCGCAAAGGCGCCCACCACCGCCACGGCAACGTAGCCCCAACGGGGTTGCAGGATCAGTTCGTTGGAGATGTTCTGCTCGGTGCGCAAGGCCAGGATCGGCACCGCCAGGCCAAGGGCGAGAGCGGCAGTGCCGAGCGCATCGGTGACGGCTTTCGCCAGCACTTGCCGGTGGCTCCGGGCGACTTCGCCAGCTGAGCTCGCCATTGGCTTCACACCTTCTCGACCTCGGGCTTGCCCAGCAGCCCGGAGGGCAAGAACACCAAGGTAATGGCGAGGATGGAGAAGGTGGCAACATCCTTGTAGTCGATGGAAAAGTAGGCGGACCACAGGGTTTCGATCAGGCCGATCAGCAGGCCGCCGAGAACCGCGCCCGGCAACGAGCCGATCCCTCCCAGCACCGCCGCGGTGAAGGCCTTGACGCCCGGAACGAAGCCGTCGCTGAAGCTGACGACCCCGTAGTAAATCATGAACAAGAGGCCGGCGACGGCGGCGAGCGCGGCGCCGATCACGAAGGTGAGCGAGATGGTCCTGTCGACGTCGATGCCCAAGAGTGCGGCCATGCGACGATCCTGTTCGCAGGCGCGCTGCGCCCGGCCAAGTGCCGTGTTTTGCACGATCCACCAAAATGCCCCGAGCAAGAGCGCAGTGACGCCGACGATCAGGATCTGCTTAAAGGACAAGGTGACGGCGTAGTTCTCGCCCTCGTGCAAGGTGAGGACGGTTCCGAAAAAGGACGGCACCGGCTTGTTGCGCGGCCCCTGCGTCACCTGCACCAGATTGGACAAAAAGATCGACATGCCGATCGCCGAAATCAGCGGCGCCAGCCGGAAAGATCCGCGCAGCGGTCGGTAGGCCAGGCGCTCGATCGCCCAGGCCCACAACGAGGTCAAGAGCATGCCAAGCAAGAGCACGATGACGAGCGCCAGCACCAGCGAACCGAAGCCCAGGACCTGGGTGAGCGCCAGCAGAAAGATGAGGGCGATGAAGGTCGACAGCATGAACACGTCACCATGGGCGAAGTTCACCATGCCGATGATGCCAAACACCATGGTGTAGCCGATGGCGATGAGGCCGTAGATCGAGCCGAGCGTCACGCCATTGATGAGTTGCTGAAGGAAATATTCCATACGGGCTGCCTGCTGTCCCCCCGAGTCATCCTTGGGCAAGCTAGCAGACCGCTCTGCGCTACGTCACCTTTGCTCTCTTGAGGCGGGTCCGGGGGCGGCCTTTGCCGGC
>DASTMQ010000234.1:0-2587 GCA_035714005.1 Hyphomicrobiaceae bacterium
GGCCAGGCGATCGCCTTGGTCGGCCCATCGGGGGCGGGCAAGTCAACGCTGCTGCATATCGCCGGGCTGTTGGAAACGCCCGACGGCGGCCGCGTGCTCGTCAATGGCGTGGACTGCGCCAGGCTGAGCGATGGCGAGCGCACGCGCGTGCGCCGGCGCGAAATGGGCTTCGTTTACCAATTCCACCAACTCCTGCCGGAGTTTACCGCGCTCGAGAACGTGCTGTTGCCGCAGCTGATCGCCGGCACCGGCCGCCGCCGGGGCGAGGCGCGCGCCAAGGAATTGCTCGACATGCTGGGCCTCGGCCATCGCCTGGAGCACCGTCCCGCCCAGCTCTCGGGCGGAGAGCAGCAGCGCGCGGCGATCGCGCGCGCGCTCGCCAACGCTCCCAAGCTTCTGCTCGCGGACGAGCCGACCGGGAACCTCGATCCACACACCTCCGCTCATGTCTTTCACGAATTGATCGAGCTGATCCGGCACAGCGGCGTGGCCGCCTTGATCGCCACGCACAACCTGGCGCTTGCCAAGCGCATGCACCGCGTCCTGGTGCTCGATGGCGGCCGGCTACAGGAAGTGAGCCCCGCCAGCGTCCTAGTCTAAGTCTAGCGGCCGGCGCCGGCGGCCGTTCGCGCTTGCGAGCGAAAGCTTGATTTGGCCTGGCGCCGGGCCAGCGCGGCAAGCGCCGCTGCCGCCGGCAGCGCCCGTGCGGCAATGCGCGCTAACCGCGCGGCGGTTTTTTGGCAGCTCACGGCCAAAAAAACCTTTACACACCCCCCGCCAGACCCTATGTCCCCCTTCGCTAAAAGTTTTTCGCGGCGGCTTCTGCTGGTTTGAGCAGCGCCTGGTCCAACCGACTGGTGGGGGTCCCATGAGATGCAAAGATACGCTTCTGCTGCTGCCTTGATTGGCGCATACACGCCGGATCGTCCGGTGATCGGCCTGCGTCCGCATGCTGCGGGACGCGCGGCACGCTGGTTCCTGCAAAACTTCCCTGGTGATGTAGCCTACGCCTACAAGGCAAACAGCTCGGTTTTCCTGCTGGGCGCGCTGTACGGCGCCGGTGTGCGTCATTTCGACGTCGCCTCGCTGACCGAAATCGAGGATGCCAGAACCATCCCCGAGGCCAATCTCCACTTCATGCACCCGGTCAAATCGCGCGCGGCGATCCGGCGCGCCTTTGCCGAGTTCGGAGTGCGCAGCTTTGCCCTCGACAGCGAGGAGGAGTTGCGGAAGATCGCCGAGGAGACCGGCGGCTGCCGCGACCTCACCTTGTGGGTGCGGATCGCCGTGTCGGCCAAGAACAGCAAAATCCCGCTGGAGCGCAAGTATGGCGCTGCCGGCGCCAAGGCCGTGCGCTTGCTCGGCAAGGCGCGCCAGGCGGCCAAGATCTTGGGCGTTACCTTCCACGTCGGCTCGCAGACGGCGACGCCCGATGCCTTTGTGCAGGCGCTGGGTGAGGTTGGCAAGTTGATCGTCAAGGCCGGCGTGGTGCTGGATCGTCTCGACGTCGGCGGCGGCTTTCCGTCCGTCTACACCGACGAGGCACCGGCGCCGCTCAGTGCCTTCGTGCGCGCCATTGCCGACGGCGTCGAACGGATGCCGATCGGCGAGCATTGCCGGCTGATGTGCGAGCCCGGCCGCGCCCTGGTGGCGGAAGCCGAATCTTTGATCGTGCGCGTCGACGCCCGACGCGGCAACGAGCTGTTCATCAACGACGGCAGCTACGGCACCTTGTTCGACGCGGCCCACATGGGCTTTGCCTTCCCGGTGCGACTGATCGGCCGCGAGCTTGACGCGGGCGAGACGCTGGCTCCCTTTGCCTTTTGGGGACCAACCTGCGACACCATCGACTTCATGCCGGGACCCTTCCTGCTCCCCACCAAGATCAAGGAAGGCGACTACATCGAAATCGGCAACACGGGTGCCTACGGGCGGGCGCTGGGCGGGCGCTTCAACGGCTACGGCGCCTATGATGAGGCGATCCTGCTCGACGAGCCCATGCTGTCGATGTACGGCGAGCCAACCGTCGAGAGCGCGGCCCAACAGGTTCAGGCGTGAGCGCAAGGCTCGATTACCTACCGGCCGAACAGAGCTTTCTCGATCCCGTGCGGGCCGACGCTGATCAGCCAGCGTCGGCGCGCGCGGTGCTGGTGCCGTTTGGCTTGGAGGCCTCGGTCAGCTATGGCTCGGGCACGGCGGCGGGACCCGGCGCCATCCTGCGGGCCAGCCACCAGCTCGAGCTCTACGACGAGGAGTTGGGGCGGGAGGCCTATCTCGACTACGGGGTGGCGGCCGTGCGCGAGCCGCCGATCGCCATGCCGATCGAAGCCGCCCTCGATCAGCTCGCGCGTCTGGTCGAGGACGTGCTCGCGGCCGGCAAATTCCCCTTCGTGCTGGGTGGCGAGCATGCGCTGACGGCGGGCGCCATCCGGCCCCTGCTGGCCCGCCAGCCTGAACTCGTGGTCGTGCAGTTCGACGCCCACGCCGACTTGCGCGACGGCTACCTTGGCGAGCGCTATTCGCACGCCGCCGCCATGCGCCGGGTGCTGGACCACAAAGGCGTCTCCCTGATCCAGCTCGGCATCCG
>DASTMQ010000235.1:0-1724 GCA_035714005.1 Hyphomicrobiaceae bacterium
GCTGCGGGTGGCCGGATTGGCCGGCGTCTATGCTTCGGTGTTTCGCACCTGGCTCGAGGATGAGGATCCCGGGCACGCGCGCACCATGGCGGCGCTCGATCGCCGGCTGCGCCGCGGCGAGCGCACCCTCAACCAGCTTGATGCCGTCGCTGCCGGCGTCGAGCGCCTCGCCACCGCCGTGCCGCAGTTTCTGCGCGCGCTCGGCGAAGCCGGCCGCAAAGCCCGCGCGCCGGACGACGCGACGGCCGCCACCGAGGAGCCGAAGAGTTAAGGCTTGTCCCTGGAGGATCAATGCGCCAGCTCGGCCCGCCGCCGTCTCCCATCGCGTTTGCGGATTTTCTCAAGGTCGATATCCGTGTCGGCACCATCATCGCCGCCGAACCGCTTGCCGGCGCGCGCAAGCCCGCGCTGCGGCTCGACATTGATTTTGGACCTGAGCTCGGCGTCAAGCGGAGCTCCGCGCAGATTACCGCGCACTATCTTCCCGCCGCGCTGATCGGCCGGCAGGTTGCCGCCGTCGTCAACTTTCCCCCGCGCCAGATCGCCAAGACGCTCTCGCAGGTCCTGACGCTCGGCTTCCCCGACGCGGCCGGCGAGGTGGTGCTAATTACACCGGAGCGAAGCGTGCCCAATGGAGGTCGGCTGTTCTAGCCCTGGGCGTTTGCGCGCCGGTGACCTCGCCGGGCGGCGTGCTAGCAAAAAGAGAGGAAGCCCATGCTGACGATTTATGGCGTTTATCGCTCGCGCGCCTCGCGTACCTTCTGGTTGGCGGGTGAGCTCGGGCTCGCCTTCCGCCAGGTGCCGGTGCTGCAGGCCTACCGGTTGCCCGATGCCGCGGCGCGGCACGCCCCGCTGAATACGCGCTCGCCCGAGTTCCTGCGCATCAATCCCAACGGGCATATCCCCAGCATCGACGATGACGGTGTCGTGCTGCACGAATCCCTGGCGATCAACCTCTACTTGGCCAAGAAGCACGGCGGTCCGCTGGGGCCGGCGAACCCCGCCGAAGACGGTGCCATGGCCATGTGGGCGCTTTGGGCGGCGACCGAGGTCGAGCCGCACGCCCTCAACATTCTCTATCACCGGGCGAGCTACCCCGAGGGGCAGCGCGACGCCGCCATCGCCGCGGCGGCGGTTAAAACCTTGCGCGCGCCCTTTGCGGTGTTGGACCAGGCGCTGGCGGCAACCGGGTTTGCCGTCGGCGATCGGTTCACCGTTGGCGACCTCAATCTGGCGGAGGTCTTGCGCTACGCGATGCCCGCTACCGAGCTGTTCCAAGCGGCGCCGCGCGTTGCAGCCTGGCTCACGGCCTGCCAGGCACGGCCGGCCTTTAAAGCCATGATGGCGCGGCGTGAGGCCGAACCGGCCTGAGCCGCCTCACAGCGGCACGCGCATGGTGGCTCTGAGGCCACCCATGGAGCTGACGCCAAGCGCGATATCGCCGCCATGGCTGCGCGCGATGTCGCGGGCAATGGCCAGCCCCAAACCCGAATTGCCGGCGTCCTGGTTGCGCGCGTGATCGAGCCGATAGAAGGGACGAAAGACGTTGTCTCGCTCGGCCGGCGGAATGCCCGGACCGTCGTCGTCGACCTCGATGCGCAGCCAGCACTCCTCCGCCGCGGCACGAATGACGACGTTGTCGCCGAAACGGGCGGCATTGGTGACCAGATTGGTCACCGCCCGCTTGAAAGCCTGGCGTTTCAGCGGCAGCACCAGCGGGCGGC
>DASTMQ010000236.1:0-16737 GCA_035714005.1 Hyphomicrobiaceae bacterium
TTGGTCGCGCGTTTCGAGGGCGCTCGTTTGGCTTGGCAGTGCAAGGCATTGCGCGTCGATGGTGATCATGCCGCTGCGTTTGACGGAGGCCCTTCGTGCAACGGTGCCGTCGCGTCATGCAAGGTGAAAGGTTTGAGCCCCGCGCTGGTCGAGCGGGTTTCGTGGCAAGCATTTCGTTTTTGCCGAGCGCCGTTGTTGCTCAATGGACACGCCAAAATTCGGGGGCGCGCGCGCGCCGGTGCGTTCCTCGCCTTGCCGCCGATCCAAGATCGTTACCCTCCGCCCGACGGTCTCCGGCGGGCTTTGAGGCGGCAAAGGCGCCTGGCGCAGGTCTCGCGTTCGCTTGAGGGCGCGGGCGAGCGGGAGGGGAGTGCAAATGCAGCCGCCGCCTCAGCTAGCGGCAAAGCAGCACTCGGGGATCGGCACTGGGGGATCGGCACTGGGGGGAGCAGCACTGGGGGGAGCAGCACCGGGGGGACCAGCACACGGGGAGTTGATGCGGCGGCCGATAACCAATCCGCACGGCTCGGGAATTACACGCCGCTCTCTCAGGGTTAGCCTACATACCGCCGTTGGGGACACTGCGTAGGATCATTAACGCTGATCCAACGCGATAGGAGGACGGCCATGGCTCAGTCGCTCCACCCAGCGGCTCCCCACGATTTGCCGGCGTTCATCACTGCGCCCGGCGAAACCGACGTTCTCATGGTCGTCATGGCCTTGATTTTTCTGCTGCTCGTCGTGGGGTTCGGGCTCTTGTTCTTGCGCCTCCACACCCTGCCCGAGCGGATGGCACACAAGTCGCAGAAAATACAATTCGAGATCGTCGCGGTACTGGGGCTCATCTCGCTTTTTACGCACATGCATATTTTCTGGATCGCCGGTTTGCTGCTGGCTCTGATCGACCTGCCTGATTTCGGCGGCTCGCTGGGACGCATTGCCGACTCCACCGAGACCATCGCCGGCATTAAGCCCGGCGGCGGTGCCGCGGCCCTGCGGCCAGACTCGATGGCTGACAGCCCGGCAAGCAATGAAGCCGGTGGGGCGCGCGAGAAGCAGCTGGCGCCAAGGGAGGGTACCGGTGTCGTGGTGTCGACAACGCCCAGCGCACAGCCGGCACGAAAAAAGGAGCTGAGGCATGCTTGAGCTGCTTTTCTGCTCCCTTCTCACGATTGTTCCCGACTATCTTTACCGTCGCTACGCACAAGGCAAGCGCCTGGGCAAGGAAATCAACTTTTACTCTGTGTGGTTCGAACTGCGCTGGGGGATCACGGGCTGTTTGATTCTCACCGTGGCCCTGATCACGGTGATCTTTTACAACCACCCGTCCACGCGCAACGTCACGCTATTCTTTAGAACCGTGCCGATCGTTCCGGAAATCAACGGTCGCGTCGCCGACGTCTACGTTGGCGTCAGCGGACCAATCAACAAAGGCGCGCCCATCTTCAGGTTGGATAGCTCCAAGCAGGAGGCGGCGGCGGAAAGCGCGCGCCGCAAAATTGCAGAGACCGAGGCAGAGATGCTGGTCGCGCAAGCCGACATCCAGAAGGCGGAAGGCCAAATGCAGGAGGCTAAGGCGGCCGAGCAGCAAACCTTGGATGAGCTTAACACCAAGCGTGAGTTGCAACGCCGCAATCCCGGAAACGTCGCCTTTCGTGACATCGAAAAGCTTGAGGTCGCGCTCGAGGGGCGCAAGGGCACCATTGCCGCGGCGACGGCGTCAAAACAGCAGGCCGAGGAGCGCATCGCCACGCTGCTGCCGGCGCAGAAGGCGAGCGCCGAAGCGGCGCTGGCGGAGGCCGAAGTGCAACTGCAAAAAACCGTCATTCGCGCCGGCGTCGACGGGCGCGTGGAGCAGTTTGCGCTGCGGGCCGGCGATATGGTCAATCCGATGATGCGACCGGCGGGGTTGTTGATCCCGTCGGATGCCGGCCAGCGCGTTCTGCACGCGGGCTTTGGACAGATCGAAGCGCAAATCATGAAGGTCGGCATGATTGCCGAGGTCACGTGCGCCTCCAAACCCTGGACGATTATTCCCATGGTGGTCACCGACGTGCAGGACTACATCGCCGCCGGCCAGTTCCGCGGTGGTGAGCAATTGGTCGAGGCGCAGCAGGTGACGCGACCTGGCACGCTACTGGTCTCACTCGAGGCGCTCTATAAGGGCGGGCTGGAGGGAATAACGCCCGGCAGCAGCTGCATCGCCAATGCCTACTCCAACAACCACGACAAGATCGCCGCCAAGGAGACGGGCGCCTTGAAACGCGCGGCACTGCACACCGTCGATGCCCTGGCGCTCGTGCACGCCCTAATTCTCAGGCTGCAAGCGCTCGTGTTTCCCTTCCAAACCCTCGTGTTCGGCGGGCACTGACCAGATCGCCCGGTAGGCATTCAAGGCGGGCGGTGCTGTTCGCATTGTCGGCCCGAGCCGCCGCGGCTCCATGGGCTCCCATAAACCCGCCAGCCATCGCCGGCGCTTGACGGCGCGCGGCGCCATATGTTCTAATGTTTAAACATTTGAACCATAGGCGCCGTGCATGAGCACCCTGGAGTTGATCGCGGAGGCCGAAGCCGGGGCGGCCGGGCGCGCCTTGGCGCAGCGCGTGACCCTGAACGCGTTCGAGCCCGAGCCGATGGTGCCACTGCACCACCAGGTGACCACCGACCTTGCCATGCAGCTGCGGCTGGGGCGCTGGGCAGCCGGGGCCATCATCCCGAGCGAGCAAGAACTGTGTGCCCACTATGGCGTCAGCCGCGGCACGGTCAGACGCGCCCTCGAAAGCTTGGCCCGCGACGGCATCATTGAGCGCCATCCCGGTCGCGGCTCCTTTCTCTGCCGGCCGAAATCGGAAGGCCAGATTGCCGGCTCCTACACGCGCTTTCGTATCGAAGGTCCGCCGCTCGATGCCGGTGGGCGTATTCTTTCCTTCAGCCGACGCCGGCCATCGCCCGAAATCGCCGAAGTCCTGAGCTTGCGTCGGTCCGAGCAAATTTTTCGCTTCGACCGCATTCGCTTCGTCAAGCAAACACCCGTCGCGCTGCAGTTGAGCTTTGTGCCTGAGCGCATCTGTCCACGACTAACGGCAAAACAGCTTCAGGAAAACCACCTGATCGACGTTTTGCGCGATCGCTTCGGCATCGAGTTCACGCATGCCGACGAATACATCGAGCCGGCGCTGGCCGACGATTATGTGGCGCAACACCTGACGCTGGTGCCCAACACGCCGATCTTCCAGCTCGAGCGGCGAACCTACCTCGCCGACGGACGCGTCGGCGAATTCCGGCGCGCCGTCATGCGTGGTGACATTTATCGCTACAAGGTCGAGCTGCGTTGACATGAAGAACGGCGGCGCAGGCCTGTTTGGGGTCACCATAACCCATACCTTGCCGCCCCTGATCCGGGCCGGCGAGTTGTTTCGCTGGTCGCTGCGCATCCGCGCCACCGAGGACATCGCGGCTGGCTCTGCCATCGGGTTGGCGCGAAGATGGCCACACGATGGTGGGCTGCCGCAGTGGCATGATCCCGTCGGCCGCAACTTCGTCGCGGCCACCGGGACCGCCAATGGCGCCGTCGCGATCGAAGCCATGCGACGCGAGGACTGGCATCCCTTCGATCATGCCTTACTGCTCAGGTTGGCGCACGGTCTTGCGCGCGGCGAGGAACTCAGCCTGACATACGGCGCGCCGCCCTCACCGGGTTTCGAGGCACAAACCTTCATCGAGGCCGCATCGGCCATCAAGATCTTTCTGCAGCCCGCAGGTGGTGCCTGGGCGCCAGTAACAAAAATCACGACGAAGGTGGTGGGTGGCGCTCCGCACCGCTTGGTTGCGATTGCCCCGAGCATTCTCGGACTGGGCGAAACCTTCGAGCTGATCGTGCGGCTCGAGGATATTTGGGGCAACCCCGCAAGCGGCGGCACGATCGACGTCGTGGCATCCTGCGGCGCCAGCGCCTGCATCAATGCCGAGCACGGTGCCGTCGCGCGCCTGCGCCTAGGTCCCCTGCCTGAAGGCGTTCATCGCATCGAAGTGGCCGACGTTGCCAGGCGCCTCAGCGCCGTCTCCAATCCGATCCGGTGCGTTCGCAATCCACGGCAGCGGCTTTATTGGGGCGACCTGCACGCCCAGTCGGCCAATGGCTGCGGCGCCCAGACAATTGCAGACTACTTCGCGTTTGCACGCGACTTCGCGGGGGCGGATTTCGCCGGACATCAAGGCAATTGTTTTCTGCTTTCCAACGCCGACTGGGAGGAGAGCAAGCACGTCACCAGGCGCTTCAACGAGGACGGCCGCTTCGTCACTCTTTTGGGCTACGAATGGTCCGGCGAGACCGCGCTCGGCGGTGATCACAACGTTTATTTCCCCGGCGACACGGGTGAGCTGCGACGCTGTAGCCACCGCCACGTCTCCGACACCTCGGATCTTGCCACCGACCTTGGTCACGTCACCGATCTGCACGCGCACGTGCGCGGCGGCAACCTTTTGCTGGTGGTGCACGTGGGCGGGCGAACATCAAATCTGAATTGGCACGAGCCCAGCACGGAACGCCTGTTAGAAGTGCATTCGACGCACGCCACGTCGGAATGGTTCCTGTTCGAAGCCTTGCGGCGAGGCTACCGGTTGGGCGTGGTCGGCGGCAGCGATGGCGTCGACGGTCGGCCCGGCGCCAGCCACCCGGGACGCATGTCGGTGCGCAATCTGCGCGGCGGCCTTGCGGCCGTGAAAATGCCGGCCCTCGGCCGCGCCCACCTCTGGACCGCGTTGCGCCAGCGCGCCACCTATGCCACCACCGGCGAGCGCATCTTGCTCGATGTCGAGGTGGATGGGCGCGGTTTCGGCGAGGTGGGCGCCGTGCCCGCCGCTCCGCGCATCGCCGTCGGCGTGGAAGGCACGGCGCCGCTGACTTCGGTGGAAATATTTCGTGGCTGCGAGCCCATATTCCTCGCGCCGATCGCTGTGGTCGATGGGGCGCCTTCGAGTTGCCTGCGCCTGTCGTGGTTCGGCGCCTCGGCGCCCGGCAACTGGTCGCGCGCTCGCTTGCAGTGGGAGGGGCGCGTCGAAGTGGTCGGCGGCAGCCTGCTGTCGGCCCGCGACTGGGGGACCGATACGCCGGCCGAAGGGATCACGGTGCGGACCGCGGCCGGCCTGAGTTTTCGCTCGATCACGGCGGGCAATTGGAACGGCGTCGAGATGGAGCTCGAGGAGCGGCCGGAGACGCTGATCGGCTTCAGCAGCGGAACGCTGGCCGCCGAGTTTCCCCTGCGCCGGCTCGCCGGCGCACCGCTTGAAAGCCAGTGGGATGAGCCCTACCGCCTGCTGCGGCTTCAGCGACTGCCGCACCTGCCGGCGGCGCTTGGCTGGACAGGAGCCTTCACCGATGCCGAGGCGCCGCCGGGCGAGCACGCTTATTGGGTGCGCGTGCGCCAGGACGATGGTGGCTGTGCCTGGTCGAGCCCGGTCTACGTGAGGGTTGGTTGATGCGAAAGCCGGTGCGCCTCGACAGCCCCGTGATCGAGATCATCGACGTCAGCAAGCGGTTCCAGACCGAGGCGGCGACCGAGGTCAACGTGCTCGATCGCATCAATTTGTCGATCCGGGAAAACGAGTTCGTGGTGCTGCTTGGGCGCAGCGGCTGCGGAAAAACGACGCTGCTCAACGTCATTGCCGGATTGACGCCGGTCGGCGACGGAGAGGTGCGCGTGAATGGCGAGCGGGTGACCGGCCCGGGCAAGGGTAAGGGCATGGTCTTCCAGCAAAACGCCCTGTTTCCCTGGCTGACGGCGAAGCGCAACATCGCCTTCGCCGCCGTCAATCGCGGCCTCAGCCGCAAACAGGCGGACGACCTCGCCGGCGATCTGCTCGAGCTCGTCGACCTCGCGGGGGCAGGCGACAAATATCCGTTCGAACTTTCGGGCGGCATGCAGCAACGAGTCGCAATCGCGCGTGCGCTCGCGCTCGACCCTAAAATACTGCTGATGGACGAGCCGTTCGGCGCCCTCGACGAATTGACGCGCAACGAAATGCAGGACGAGCTGCTGCGGGTGTGGTCGGCGCGGCGCAAGACCCTGGTGTTCGTCACGCACAGCATCTGGGAAGGGCTGATGCTCGCCGACCGGGTGATCGTGATGTCGCCGCGACCGGGTCGGATCGTGTTGGAACGGCGCATAGAGCTGCCGCGTCCACGCAGCCGCACCGACTTGCTACTACTAGCGACATACGACGAGATCTGGGCGGCGCTCGACCGCAAGGCCGTGACCGCGACGCCGGCGAAGAAGGTGGCGTCATGACCGGCCGCTGGCAGAAACGCCTGGCGGACGCCGCCATCCCGGTCGCCATCATGATCGCCTTTTTGGCCGGCTGGGAGGCGGTGGTGGCGTTCGGGTGGGTGCGACCGATCCAGGTTCCGCCGCCATCCCGGATTGTCGCCAGTGCGGGCGAGCTGGCGCTCGACGGCTTTCCGGCGGGCACGCTGTTGGGCGAGCACGTCGGCATTACCTTCCTGCGCATCCTGACCGGCTATGCGCTGGCTCTGGCCCTGGCAATACCGCTCGGCCTGCTTATCGGATCGAACCGCACACTCGACGCGGCCACGGCGCCGATCGTGACCTTCTGCCGCTCGGTGGCAACGCTCAGTCTGCTGCCATTGGCGGTGGTCTGGTTCGGAGTGGGCGAAGCCTCCAAGGTCTTCCTGATCGGCTACGGCTGCTTCTGGGTTATGCTGTCCAATACCATCGCCGCCATCAAGCTGGTGGATCCCGTGCTGATCTCGGCCGCGCGGACCATGGATACGCCGCCCCCCGACATCTTTCTCAAGGTCGTACTGCCCGCCGCCCTGCCGCGTATGGTCGCCGGTGCCCGGGTGGCGTTGGGCGTCGGCTTCATGGTGATCGTCGGCGCCGAGATGATCGGTACGACGCGGGGGCTTGGGGCACTCATCATGGAGGCGCGCACCTTCTACCGCAGCGATATTACCGTGGTCGGCATGTTTGTGATCGGTGCCATTGGGCTGGCGCTGTCCTATGGATTGACGCGCGCCGAGGCATGGCTGCTGCCCTGGGAGCGGCGAATGCATGAGCGCCGCCCATGACACCGCGCGCAACGGTGTTCGAGCGCCTGGCGGGCACGCTGAGCGTGATCGCAGCGCTCGCACTTTGGGAGCTGGCGAGCCGCTTTGTCTGGCGCGATCCACAAATTCTGCCGGCTCCCAGCGAGGCCCTCCTGGCGGCGGCGCGCGTGCTGGGTCCCTGGGACCTGGCCCAGCACGTCGGCATCAGCCTGTTTCGTATTCTCGCCGGGTTCCTGCTGGCGGCATTGATCGGTGTGTCGCTCGGCATCGTGCTCGGCTGGTCGCCGCTGGCGGCGCGCTGCCTGCGCCCCTTTGTCGAGATCCTGCGCCCAATCCCGCCATTGGCGTGGTTGCCGCTTTCCATTATCTGGTTCGGCCTGGGCGAACCCTCCAAGGTGTTCGTAATTTTCCTCGGCGCCTTCTTTCCGATCTTTACCAGCGCCTGGCGCGGCATGACCATGGTGTCGCCGACGCTGATCAGGGCCGCGCAAACCATGGATGTGGACGGTGCTCGCCTGCTCTGGCAGGTGGCGATACCGGCGACGCTGCCCGACATCGCCGCGGGGCTGCGGGTCGGGTTCGGGCTCGCCTTCGGTATCCTGGTGGCGGCCGAGCTGATCGCCGCCAAGAGCGGGATGGGCTACCTGATTATGGAAGCGCGCCAGCTCGGCCAACTCGGCATCGCCATCTTCGGCATCTTCCTGATCGGCGTCGTGAACCTGGTGGCGGACCATCAGCTTGCGCGTGCCGTGCGCGCCACCGTCGGCCGCTGGAGTAACGTCTAGAAAATGCACAACACAAGGTGAGGAGTATTGGCATGAACAGGCGAACCTTTCTGGCGACCGGCGCCGCGCTCGCGACCGGCTGGGGACTGCCAAAGCAGGCCTTCGCCAAAAGCGAGGTGGAGATTGCCAAACTGAGCCTCGGCTTCGGCCTCGACCCGGTGTTCGCTCCCCAGATCGTGGCCATGGAGAAGGGCTGGCTGAAGGACGCCGGTTTCGAGGAAGTCTCGACCGCCACCTTTACCGGTGGAGCGCTGGCCGGCGAGGCGCTTATCGGCGGCAACATCCAGCTATGGACGCCGGGCAACCTGCCGCCCATTTCGATGGTGCACACGGGGATCCCCATTGTCGTGCTCGGCACCAACTGCGTGGCGGCGGCGGCAGACAACCTGGTGGCGCGAGCGGACGCCAACATCAAGGCGCCCGAGGATCTCTACAACATCAAGATCGCCTTGTTAGCAGGGTCGACGGCCAACGCCGTACTGTTCGCTCTGGCGCAGCACTACGGGCTCGATGAGAAGAAGCTGCAGGTCGTCAACATGCCGCCGCCCGAGCAACTGGCGGCGCTGAAGACCGGCAGCGTGCAGGCGCTGCTGTGCTGGCAGCCTTGGGGCCACAACGCCTTGGCGCTTGGCAATACGACGCTCGTGCACTCCGGTGTCGCCAGCGGCTTTGAAAAAAACAAAGGCGCCGGGGTACGCATCTCCGCCACGCGCTCTTTGTTCGTGGCGAGCCAGGATTTTGTGCGCAAGAACCCCAAGGCGACCAACGCTTTGATGGCGGCGTTGGTGCGGGCGCAAGGCTACGTTGGCAACCCCGCCAACAAGGCCGAGGTGATCGCGCTGGTGGCGGAGAAGACCAAACAGGATAAGGCGCTGGTCGAGGCAATCTGGGGCCAGTATGTGTTCGATCCGACTTTCGATGAGGGCTATGCCACGGACATGCGCGCCATGACCGGCTACCTGAAGGCTTCCGGACGCATCAAGGAGGCCAAGGATCCACTCGATTTCACCTACTCGGCACCGGCCGTCGCCGCGGGCGCGAAGGCGCCCGCGCCGGGCCGCTGGACGCCCTGAGGAACTCAATGGTCATGGAGCGCGTGCGGGTCGCCGTCATCGGTGCCGGCTTCATCGCCGACTACCACTTGGCCGCGCTGGCGACGGTGCCGCAGGCCAGCGTGTGCGCCATCGCCAGCCGCTCGGCAGTTAAGGCGGAGGCGCTCGCGCGCCGCTGGGGCGTAGCGCTTGCCACCACCGACGTCGATCGCGTGCTGGAGGGGTCCGTCGTCGACGCCGTCATCATCACGACGCCCGATGACACGCACGAAGATTTGGCGATCCGAGCGGCCAAGGCTCGCAAGGCGGTGCTGCTGCAAAAGCCGATGGCGACGGACAGTGCAGCCTGCCGACGCATTATTGCCGCCGCCCGCGAGGCAGGCGTCGACCTGCAGGTCAGCTTCATGCATCGCTATTTCGAGGAAGTGGTACGGGCAGGCGCCCTGATCCGCGAGGGCGCCATCGGGCGGGTCGAGAGCCTACGCATCCGCAATGCCACCCCCGGTCCCGATTGGTCCGACTGGTTCTTTAAGCGCGACCGCATCGGCGCTGGCGCGGTGCTGCAACTCGGTACGCATGGCATCGATCTCGTCGAATACCTGTTTGGCGCCATCGACGCGGTCTCGGCGCGTACGGCGACCTTGCGTGCAACGCGCCGGCTGGCGGACGGGCGCGAGGTGCCGGTCGAGAACTCCGACAGCGCCTGGGCGACCTATACGCTGGCCAGTGGTGCCGTCGCCAGTCACGAGATCTCAATGATCGAGCAGCGGGGAACCGACCGGTTCCGCATGGAAATCTACGGCTCGCTGGGCGCGATCTGGCTGCGCAGTGAACTCGGAGCGCTGAGTGTGGCCAGCGCACGGAGCGGCAGCTGCGGTTGGATAAAGCCACCCCTGCCCCAGCCACCGTTCGGGCAGCGACAGCACCGGCGTTGGCTAGCAGGCCTGCTTGGAATTGAGCCGCCGGAGCAGACGGCACGGGCAGGGTTGCGCACGCTGCTGGTGGCGGAGGCGATCGAACGATCATCGGCGACCGGGGGCGGCGACGTGCCGATCGCAGCGGAGGATGCATGAGCAAGAAGAGCCGCGTTGCCATCCTGAGCTTTGCGCACTATCACGCGAATTTCTGGGCCGAGGCGTTCAAGGCAAGCAACACCACCGATCTCGTCGCAATCTGGGACGACGATCACGCGCGTGGTCGGGAAGCGGCCGATCGTTTCGGCGTACGCTTCGAGCCGGATCTCGCCCAGGCACTGCCGCTCTGCGATGCGGTTGCGATCTGCGCCAAAACCATTCAGCATCCCGAGCTGGTGGAGTTGGCCGCGACCGCCGGCAAGGCGGTGCTTTGTGAGAAGCCGATCGCGGCGGACTTGGCCGGCGCCGATCGCATCGCAGCCGCGGTCGCCCGTAGCGGCATTCTCTACATGCAAAGCTTCCCCAAGCGTCTCGATCCCGTCTCGCACCGGTTGCGCGAACTGATCGCCAACGGGGACCTCGGCCGCATTCATTTGGTCCGCGTCCGCCATGGTCACTCCTATGGCCTGCAGAATGATTTCAGGGGGCGCTGGTACGTGGATCCGCGGCTCGCCGGTGGCGGCGCGCTGCTCGATGAGGGCGTGCACGGGGCGGATCTGCTGCACTGGCTGTTCGGCCTTCCCGAAAGCGTCATCGCCACGACCTCGCGGGCAACCCTGCAGCTTGAAGTCGAGGACAGCGGCGTCGCCGTGTTCAGCTATGCGGGCGGGATGACCGCCGAGCTCGTCGCCAGCTTCGCATTCACGGCGGCCGACAGCTCGATCGAGATCTACGGCACCGAGGGCACCGCGCTCGTATCCGGCGTCGATCTCGCCTCGCGCGATATCACGCCGGCGGGCTTCCTGCGCAGCTATTCTGAGAGGGGCGGGGAGAAGGCGTGGCGCGTGCACGACGTGGTGCCACAATTCAAGGTCGGCCAGTTTCATCAGCAGAACGCCCTTACCTTCGGACGCTGCCTGACGAGTGGGGCTTTGCCGCCCGCTTCCGTGGCCGAGGGGCGCGCTGCGCTGCTCATGATCCTGAAGGCCTATGCGGCGGCCCAGTCGGGTCAGCGACAGCGGTTCAGTTAACAAGCAAGCGGTTCACTTGTGAGGGAAGGCCCGAGTGCATGGCAAAGGCTAGCGTCTCCGTGGTGATGGTCGGGTGCGGGCAGTTTGCGCGCCGCTACCACCTGCCGAGCTTGGAAGGCGATCCGGGGGTAGAGCTTGCCGGCATCTTCGATCCCACGCCCGCCGCGGCCGTTGTCGCCTTGGCGCAGCGAACGGGCGCGCCACTGGTGGATCGCCTCGAGGCTCTGCCGAGCCCGTCGGGCAAGGTGATGGCGATCGTGACAACGCCGCATACCCTTCACGCCGCGCACGTGCGCTTTGCGCTGGAGCGGAACTGGCACGTGCTCTGCGACAAGCCATTCGTGATGCATCTGGCCGAGGCCGTGGAGCTTGCGGCATTGGCAAGAGCGCGCGGGCTGTTCGGCGCGGTCGCCTTCAATCGGCGCTATGACCGCGGCTGTCTCGCCGCCCGCGAGATCATTCGCTCGGGACGTATCGGGCGCGTAGGCTATGTGGAGACCGTGCAGCTCGGTTATGAGCGGGCGGGGTGGTTCTTGGAGCCGGCGCTGGGCGGGGGTGGACCCTACACGGGGCGCGCCAGTCACATGGCAGACCTGCTGCCCTGGCTGCTCGCGGACCGGCCGACCGAAGTTCGCGGCCGGCTCCGGGGCGATTGTGGGCCTCGCAGTGACCGCGGCGGCTTTATCGAGCTGCGGTTCGGCGAGATCGAGTGCCGCCTCACCTGCATCGAGGAAGGCTGGCATATGTGGGACGAGGTGCGGATTTTCGGTGAGCATGGGTTGATCGAGCTGCGGCGGCCGCTGACCGTGCCGCTCGGTTGGGAGCTGTGGCACTGGAGCGAGCGCTACCAGATGCTCAACCGGATGGATGCCGATCCCGTCGAGGGTGCGGCCACGCGCGAATTCCTAGAGGCCGTGCGCACCGCTGGACCGGTCGCCTGCCCGTTCGCCGAAGCGGCCGTGTCGGTTGCAATCATCGAAGCAGCCTTTGCCTCGGCGCGCCAGGGCGAGGGCTGGAAGGCGCTGTCCCTCGGCACAGGCGCGGGGCGGAGCGCGTGAACTGTCAGGAAATTCGCCTGCCGTCCGCCGCCGGTGAGATACCGCTGCGCGTGTTCCAGCCCGACGCGCTACCCCGCGCCGGCGTCATCTTCTATATGGATGCCTTCGGTTGGCGCAACGAGATCGACGCCATGTGCGCTCGCTATGCAAAGCACGGCTACGTCTGCTATCTGCCCGACCTCTATTGGCGGCTCGGGGTGCTGCGCTTTCGTCCGCAGCGCGCGCGCGATGAGCCGCTGCCGGCGGCCATGGATGCGGCAAACTCTGCAACGACCGTGGAAATGTCGATCGCCGATACCGGCGCGATCCTCGCCTATGCGCGCAGCAATGGCGTGCGCCGGCTGGGGACGGTTGGGCACTGCATGGGTGCCCGTCATGCGCTGGGGGCATTAGCAACGTACCCCGAGATGATCGGCGCAGCGGCCTCACTGCATGGCGGCCGCATGGTCTGGAATGGCCCGAATTCGCCGCATCTTTATATTGTGCGGGCGCAGGGGCCAATTTACCTTGCATTTGCCGCCGACGATCCTACCTGCCCGGACGCGCACAAGGCGCTGATTGAGGAGACGGCACGCCAGGCTCGAGTGCCGGTTGAGACCGAGAATTTCTCGGCGGCGCACGGCTGGACCTTCCCTGAGCGCTGGTGTTACGACCCCGTCGCCGCCGAGCAGGTATGGACGAAGGTCATGCGCCTGTTTGCAAGCTTAGCCTAACCGAGCAGGCGGTGTGCAATGGCCTGACCCTTGGCGGAACATTGCAGCCAACCGCGGCGCCGTGCGCGGTCCCCTGAGCATGGTTGTGGAAGAGATGCTCAGGATCGGGGCAAGGCCGCGGCACCACCACCATTGCGGTCATCAGGACGAGCGATGGGCAATGAGTGCTGGCTTTTCGCCGCCTGCATTTGCGGGCTAGAAGCGGTCGATTGCCGGTTGCGTGGTCGCCGACCTATCGCCATCCCGTGCCGTCGTTTGCGTCACCTCCCTGAACACCAAGTTGGGAAACAGGATCGCAAGCGTTGCAAGCAACATCAGCAGCATGGCTGCGGTTTGCAGGGCGAGGGCCATGGCATCGCGCTGCAAGCTGTTAGGTGACATACTGCTCACTCCGAATTTTGCCTCAGGCTCAGCGTGTCGCTTGACGTTGCTTGCTGGTGCGCTTGTTGGCCCTTCTCCTTGAAACCGCGACGGAGGACGTTCCGGCTCGGATCGCGACGCCTGAGCCTCGTGCCTGCTGGGCACGAAGAGCTTTGATGCGCCGCCGCCGCGTCCCTATCGGGGCATCTTTGCGGCGCGCACGGGAACCCGTTCAGCAATAATGGTCGCCCTGGGGATCCCGCGGGTGGCAGGCCCCGGCGGCACTTCAGGGGGACTGAAGGTCTTGTTCATGTCCTGGCCGCCCCGCAGAGCAGACCCGCTTCAGCTTGAGTTGGATGACAATTTGCTCAAGGCGCCAGGGTGTCAGCGAATTTGGGAGTGCGCTGTGCTTTAGGACACGAGGCCGCCATGGGCGTGGGCGCGCCGGGGCCGGCGCCACGCCCTGCGGTCTTGTCCGGGCTTGCTCGCAAATTTGAGGCCGCAGCTCAGAGGGGCGTCTTGGGGCCCGAGGCGCCGCAACGGGGCAGCCGAAAGGTTGGGCCGTTGACAGCATCTAGAGGTCCGCCTTTGCGTGCTACGGACGAGGTCGGGTGGGTATTTCCGCAGACGAACGCCGCGGTATGTGATTGGTCCCGCTTAGGCGTTTTCAGGAGTGGCGAAAGATGCTAGACACCCTGCGCAAATTGCGGCTCGGGGCATAGCTCAGCCTGGTAGAGCACCTGCTTTGGGAGCAGGGGGCCGCAGGTTCGAATCCTGCTGCCCCGACCAGTACTTAGCTCTCTCCAACACGCCTTTCCCCCAGGATTGCCCCCGGCTTTCAACCAGGGGGCGCCATGCTTGACGACAAGCATTGGCTGAGCGCGCTCGCGCAGGCCGACGCTGCACTCACGGCCTGGTTCGAAGCGGACACCGCCGCGACGCGTGCGGCGTTGGCGAGGGCACGTGTGCGTCTGCTCGAGCTGGCGCGCCCACGAAGGGGGAGGCAGCCAGAAACGGCCGCGATTACCGTCGGCATTGGCGACGGTAATGCTTTCGCCTCAACGCCCTTTCCGCCGCGACCGAACGGCCGCGGGGGCTCAGAATGATCTGGGCAACCCCGCGGCAGGCAATTAGCGATACGCGCCCGCGCGCACGAGGCCCAATCCGGGCCAGATCGGCCTCCGATCGCGGCTTGTGGCCCGCCGATCTACTGCCACAGCCCCTCGAGTTCCGGTCCTTTACGCGCACCCGCGCGCGAGGCCTACCCCGCCAACCTGGCGACCCCGGTCATGGCAGGCCGGTTCCTCTCGATCATCCTAAAGGAGGTCGTATATTTTGCGTCCCCACTAGTCATCAGTGTATTTGATACAACCGTTGGAAGTGAGTTTGCCGCGTAGACCTTGGTTTTCTAAGCAGCGATACCGCGAGGGGTTCAATTGGGACAAGTCGCCATCTACTGCCGCGTCTCGACCAACGACCAGTCGTGCGAGCGCCAGGAAAGGGACCTGCGGGCGTTCGCCAAGCGTGCCGGCCACAAGATCGTTGCCGTATTCAAAGAGACGGCATCGGGTGCTGACACCGTGCGCCCCGAGCGCACCAAGGTCCTGGCGCTGGCCAGAGCCCATGAGATTGACGCCATTCTGGTCACCGAGCTCAGCCGATGGGGCCGGAGCACACAAGATCTCGTCCAGACGCTCGACGATCTGCACGGCTGGAAAGTTAGCGTCCTCGCTCAAACGGGCCTCAGTTTCGATCTCAGCACTTCGAGCGGCAAGCTGATGCGAACCATCATGGCTGGGCTAGCCGAATTCGAGCGCGACCTGATCAGGGATCGCGTGAAGTCAGGTCTAGCAGCAGCCAGCGCACGCGGCGTCAAACTCGGCCGGCAACTGGGTCAGCGTCCGTCGGACAAGAAGGCGAAGAAGGTGCTCACCCTCCACGAGGAAGGGCTGTCTTATCGGCTGATCGGCCGCAACGTTGGGCTCAGCAAGAACACGGTCATGGACATCGTGAAACGTGCAGCAGCGCTATCTACCTAACTGGGTTCCGCAACGCTTACCCGGGGAAGGCAAAATGATCCTCGGTGAGTAATCCTGCTAGTGTAAGGGTCATGGGACAAATCATCGCTCTGACCAGAATACTCAACCTGCTCGCCTCAATCAGGCACGATGGCGATCCAACCATCGGTGAGCTGCTAGCGGCAGTTCCGGACTTGCAAAAAATGGATTGGATCAATCGGTTTGGCCCAGTGCGGGCGTGGGAGAGGGTCGCGTCCGACATACAAACGGATGCTCTCGAATGGCTAACAAAAGCTCTCGTAATTGCCGAGCGAGAATTTGACTGGGTGGGCGGGTCAGTGGCTGCACCGATTTGGCTGTACCGAACGTACTCTACGCGCGTTGGCGGGGACCCCAACGCGCTTGCCGAGTGGATTGTGCGAAACAGAGGGCGCAACGAGTACTTACCATTTGGCAGCAGGACTTCGGCCCGATCGCTCGAAGAGTGGCACGCAGAACAGGAAATGCGACAACTGTACCGCGAAGAACTGCGACTGGTTCAAGAACAGCAAAAAAAAGAAAAGATCGAGCGCAAGCAGCAGGCAATTGAGAGGGTCACTCAACGAAAACATGAAAGCCGCGAACGACATGCGCATATCGAAAGACAACTGGTGGAACTACGCGCCGTCCAGGGTTGCCAGCGCTTGTCTCTCATCGCCCGAGACACCTCACTACCGCTGGAGAAGATCCCACCTTCATTGATCGTCGAGTGCATTGACGCGGTTCAAGTGCTGGACGAGGAAACCAAGCAAACTCTCTTGCGCCGCATCGATCGACGACGTCGTCGCGTCTGGAAAAACCTTCGAAGTGCATTGGTTTGTTAGCTGCACGTGCTTCCCGTCCGAAAGACTTAGAACTGCATCTCAGGAGCTCAATGGACGGAAGTCGGCTTTGCATCAGCAACGCAGAGATCTCACTGCTGGCTATAGGAGCCGCTAATTTTCCCCGTTTGCTGTCGGGCAGGGAGGGTAGCCAAGATGCTATCGCCGGCCGTCCTTGGGCCTGGAAGGGTATTTAGCCAACGCCTGTCAGCTTGGCGAGCATGTTCGCTGGTGCATCTCCTTTGCGACCCACTACCAGGCGGGAGCCCCGGGGCTGGACGTCGAGAACGTCTGGCGCGCTGATCCAATAAGACAGTACCGATAGCCTTCCTTGCGAAGTTCCGAGCTGAAGGCGAATACGCGGGCTATCGCTTTCGGGGCCGGAGCACGCGTTTTATTGCTCGCGACCCGAAAGCTGACAGGGCATGCCGCCGCGCCGCTCACTGAGGATGGGAAAGCAATCAAGTTTGTATCGCGCTTGTTATCGGCGCAAGATCGGGACTCAGCAAGAATACAGTGATGGGCATCGCGAAACGCCCAGCGACGTTATCTACCTAACAGCATGCTGCAAACGCATGATCGGAGAACATGAAATGATCGTGACTCGCGAGGATTTGCAGATCCTGCGTGACCTCCGTGACGTGGCGCTGGCTGAGTACAAGGGCTGCATCATCGAGGTGATCCGTTGCAAGCCGAAGATCTATTACTGGCGCAAGGGCAA
>DASTMQ010000237.1:0-10297 GCA_035714005.1 Hyphomicrobiaceae bacterium
TTCATGGCCTCGGCCTTGTCCTCGGCTCTGCCCTTGCCCCCGGCGATGATCGCGCCGGCGTGGCCCATGCGGCGACCGGGCGGCGCGGTCATGCCGGCAATGAAGCCCGCCATCGGCTTCTTGCGGCCTTTGCGGGCCTCCGCCTTGATGAACTCGGCCGCATCCTCCTCGGCCGCACCGCCGATTTCCCCGATCATGATGATTGACTGGGTCGCCGTGTCGGCGAGAAACATTTGCAAGACGTCGATGAACTCGGTGCCTTTGACGGGATCCCCGCCGATGCCAACCGCCGTGGACTGGCCAAGCCCCGCGTCGGTCGTCTGCTTCACGGCCTCGTAGGTGAGGGTGCCTGAACGTGAAACGATGCCAACCGTGCCCGCCATAAAAATATTGGCGGGCATGATGCCGATCTTGCAGGCATTGGGGCTCAGCACGCCCGGGCAGTTGGGGCCAAGCAGCCGCGATTTCGAGCCGTCGAGCGCACGCTTCACCTTCACCATGTCGAGCACGGGAATGCCCTCGGTGATGCAGACGATCAACGGGATTTCCGCATCGATGGCCTCCAGGATGGCATCGGCGGCAAAGCGCGGCGGAACATAGATGGAGGTGGCGGTGGCGCCCGTCGCCGCCTTGGCCTCGCTCACGGTGTCGAAAATCGGCACGCCGGCGAGCGCCGCGTCGGGATGCTTGCTGCCGCCCTTGCCCGGAGTCACCCCGCCAACGATCTGGGTACCGTAGGCCAGCGCCTGCTGGGTGTGGAAGGTGCCCTGACTGCCGGTGATGCCTTGGCAGAGAACCTTGGTGGTCTTGTCGACGAGAATGGCCATCTCAGGCTGCCCTTTTCACGGCGTCGGTGATCTGCTTGGCGGCGTCGGCAAGGTTGTCGGCCGGCACAATCTTCAACCCGGACCTAGCCAGGATGTCCTTGCCGAGCTCGACGTTGGTGCCCTCGAGCCGCACCACCAACGGCACCTTGATGGCCATTTCCTTGGCCGCAGCCACCACGCCTTCGGCGATAATGTCGCAACGCATGATGCCGCCAAAGATATTGACCAGAATGCCCTTCACGTTGGCATCGGACAGGATGATCTTGAAGGCTGCGGCCACCTTCTCCTTGGACGCGCCGCCGCCCACGTCGAGGAAGTTGGCGGGCTCCATGCCATAGAGCTTGATGATGTCCATGGTGGCCATCGCCAGGCCCGCACCATTGACCATGCAGCCGATTTGACCGTCGAGCTTCACGTAGCTGAGATCGTACTTGGAGGCCTCGACCTCGGCCGGATCCTCTTCGTCGATGTCGCGCAAATCCTGGGCGTGCTTGTGCCGGAATAGCGCATTGTCATCGAAGTTGACCTTGGCATCGAGACAAAGAAGTTTGCCAGCCTTGGTCACGATCATGGGGTTGACCTCCAGCAGGCTCATGTCGGTGTCGACGAAGGCGCGATAGAGCGCGCCGATGAGCTTGTCGCAGGCCTCAATCTGATCGGGCTTTAGCTTCAGAGCCGCGGCGACCTTGCGGCCGTGGAAGGGCGCATAGCCCGACGCTGGGTCGATGGACAGGCGGACGATTTTTTCCGGCGTCTCGTGCGCCACCTTCTCGATGTCCATGCCGCCCGCGGTGGAGGCAATGAAGGCCAGTCGGGAAGCGGCCCGATCGACCAGGCAGGAAAGGTAGAGCTCGCGGGCGATCTCGCAGCCCTCCTCGATCAGGAGGCGCTTGACCGTGCGGCCGGCGGGCCCGGTCTGCACCGTCACCAGGGTCTTGCCCAACATCTGCTCGGCGTGCGTTGCAACCTCGGCCAGGGATTTGGCGAGCCGCACGCCGCCGCCGGCCCCGGCCGCCGCCCCCTTGAAGGAGCCTTTGCCGCGCCCACCGGCGTGGATTTGCGCCTTCACGACCCAGACCGGTCCGGGCAGGGCTTTGGCCGCCTTAACCGCCTCTTCCACCGTCGCCGCCATGGCCCCCCGCGGCACCGGTGCGCCATAGCGGCTCAAAAGCTCTTTGGCCTGATACTCGTGGATGTTCATGGCAGCCCCAGCGATTGGCGTTGTCGCAGGCCTCGTCGGACCCACTGGTATACCATATACCAGAGCCGCCCAGCCGTCAGCTCGGCCGAGCGCGCGTCATTGTGCACTGCGAGAGGCGATCATTTCAATCTCGACGGCAGCCCCCATTGGCAGGGCGGCCACGGCGACCGTGGAGCGGGCCGGATACGGCTCGCTGAAGTAGGACTTGTAGACGTCGTTGACGGCGGCGAAATCGGCCATGTTGGTCAAGAAAATGTTGGTCTTGAGCACGTGCGCGAAACCAAGACCGGCCGCTTCGAGAATGGCCTTGAGGTTCTCAAGGCATTGCCGCGCCTGCACGGAAATGTCGCCCTCGACCAGCTTGCCGGTGGCCGCATCAAGCGGTGTTTGTCCCGACATAAAGATGAGATCGCCAGCCTCGATGGCCGGCGAGTACGGCCCGATCGGCTTGCTCTTGGCCGAGGTTATTGCCCGTTTACCCATGGCTTTGATGGCCTCGTTGGCACCCATTTTGTTGCGCGCCTAAGCGCGTCTTAGCCCGATAGCCCGAAGCTGGAGCTCCCACCTTGAGCCACGCCAGCGACCTCAAGATGCCAGCTGCGGGGCAATCTTCTTGCAAGCCTCGATCAAACCCTTCACCGATTCCACCGACTTTAAGAACATTTGCCGCTCGGCGGGGTTAAGATCGATCTCGACGATCTTCTCCACGCCGTTGGCGCCGATTACCACGGGCACGCCGACGTAGAGACCCTTCACGCCATATTCGCCACCGAGATAGGTGGCGCACGGCAGCACACGGCGCTTATCCTTGAGGTAGCTTTCGGCCATCTGGATCGCAGCGGAGGCCGGCGCATAGAAAGCCGAGCCCGTCTTCAGCAGATTGACGATCTCCCCACCACCCTTGCGCGTGCGCTCGATGATGGCATCGAGCTTGGCCTGCGTCGTCCAGCCCATGCGCACCAAATCCGGCAGCGGGATGCCAGCGACGGTCGAGTAGCGCGCAATCGGCACCATGTCGTCGCCATGGCCACCCAAAACCAGCGCCGAGACGTCCTCCACCGAAACGTCGAACTCCTCGGCAAGGAAGGCACGGAAGCGGCCGGTATCAAGAATTCCCGCCATGCCGACCACTTTCTGCTTGGGCAGACCGCACGCCTTTTGCAGAGCCCAGACCATGGCATCGAGCGGATTGGTGATAACAATGACGAAGGCGTCGGGCGCATACTTCTTAATGCCGGCGCCGGCCTGCTCCATCACCTTGAGATTGATGCCGAGCAGGTCGTCCCGGCTCATGCCCGGTTTGCGCGGCACGCCGGCGGTGATGATAATAACGTCCGCACCGGCGATGTCGGCATAGGCATTGGCGGGCTTGAACTTGGCATCGAAGCCCTCAACCGCACCCGCCTGCCAAATGTCCAGGCTCTTGCCACCGGGCACACCCTCGACGATATCGAACAGGGCCACGTCACCCAGTTCCTTGAGTCCCACCAAGTGCGCCAGCGTGCCACCGATCATGCCCGCGCCGATGAGTGCAATCTTGCTACGCGCCATACCTACTGCTCCTCGCTGGCCTACTGCCTCTCGCTGGCTGTTGCGCCGCCGCCGTCCTCAAAGTAAGGCTCCAACTGTGCGCCGGGATGCGGGCTCGCGCGGTTGGTTAACCCGAAACCCCGAGCGGTTCAAGGAAAAGGCCGGCCGGCAAACCGGCCCGCCCAGCGCGCATCCGTCACCTTGCCCTGGGCCGCGCCACCGCCTAGGCCGTCCCTCGTTGCCGGCGCGCCGGCGCAACGGGACGGTCCAGCACCGAGTTTAGCGCCTAGATGGCTGAACGCACCCAGGACAAATACGTCATCATTGGCGCCGGGCCTTCGGGACTGGCCGCCGCCAAGACCTTTCTTGCGCGCGGCATAGCTTTTGATTGTCTCGAGCGTGAGGCCGATGTCGGTGGCCTGTGGAATATCGCCACCCCGAGCGGCATCGTTTATGAGACCACGCACCTGGTCTCCTGCATCAGCTCGACCGGCTTCGACGACCTGCCCATGCTCGATGAAGATTATCCCGAATATCCGAGCCATGAGCGCGTGCTTTCCTACTTTCGCGATTACATCGCCAAGTTTGGCCTCTTGCCCCACATTCAACTCGGCAAGGCCGTCAACCGCCTGGTACCGAGCAACGATGGGGGCTGGGAGGTGAAGGTCGCCGGCGAGGCGCACCCGCGACGCTACCAGGGCGTGGTGATCGCCAGCGGCCACCACGATGTGCCCCGCCTGCCGACCTATCCCGGCACCTTCGCCGGCGAGATCATGCATTCGCGGGGCTACAAGAGCCCACTGCAAGTGCGCGATAAGCGGGTGTTGGTGGTGGGTTGCGGCAACTCGGCCGCCGATATCGTCCGCGATGCGGTGCACGGTCGCTCGCAGGTGTTCTTGAGTCTGCGCCGCGGCTACTGGTTCGTGCCCAAGTTCGTGCTCGGCTTCCCGACCGGGGACGTTCTGTCTTGGGCCGAGATCGTGCCGCTGCCGCGGCTCGTCAAACGCTGGCTGTTCCAGGCAACCCTGTGGCTGCTGCAAGGACCGCCGTCGCGCTACCGCCTGCCGCAGCCCGAGCACGCCATCGACCAGGCGCATCCAACCATGACGGACGAGATCCCGCGCCTCGTCGCGCACGGTAGCCTAATCGTGAAACCGGAGATTGCTCGCTACGACGGGGACCGCGTGCTCTTCACCGATGGCAGCGCCGAGCGCGTCGATCTCATCGTGTTCGCCACCGGCTATCGGCCTGTGCTGCCCTTCCTGGACGAGAATATCGCCTTTGCCGCCGATGGCCGCCCGCGCTTCGTTCATCATGTCTTTCACCCCGAGCACACCAGCCTGTTCGCCGTCGGCTTGGTACAGGCAAACGGCAGCATGTGGCGGCTCGCCGACTATCAGGCGCAGACCATCGCCAGCTCCATCGTCGCGCAAATGCACGCGCCGCAGCGCTGGAGAAAATTTCGCGCCCGACTGGCCCGAGCCGTGCGCGAGCGCTCGCGCTTCGTTGCCTCCGAGCGGCACCGGCTCGAGGTCAACTACTTCGATTATCGCCGCAAGCTGAAGCGGCTCAACCGCGGCTTTGGCAGCCTGCGCAAACTGCGGCTCGGCCAGGCCACCGGCATGGTGCCGACCCCGGTTGGCGCCCGTGATGCGGCGATCACACCGGAACGTGTGCCTTGATGCGCTCCAGGCGGCCCGTGAGGTAGCCCTCGGAGCGCATTTCCATCAAGCGCGAGACCGTACGATCAACCAGCAAGCCCACCTCGTTGGGCGGCAGCAGCGCCTTGGGCTCCGTCGCCGCCGAAGCGATCAGGCAAACGCGCGCGTCGTAGAGCGTATCGATCAGATTGACAAAACGGCGTGCCACGCTGCGCTGCGCTTGGCTTAGCGCCGGAATATCGTCGATCATGATGGTGTGGAAGTTGCGCGCCAGCGCCAGGTAGTCGAGTGTTCCCAGCGGCCGCTCGCACAGCTCGGCAAAGGACATGCGGGCGATGCCCATGGCGGCCTGGGGTACGTGCAGCGTGCGGCCCTTCACATCGATGTCGACGCCGACACCGGGATGCCCACTCGTCAACTCGCCCCACAGCCGGTCCATCTCAGCGCGCGCCCGCGCATCGGCCGGCCGGAAGTAAAGCGGCTTACCCGCCAGCTTGGCGAGCCGAAAATCCTTGGCCGCACGCAATTCATCGACTTCCATGTTGGCCATGATGAGGTCGATGCAAGGGCGAAACAGCTGGCGATTGAGGCCATCCTTGTAAAGCTCGCTCGGATGCACATTCGAGGTCGCCACCATTACCACCTGGGCCGCGAACAGGCCCTCGAACAAGCGGCCGAGAATCATGGCGTCGGCAATGTCGGTGACATGCAATTCGTCAAAGCAAAAAAGGCGAGCCCGGCTTGCCAGCGTGCGCGCCACCTGCGGCATGGGATCGCCCGGCACTTGTTTGCGCGCCGCATTGATGAGGTCGTGCACCTCGCTCATGAAAGCGTGAAAGTGCAGGCGCCGGCGCGGCTTGAATTTGGTGGCCCCATAAAACAAATCCATCAGCATCGTCTTGCCGCGACCGACGGGGCCAAAAATGTAGCGCCCCTTGGGTGCCGGCGTGGCCCGCTCAAACAGGCCCGGCAGCCCGCTTCGTTTCGGCCGCCAGTGGCGCAAATCCTGCACCAACCGGTCGAGTTTGGCCGCCTCTTGCGCTTGCGCTGCGTCCCCCTCAAGGGCCCCGGCAGCCAGCAGCGCGCGATAGTCATCAAGCACCGTCATCGCCGCCTCGGCTATCGCGTCAACGCCCGGGCGGTCAAGGGACCGGCCTGCGCGCGCCAGGGTTTGTGCATGCGGCCTGGCAGCTGCCCATTTGCTGGGCCGGCGCGCCCGCGACAGGGGGCCGCATGTGGCGATGCAGCATCATTTTTTTCCATTGGTAGATAACACTTTTTTGAATTCATCGGTCCGTCACTTTGGCGGTCTATTTTGCAGTGCAAAAGAGTTCCTACAGGGGCGTCGACCGCAAGACTCAAAACCATACCCCGCGGTGGCGCCGGCATTACGGAGATGATCATGAGCGATCAGCCTTACCGCGAGGGGACTATCCGCAAGCTGTGGCCGACGGACGCCAGCCTCTTTCGCGAACACCTGCTGCGGCTGGACAAGGAGAGCCGCCGGCTGCGCTTTGCGCACGCGGTCTCGGACGCCTTCATCGAAGCCTATGCCGAGCGCACGAGCGATTTCGGCGGCATCGTCTTTGCCTACCTCATCGATGGCCGCGTGCGCGGGGCGGCCGAACTGCGACGGCTCGGCGACGTGTGGGGCATCGAGGCGGAGGCGGCCTTTTCCGTGGAACGGCTGCACCAGGACAACGGCATCGGCTCGGAGCTGATGGGACGCGTCGTGCGTGCGGCCCGCAACCGTGGCATCCGCCGCCTTTACATGAGTTGCCTGGCAGAGAATGGCCGCATGCAGGCCATCGCCCGCAAGCACGACGCGGACTTGAAGTTCGAGCTGGGCGAGGTGATCGGCGAAATCGTGCCGCAAACCCCGAACTACTTCTCCGTCATCAGCGAGGCCGCCGAGGACCGGGTAGGCTTTATGATCGCCGTGTTGGAGCTGCACCACCGCCTCGTGCGGGCCGCCTGAACCGCCGTCTCAGCGCAGCGCGATGGTGCGCGCGAGCGCCAGCACTGACTTGAACAGCGGGCTGGTCGGCCGTGTCAGTTCGTCGACGATGGTGAAATGGTTGGTGTTGGCCACCACCACGTCCTCGGCGGTGACGCCGGCTTGGCGCCAGATCCGCGCGAGGGCCCGGCTTTGGCGCAGGAACTCCTCGCTTTCAAGGCCGCCGACGGCGGCCGCGAACACGCGTGCCTTGGGCGGCGCCGGCCAAAACATCGGGCTCGCCGCCTGCGCCGCTTCCGGGGACAACCGTAAGGCTTCGTTGAGGCTGGTGCCGACCAGCGGCGGCAAATCGAAGACGCCGCTGATGGCATAGCCGGCTCGCACCAGGTCCGCGGGCACCCCCGGGGAGCCGCTCCAGTCGGTCGCCAGCATCGCCGCCGTCAGGTGTCCGCCGGCGGAGTGGCCGATCACCAGGGGATGGATGCGCGTCCGCTGCCACAGAGCCGCGAGGAAGCATCGCAGTTCGGCGACGATGTCCATGACGCTGACGGCCGGACAAAGGGAATAGGAGGGCAAGGCCACGCTGATGCCGGCGGCGTTGAACTCGCGGGCAATGAAGGCATACTCCGTGCGGTCGCCGCGCTGCCAGTAGCCGCCGTGGATATAGACCAACAGCGGCGCCGGGTCGACCGCCGCCGGGAAGAGATCGTAGCGTTGCCGTTCGCCCGCCCCATAGGCGATGTCGAGCCGGGCCCCGGCTTTGCTGCGATAGTCGCGCGAGGCCGCTTGCCAGCGCGCGTTGATGTCGACGTATTCTGGTACCCGAGCGCGGTTGTTGTACTGGGCCTCAAAGTCGAGATCGCTCATTTCGCCTTTCCAACTCTGCACCGGCCATGCTTGGCCCGATCGACCCGGGAAAGGTCAATGGGGGCACGCTCGACCCAGAAAGGTCATACCAGTGTCCGGGCGCCGGCCCCGCGCCCCTTGGGCATCGCCCCCGCCGAGCCGCGCGCGCGCCGCCCAGGCCCCATAGCTTGGCCGGCCTTTGGCACTGGAAGTCCCCCTGTGTGGCGCGCACCTTAAGCCCGCCCGCCTTGGATGTCACCACGCTGGCGCCGGGCTCAGCACGCTAGGCCTCGCCCACTTTGCGCTTATCGCCGGGGAGGGGTTAGTATGCCGCGGCGAGGCTTGCGTTGACGCGCACGGAAAGCTGTGAGCGCACACGCCCTTGAGCACCCTCATCGAGGGCCCGGCGCTGCCGGTGCTCTCTCGTGCGCGAGGGCGTTCGCTGCGCCCGGCCGCAATCACGGGTGTTGAGTTACAGGTATTGGGTCGCGGGTATTGGCCACCGGTATTGGCCGCAGCTATGGGCAGGACGGCAGCATGGCAGATGGCAGCAAAACGCGAACGCGAGAGCGCGCACAATGGAGCCAGGCGACGGCGGCCGGCTACATGCCGGGCTTCGGCAATGACTTCGAAACCGAGGCCCTGCCCGGTGCCCTGCCGGTGGGGCAGAACTCGCCGCAGAAGACCGCCTACGGCCTCTACGCCGAACAGCTATCCGGCTCGCCCTTCACGGCGCCGCGCGGCAGCAATGAGCGATCGTGGCTCTATCGGATCCGACCGTCGGTCAAGCACACTGGGAAGTTCAAGCGAACGGCGTTGCCCTATTGGAAGACGGCGCCGGCAACCGCCGAACACGACCGCGCCATCGGTCAGCTGCGCTGGGGACCGGTGCCCCTTCCCAAGGAGCCGGCCAACTTCCTCACAGGTCTGCGTACCATGACGACCGCGGGCGACGTCAACACGCAGGCCGGCATGGCGGCGCACGTCTATCTCATCACCCAATCGATGCAAAACGAGTACTTCTACAACGCCGACGCCGAGATGCTGATTGTGCCGCAGCTCGGCGCCGTGCGCTTCTCGACCGAATTCGGCCGCATCGAGGTGGAGCCGGGGGAAATTTGCGTCATCCCGCGCGGCGTGAAATTCAAGGTGGAGCTGCTCGAAGCCAGCGCGCGCGGCTATGTCTGCGAAAACTACGGCGCCAAGTTCACCATGCCGGATCGCGGGCCGATCGGCGCCAACTGCCTGGCCAACGCGCGCGATTTTAAGACGCCGGTTGCCGCGTTCGAAGATCGCGAAGAGGCCTGCCGCTTGACGGTCAAATGGTGCGGCAGCTTTAATGTGTGCGAAATCGGCCACTCTCCGCTCGACGTCGTCGCCTGGCACGGCAACTACGCTCCCTATAAGTACAACCTGCGTCACTTTTCGCCGGTTGGCGCGCTTGCCTTCGACCATCCCGATCCGTCGATCTTCACGGTGCTGACGGCACCGTCCGAGACGACCGGTACGGCCAACGTCGACTTCGTTATTTTTCCGGAACGCTGGGCGGTCGCGGAACACACCTTCCGCCCGCCCTGGTACCACATGAACATCATGTCGGAGTTCATGGGGCTGATCTACGGCGTCTACGATGCGCGCCCCGAGGGCTTCGTGCCCGGCGGCATTTCGCTCCACAACTGCATGCTGCCGCACGGGCCAGACAAGACCGCCTACGACCAAGCCACCAAGGTCGAGCTGAAGCCGGTCAAGCTCGCCAACACGCTGGCCTTCATGTTCGAGACCCGCTTCCCCCAGCACCTCACCGGGTTCGCCGCCGGGCTGGAGACGCTGCAGGAGGACTACGCGGATTGCTGGACCGGGCTGGAGCGGCAGTTCAAGCCGTAGAGCGCGGCCACGCACCGGCGCGATTACGCCGAGCCGAGTCTCTCGGTAGCCGCCTGCCGCTTCAGGACAAGAAAGCCATGGCTCAAAACGATAGATACGGATTGACCCTGGGAAACGGCAACATCTCGCCGAAGCGCAGATCACGGAGATCGCTCAAACGTCACGGTCCTGGGGGAGAAGTGAATCTGCCCAATGCCACTGGCGCGGCATTGATGCCCTACGCCGCTTTGGGGCCGAGCTTCTTCACCTTGATGTCGGCCGCGTGCATCCGCAGCTGCGCCAGGTCGTACGCGGCCTGCATGCCGAGCCAGGCATCAGCCGTGCCGCCTACGCCCTTCTCGAGCCGCAGCGCCATCTCCGGCGTAATGCTGCTCCTGCCGCTGATGACGTT
>DASTMQ010000238.1:0-51477 GCA_035714005.1 Hyphomicrobiaceae bacterium
CGGAACCCTTTTGCGTCGCCGCCGCGTCGAACACGAAGCGCAGGCAGCCCTCAAAAGCTGGCGCGGGGTCGTATTTGCGTCCCGCGCTTGATCGGTCACGGTGGGCGGCAAGGTGTGCGAGCAAACTGACGTCGAATGAGCGGCAAGGGCAAAGCGCCCAGGGCGTCGGCGGCGGCACAAGCTGGTAGTTTTCCTTGAGCTCGGTCGGGTCCTTCGGGCGCGCCTACGCTATGGCGTGCGCTCGCTTGTGAGCGCCTTTTCGGCCGCACGGGCTGGGCGCGCTTCAAGTGCGTACCCCGCATGCCATTGCCGGGCGGCCTTGAGCGCGACGCGGGGCGGGCATGGGAGGATACGCCCTTTGTCCGTCAACCCTCAATTCTTTCAAGGGCTTCCCAGGCGTTTTGCCGTTCCGTTCATGAACTGTTGGGACTACCACCCCGCCTTGGCCATGTTCGCGCCCAGATGGCGGCGAAATGCTGGGCAATGTATGAACGCATACGTTCTTTCACTAGGGAGGCAGTAATGCAGTTGCGACGGGGCGCCCTTTTGGCTGCGGCGCTGGTATTCACCGGGATGATGGCGAGCGATGCCTTTGCCCAGCGCCGAGACAGCGATTGGGTGGACCTCGGATGTCAGACTGTTTCGTTTCGCGTGGATCGCGATGTCTTGCGCGTCGGGCGGCGCGACGGCCGCTTCAGCGCCATTCGTCTGCATGCGCGAGGTGGCGATGTCGAAATGCTCGACCTCAGGGTGGTGTACGGCAACGGGCAGCCCGACGACATTCCTGTGCGGCGAGTGCTGAGGCGCGGCGATCGCACAAACCCCCTCGATTTGCGCGGCAGTGACCGCTTCATCGATCGGATCGAGATGGTCTATCGTGCGGTGCCGAATTTCCGCGGGCGGGAGGCGGTCGTCTGCGTGGAAGGACTGGCCCACGCCGCCCCGCCGCCACCACCACCGCCACCACCGCCGAGTGCCGGCGCCTGGGTCGAACTCGGTTGCAAGCAAGTCGCCTTGTTCGGTCGGGATCGCGACACGGTTCCGATTGGGCGCCGCGAGGGTCGCTTTAAAGCCATCCGCTTGCACGTGCGCGGGGCCGACGTCGAGATGCTGGACCTGAAAGTCATCTACGCCAACGGCGAGCCCGATGATATTGCGGTGCGCCACATCATCAGGCAGGGAGAACGCACGCGCCCCCTCGACCTTCGGGGCTGGGAGCGAAGCATCAATCGCGTCGACATGGTCTATCGCACCATCCCCAATTTCAAGGGCCTGGCCCGCGTCTGCGTCGAGGGCCTGCAGTAAGCCCGCGCCACACCGATTGGACACCGTGAAGGGCCGTTTTTCGGCCCTTCTTGTTTTGGTCGCCCCTCTCCTGCCCAGACCTCATTCGCGCCCTGCAAAGCACGCGCCGGCGATTGGCGGCGACGGGCCGCCGGGGGGTGGTGCGTTTAGGGCTCACGCACAGCCGATTGGGTTGTGGCTGTGGCTCGATTAACCCGGAGATGCTTATGATGCGATCCTCGATCCTCGGCGCTGCCATCGTTCTTTTCGCCCTTTCGGGTGCGGCGCTGGCGCAGGAGAAAGACGGGGCCGGTACGGACAGCGCGGCAGAGGCGCGTGCCAAAGTTCGCGCCGCCTGCGCGGCGGATGCAGAAAAATTCTGTGCCGGCGTCGAACGCGGCAAGGGCGGCGGCATGCGCGCCTGTTTTACGGCGCATGAGGCCGAACTGTCAGCTGAATGCAAGGCGGCGCGCACGGAACGCGGCGCCCTTCGGGCTAAGGAGCGCAGCTGATGTGCTGATTTTGCTTGAAAAAGGGGCCGGTGGCCTTTCACCGGTCCCTTTTTGCCGTATTCAGAATACCTTACGACCTTCGCCTGACGTTTTTCAGCACGCCGGATCGGCTACATTACGTCGCCTTCATATTCCGTTAACCTCCCGGGCCGCGGAGGGCTTGAGGGCCCGCTTTCGACGGTTGGAGTGGGGGTTATGCGTTCATTGTTCGGATCCAGGATCCAACCGGGGGCACACTCCCGCGCCAGTCGACGTGACGAAAGGAAGCCTCGGTGATCAGGCTTTTCAAACAGGTGTTCGCGCTCGCCATTGTCGGCGTCGTGGCGGCCGCCGTGATCTATCTCACGGCCACGCCCACCGAGCAGAAGCAGGGAGGCAACCGACGCGCGGGGCGGTTCGCCGCGGAAGGCCCGGTGCCGGTGCTGGTGGCTCCTGCCCGCATCGCCGACGTGCCCGTCTATTTCTACGGCGTCGGTAGCGCCAAGGCCCGCAATACCGTGACCGTGCGCCCACAGGTCGACGGACGCATCCTCAGCCTCAATTTTAAGGAAGGTCAGGACGTCAAGCGCGGCGACCTCTTGGCCAAGATCGATCCCGCCACCTACCAGGCGCAGCTGGATCAGGCCATTGCCAAGAAGGCGCTCGACGAGGTGCAGCTCGCCAACGCTCAACGCGACCTGGAGCGCTACAATAGCCTGACGGCGCTGTCGGTGGCGCCGAAGACGATCGATACCCAGCGCGCGCTCGTGGGTCAGCTTACGGCTCAGCTCAAGGCCGATGACGCCGCCATCGCCAATGCCAAAGCCATCCTCGACTATACCAGTATCGTGGCGCCGATCGACGGCCGCACCGGTATCCGCCTGGTCGATGAAGGCAACCTGGTGCGCGCTTCGGACGCCGGCATTGTCGTCATAACCGAGGTCAGGCCGATCTCGGTCCTTTTCACCCTGCCGCAGCAGCAGCTCAAAGACATCAATGCGGCCCTCGCCGCCGGCGCCGTTGTGGTCGAGGCACTGGAGTCCGACGGCAAGACCGTTCTCGACCGCGGCAGCCTGCAGGTGGTTGACAATCAGGTCGACCAGACGACGGGCACCGTGCGCATGAAGGCGGATTTTCCGAATGCCAACTTGCAGCTCTGGCCCGGCCAATTCGTCAACGCCCGCGTGCTCGTCAACACCATGAGCCAGGTGGTGGTGATCCCGACGCCTGCCGTCCAGCGCGGACCCAACGGCACCTTCACCTACGTCGTACAAGACGACGAGCGCGTGGCCCTGCGTCCCATCACGCTGGCGTTGCAAAACGAGAAGGAGGCCGTGGTGGCGAAAGGCATCAGCGCCTCCGAGCGCATCGTCACAACCGGCTTTGTGCGCCTGAAGGACGGCAGCCGGGTTACGGTCAGCGAGCCCGAGGCGCAGCCGGGCGGGCCCAATGGCACCCCGCCGCCGAATGCCACCATCAGTAGTGCGATTTCGGCCACCCCGGACGCGGCCGCCGAAAGGCCTCGCGAGCATGGCAAGGGTCGGCGCAAGCGCGAGAATGCACCCGAGGCGGGTGGCACGAAGCCGCGCGAAGCCGATACGCGCAAAGTTGAAGGAAACGCCACGCAATGAGCGTTTCCTCGCCTTTCATTTTAAGACCTATCGCGACCACACTCTTGGGCGTCGCCGTCGCGCTGGCGGGGGCGCTCGGTTACTGGTGGCTGCCGGTATCGTCGCTGCCGCAAGTCGATTTTCCGACCATCCAAATCACCACGCAGCTGCCCGGTGCCAATCCAGAGACCACGGCCAACCTCGTCACCGCACCGCTCGAGCGACCGCTCGGACAGATCCCGGCGCTGACGCGCATGACCTCGTCCTCGTCCTACGGCATCAGCCAAATCACCCTGCAATTCGATCTCACGCGCGACATCGATGCGGCCGCCCAGGACGTGCAATCCGCCATCAACGCCGCGGGCTCAACGCTGCCGCGCACGCTGCCCTACCCGCCGACCTATGCCAAGGTGAATCCTGCCGATGCGCCGATCGTCACGCTGGTCTTGACCTCGTCCAGCATTTCCCTGCGCCAGCTGTCGGATCTGGCCGACACCTTGATGGCACAGCGGCTGAGCTCCATTGCCGGTGTCGGCCACGTGGCCGTCGAGGGCGGCATTCGGCCGGCGGTGCGCATCCAGGCGGACCTGGCGCGGCTTGCTGCCTATGGCCTCAGCATGTCGGACCTGAGGACGGCAATCGCCGCCGCTAATGTCTCGGGCCCGAAGGGTTCGCTTGATGGTCCGCACCAGTCCTACACTATTGCCGCCAACGATCAGATCAGCACTGCCGAGGCCTACCAGGCGGTCATCGTCGCCTATCGCAACAATGCGCCCGTGCTCCTCAAGGACGTGGCAGAGGTCGTCGATAGCCTGGAAAACGCCAAGGTGGGAGGTTGGTATGGCGACGCCCCAGCCGTTGTCATCGATGTACACCGCCAACCCGGCGCCAACGTGATCGAGACGGTGCAGCGCATCAAGCGTGAGCTGCCGCGCCTGCAGCGCGCCATTCCGAGCGATGCCAAGCTGACGCTGGTGCACGACCGCACCGGCACCATCCGCGCCTCCGTTCGCGATGTGCAATTCACGCTGGTATTGAGCGTAGCCCTGGTCGTGCTCGTGGTGCTGCTGTTTCTGCGCACCATTCGGGCAACCATCATCGCCGGCGTGGCCCTGCCCGTGTCGTTGATCGCCACCTTTGGCGTCATGTGGTTTTGCGGCTTCAGCCTCGACAACCTCTCCCTGATGGCGCTGACGATCGGTACCGGCTTTGTGGTCGACGATGCCATCGTCATGATTGAGAACATTGTGCGTCACCTGGAGGCCGGCGAGCGACCGATCGAAGCCGCACTCAACGGTGCGCGTGAGATTGGCTTCACCGTCATTTCGCTGACGCTCTCGCTGATTGCCGTCTTTATCCCCTTGCTGTTCATGACCGGCCTGGTCGGTCGCATGTTTCGTGAGTTTGCGCTGACCCTAACCATCGCCGTGGTGATATCGGCGGTGGTATCGCTAACCTTGACCCCGATGATGTGCTCACGGCTACTGCGCCATCAGATCGGCGCAGGCGCAGGACGGCTGTCAGGCTTCTTTAATGCGATCATCGACGCGGTGATCGAGGGCTATCGGCTGAGCCTCGAATGGGTGCTGCGGCACGAGCGGGCGACGCTTCTGACCACGCTCGCCACGGTGGTCATCACCGTTGTCCTCTACATCGTCGTACCCAAAGGCTTCCTGCCTCTGCAGGATACCGGCGCCATCACGGCGGTGATGGAGGCTGGCCCGGAAGTCTCGTTTGCCGAAATGGAACGGCTGCAGGCGAAGGCTGCCGGCGCCATCGGTGCCGACCCCGACGTTGCAAGCGTCATCTCGCTGGTCGGCGTCAGCAACATCAACCCAACGCCCAACTCGGGTCAATTGAAGATTACCCTCAAGCCGCGCCAGCAACGCAGGTCAGGCATTAGTGCGATCGTTGAGCGCCTGCAAGATGCGGTCGGCGGTATTCCCGGGATTACCGTGTACTTCCAGCCGGTGCAGGATATTCAGATCAGCACCATCATCAGCCGCGCACAGTATCAGTACACGCTGGTCGGCAGCGACGAGAACGACGTGCGCATCTGGTCGGCACGCCTGCTCGAGCGGATGCGGGAGGCGCCCGAGCTGCGCGAGGTGGTCTCGGAAGCGCAAGACGGCGGCTTGCGAGCGATGGTGCGCGTCAACCGCGAGATGGCCAGTCGACTTGGCATTTCCATGCAGGCGATCAATGACGCGCTCAACGACGCCTTTGGGCAACGGCAAATCTCGACCATTTATGCCCAGGCGAATCAGTATCGCGTGGTGCTCGAGGCCATGCCGCAATACCAGAACGATCCAAACGCGCTGGCGCGGCTGTACGTACCGGGCACGGGCGGCGCCCAGGTGCCATTGAGTGCCGTCGCCAAAATCGAGCGCAGGACGGCACCGCTTGCCGTATTTCACCAGGACCAATTCCCGTCCGTCACCATCAGCTTCAATCTCGCGCACGGCGCCTCACTCAGCGATGCGGTATCCGTTATCGGCAAGGCGCAGCAACAGATAGGCATGCCCTCCTCGGTGGTGGGTAGCTACTCCGGCGATGCCGATGAGTTCACGCGCTCACTCGCCGGTCAGCCCTGGCTGATTTTGGCGGCCATCATCACGATCTACATCGTGCTCGGAGTCCTGTACGAAAGCTTCGTTCATCCCTTTACCATTCTGACCACGCTGCCGTCGGCCGGCATCGGCGCCGTGCTCGCCCTGATGCTATGCGGACTCGATCTGTCGCTGGTGGCGCTGATCGGCATCGTGCTGTTAATGGGCATCGTGAAAAAGAACGCGATCATGATGATCGATTTCGCGCTGGAAGCGGAACGCACGCAGAAGCTCAGGCCGCGCGAGGCCATCGTGCAGGCCTCGCTGTTGCGTTTCCGGCCGATCATGATGACGACGCTGGCTGCCCTGTTCGGCGCGCTACCCCTGGCGCTCGAAAGCGGTACCGGCTCGGAGCTGCGCAATCCGCTCGGCATCACCATTATCGGCGGCCTGCTGCTCAGCCAGCTGCTGACGCTTTATACGACGCCCGTGATTTATCTGGCCATGGAGCGCGTACGCGCGCGACTGGCGCCGAGCCGCCAGCCCTACCCATCGGCAGGAACCGCTGGGCAAGCCGCGGAGTAGGCGCCGATGAATTTCTCGCGGCCCTCCATCGAACGGCCTATTGGCACTTCACTCCTCGCCTTCGGCCTGCTGCTCTTGGGAATTGTTGCCTACCGCTTTTTGCCGGTCGCCAGCTTGCCAACGGTTGAATTCCCGACCATCAATGTCACGGCACAGCTGCCGGGCGCCGATCCGGAGATCATGGCGGCGACGGTTGCCGCGCCCCTCGAGCGGCATTTGGGCGAGATCGCTGGGCTCAACGAAATGACGTCGGTGAGCTCGCTGGGCTCGACCCGCATCAGCCTGCAGTTCGACCTCGGGCGTAGCATCGAAGGCGCCGCGCAGGACGTGCAGGCCGCCATCAATGCCGCCGCGAGCGACCTGCCTGCCGACATGCCGTCGTTGCCGCGCTACCGCAAGTCCAATCCGGCAGCCGCTCCCATTCTTATCCTGGCGCTTACCTCCAAATCAATTCCAGCCAGCGACTTGTACGATGCCGCCGACACCGTGATCGCGCAGCGGATCTCGCAAGTGGAGGGCGTGGCCGAAGTGCAGGTCGCCGGCGCCGAGCAGCCCGCCATCCGCATTCGCGTCGACCCGGGTCGCCTGGCGGCCATGGGGGTGAGCATCGAGGATGTGCGCACTGCCATCACCGGCGCCAACGCCATGGCCCCGCTCGGCATTATTGACGGCGAGCAGCGGGCCATTGCGCTTGAGACCAACCCACAGTTGCGCAAGGTCGAGCACTACCGGGACATCGTTATCAAGGTGGTGAACGGCACCGCGGTGAGGCTCTCCGCGGTGGCGAGTATCGAGCAAGGTACGCGCAACGCGCGTTCTGCGGCGCGGTTCAATCACCAACCGGCGGTACTTTTGACCATCGTCAAGAGTGCCGATGCCAACGTGCTCGATACCGTCGATCGGATCCAGGAGATCCTGCCCGACATCAAGCGCTGGATCCCGGCCGGCATCGACATTTCGGTATTGTCCGACCGCACGATGACGCTGCGGGCCAGCGTGCACGACATGCAGCTCACGCTGGGTCTATCAATCGTACTGGTCATGCTGGTGGTCTACGTCTTCCTGCGGCGGCCGACGCCCACCATCGCCGCCGGCGTCACCGTGCCGCTGTCGCTGGCGGGCACCTGCGCCGCCATGTGGTGCGCCGGCTTCTCGATCAACAATTTGACGTTGATGGCCCTGGCCGTCTCCGTCGGCTTTGTAGTCGATGATGCCATCGTCATGATCGAGAATATGTACCGCAAGCTCGAGTCGGGCTCAGCTCCGCGTGCCGCCGCACTCGAAGGCACGCGGCAAATCGGCTTCACCGTCATTTCCATCAGTGTATCGCTCGTCGCCGCCTTCATTCCGTTGTTGTTCATGGACGGCGTGGTCGGCCGGCTGCTCAGAGAGTTTTCGGTGACGCTGGCCTTCGCCGTCGCCGTCTCGACGATCGTGTCGCTGACGGTGACGCCCATGATCTGCGCGCATTTCATCAAGTCGGTGCCGAGCGCCACTGCCACGCGGCTCGATCGCGTCGTTGAAGCCCTGTTCGGCTGGATGGTGCGCGGCTATATGCGCACGCTGGCCGTGGCGTTGCGGCAGCCGCTGATCATGCTGTTGGTCACGCTGCTGACCGTGGCCCTGACCGTCAATCTCTACGTGAACACCCCCAAGGGGTACTTTCCGCAGGACGATACGGGACTGATCTTCGGTTCCACGCGCGCTTCAGCGGACATTTCTTTCGAGGCCATGAACAAGCTGCAGACGGAGGCCCTGGAACGCATCCTGGCCGATCCGGCGGTGGCCAACGTCGGCTCTTCGGTCGGTGCCTCCGGCTTTAATGCTTCCGTCAATCAAGGGCGCATGTTCATTGCCCTGAAGCCACTCGATGAGCGGGATGGCCTGACGACGGCGCGCGTGGTCGAACGCCTGCGGCGCTCGTTGGCGAGGATCGGAGGCATCAGCGTCTACCTGTCGCCGGCGCGCGACATCCGCACCGGCGCCCGCCAGAGCAACTCCGACTACCAGTTTACCTTGTGGAGCACCGACATTGGCGAGCTCTATTCTTGGTTGCCGAGGGTGGTCGATCGCGTCAAGCAGGTGCCCGGCATCACCGATGTCAGCACCGATCGCGAGCAGGGCGGTCTGCAGGCAAGCATCACGATCGACCGGCAGACGGCGTCGCGTTTGGGCGTGCGCGTGGAGGACATCTCCAATGCGCTAGCCAACGCCTTCTCTCAGCGCCAAATCTCCACCATCTACACCCAGCGCAACCAATACCGCGTGATCCTCGAAGTGGAGCCGCGCTATCAGAAGGACCCCGCGGACTTCGCCCACATGTTCGTGCCGGGCAGCAATGGTGCCCAGGTTCCTCTCACCAGCGTCATTCGCACGGACAAGGCGCTGGCGCCTCTGGTCGTGAACCATCAAGGGCCGTTTCCGGCATTCACCATCAGCTACGGTCTGCGCCCGGACATGTCGCTCGATGAGGCCACGCAGGCCATCCGCGCCGCCGTTGCCGAACTGCACTTGCCCGACTCGATTCGCGCGGACTCCGCGGGCGATGCCAAGGCCTTCGCGCAGCAGGCCAATTCGCAAGTTCTGCTCATTGTGGCAGCGCTGCTGGCGGTCTACATCGTTTTGGGTGTGCTCTATGAGAGCCTCGCCCACCCGCTAACCATTATCTCGACTCTGCCGTCGGCTGGCCTCGGCGCCTTGATCGCGCTTCGACTTGCGGACATGGAACTCACCGTGATCGCCTTCATCGGCATCATCCTGTTGATCGGCATCGTCAAGAAAAACGGCATCATGCTCGTCGATTTCGCGCTCGAGCAGGAACGCGGACACGGCCTTGCGCCGCAGCGGGCTATTTTGGAGGCCGCGCGCGAGCGCTTCCGACCGATCCTGATGACGACATTTGCCGCCCTGCTCGGGGCCGTACCGCTGGCCGTCGCCGTCGGCCCCGGCTCCGAATTGCGCCGTCCATTAGGCGTGGCCATCATCGGTGGGCTCTTGGTGTCGCAAGTGCTCACCCTGTACACCACGCCGATCATTTACCTCTTGCTCGACAAGCTGCATCGGCGCTTCGAGACCGCCCCGCGCGGCGGCAAGACATCGCCGGCAAAGGAGGTTGCCCTTTCCTGAGCCCCCCGCGTGCCGCTTTGCCCAGGCCTGCGCAGCCCTGCTCAGGCCTTAAGGGACGATCAGCGGGTTGCCGAAGCCATAGATCTCGCGCAGCTTGGCGCAGATCTCCCCGTGCGTCAGGCCGGCGCAGGCGCCATCGACCACCGCCTCGAAGACGTTGGCATCGCGGCTTGCCGCCGCGCGCCCGAGCTCGTTCAGGGCCCGCGCCACGCTGTCTCTGCCGCGCGCGGCCTTGAAGCGCCTGAGGCGCTTTAGCTGCGCCTCGACCTTGCGTCTCGGCGGCGGTTTCAAGGCATCCCGCTTGGGCTCCGCCGCCTCGGGCACGCGGTACTTATTGACGCCGACGATGGTCTGCTCACCGCTATCCACTTTCTCTTGGAAGGCCAGCGCCGAGTCGCCGCAGATGCGCTGCGCCAGACCCGTCTCCACCGCCGCATACATGCCGCCCGCCGCGTCGATGCGTTCGATCACCGCCCAAATCTTGGCTTCCATTTGATCGGTGAGCGCCTCCAGGTAGTAAGACCCGCCCAGCGGATCGATAACGTCGGTTAGATGTGCTTCCTCCTTCAGGATGTTCTGCGTCGATATAGCAATGCGCGCGGCCGCTTCGGTCGGCACTGACAAGACCTCGTCGTAGGCATCGGTGTGCAGCGATTGCAGCCCGCCAAAGATGCCCGCCATCGCCTGTATTGTGACCCGCGCGATGTTGTTGAGCGGCTGCTCACGCGTTAGATCTACGCCGGAGGTTTGGCCGTGAAATTTGAAGCGCCAGGACCTGGGGTCCTTGGCGCCGAAGCGGTCGCGCGTCAGCCTGGCCCAGACGCGACGGCCGGCTCTGAATTTGGCGACCTCCTCGAAGAAGCTGATGGAGATGTCGAAGAAGAAGGTGAAGCGCGGCAGCACCTGATCGGGGTCCCAGCCGCGGGCCAGGCAGTCACTGGCGTATTGAATGGCGGAGGCGAGCGTCAATCCCATCGCCTCGGCGGGCGTGGCGCCGGCCTGCTGCATGTGCTGGCCGACGATCGAAATCGGGTTCCACTGCGGCAACCGGTGCCGTGCGAAGGCGATGTGGTCGAGCAGCACGCGACGCGCGCCGGGCAGCGCCAAGCGGAAGAACATGTGATTAGCAACGAAATGCGACAGATAGTCGGACTGGTTGGATGTGCCGCCGATGCGCTCCCAGACCATACCGCGGCGCTTGGCGACCGCCAGCTCCAGTGCCAGCAGCGTGAACGGTGAGGGGTCGTTGAGCGCGGTCGAGATCTCGCCGATGGGGATGCCGTCGAGGCAGATCTCCATGTCTTCGACCGTATTGACGATGGCGCCGCAGGTACCCAAAATTTCCGGCGGTACCGCATCGGCGTCATAGCCGCGATAGACCGAGTTGCAGGGGATGAGCGAGACCGCGGTGCCGCCGTGCGCCAGAATGGTTTTGAGGCGCGCATTATAGTCCTCCGGCACGCCGAGGCCGATCAGTTGCCGCTGGGTCCAGGTGCGGCCGCGGTGCATGGAAGCGTAAATGCCGCGGGTCATGGGGAATTGGCCGGGGAATCCCAGATCCTGCATGTAGTTGAGCGACGAGGCGCCCTCGGGCGTGTAGATCGGCGCAATTTCCACGCCCGACCGGTTGCTCGGATTGGCTTTGCCGCCAGGCCCGCTTTGCAGCTCGGCGCGCCACTGCCCGCGTGCGGTTTCGAACGGAGAAAGCGGCAGCGCCACCGCCTTGCTACGCTTTGCCATCGCTTGTCCTTCCAGGCGGCGTTGTCCCCTCGCGGCGGCCGCGGCCAAAACGGTGGCCACGGTGGAGCACTGGGCGCCGTGTGGCATCCTCAACGGCTCGAGCGCGCTGCCGCCGGCCGCCGCCCCGCTGCTGGGCCCACCGACCGGCGAGCACGACGTCGCCCACCGCCGCCCGCTTGGCCAACTCGAGCCTCAAGCGAGTAGATCCTTCACCTTGGCGGCGCGGGCTTGCGCGGCCAGTCGCCCCACGACCTCGACGATTTCCTCGCGCGAGGTGCCCGGGTGAAACACGTGGCGCACCCCCGCCTTTTTCAGCTTGTTTTCGTCGGCGTCGGGAACGATGCCGCCCACCACAACCGGGAGGTGGCCGAGGCCGGCTTTGACCAGCGCTTTCAACAATTTCGGCACCAACAGGTGATCGGTGGCAAGCGAGGAGATGCCGATGGCATCGACGTCCTCCTCCTCGGCCAGCCGCACCACCTGCCGGATCTCTTGCCAGGGGGGCGTGTAGAGGACCTCCATGCCTGCATCGCGCAGGAAGGCCGCAACCACGCGGCTGCCACGGTCGTGACCGTCGAGGCCGATCTTGGTGATGAGAATTCGCGCCGGCGGATCAATTCCCGGTGGGGACATGAGGCACCCTAGTTACGGTGGGTCGCTATGCTGCGCTATGGCCGCCTCGATGTGAAGAGGCCTTCAACAGCAGGCGGGCAGTGGTCCATGCTGCGCGGGTCACCTGCGCCTTGGCGACCCGCGCGGCTCGCCGTTGAACTGGCCCTGGGCCTGGTTTTCGTTCCTCGTTGCTCTTGCCGCCACCGGCGCCTGCAGGCCTCGCGCGCTGCCGACGAGCGAAAAGCCGCCCGCACCTAAACTCGCTGGCCCGCCCAGCGGGATGGGCGTGCGAAAGGCTGCCGTTGATCACGGGCAGAACCGGTGCGCCAAGGCGCAGCCAACGCGGTCCGGTGCCGGCCTCGATCGCGCGATCAGCGCGCCCATGACGTGTTGCGAGCCAGGTCTCGCTGCCGATCCCGCCGGCGCACCTGCTGCGCAAAGCCCGCTCGGGGTGCCAAGCCAAGCCGCTGCGTCGCTTTGGCGATCTGAGGCAAGATAAGCCCTTTGAGCACGCCTCGGCTTGGGCGAAGATGCCGCCTCAGGTTGCAACCGACACCCTCCCGGGGAGGATCCCTTGAGTGACGACATCAGCATCGAATTTACCCGTTTTTCCGCCTTCTATTCGCCGCTCATTGCCACCATGGCCGGGGGGTTTCTGAAAGACGAGGGACTAACGGCACGCTATGCCGTTTCTGCCCCCGGCAAGTCCGCCATCGCCGGATTGCTCGATGGCAGCGTGCACGTGGCCCAGTCCGCCCCGTCGCAAGGCTTCGGACCCCTCGAGCAGGGCAAAAAACCTGCCGCCGTGCACTTTGCCCAGATCAACGAGCGGGACGGCTTTTTCCTCGCCGGCCGCAGCGCCGAGCCCAACTTCGGTTGGCGCGCGCTGAAAGGCAAGAAGGTCATCATCGATCATGGCGGACAGCCGCTGGCGATGTTCAAGTACGCCTGTTTCAAACAGGGCCTCGACTTTGGCGAGCTGCTGCCGGTTGACGCCGGCTCGACCGATAAGATGATTGTCGCCTTCCGCAACGGCGAGGCCGACTACGTGCACCTGCAGGGTCCCGCACCGCAGCAGCTGGTGCACGATGGCGTTGGCCACATCGTCGCTGCGCTCGGTGATGCCATTGGCCCGTGCGCCTTTTCCAGCCTGGCGGCCACGCGCGAATGGTTGGCAACCGACATGGCGAAGGCCTTCATGCGCGCCTACCGCAAGGCTCGCGCCTGGCTCATCAGCACGCCCGCGGCGGACGTTGCCAAGGCGGAGGCTGCATTCTTCAGGGACATCGACCTGCCGGTGCTCACCGCCACCATTGCCACCTATCAGAAGCTCGGCAACTGGACGCCACATGTCGAAATTACGCGCCCGGCCTACGACGCTACCCTCGACATTTTCCAGCATGCCGGGCTCATCACCCGGCGGCATGCCTACGAAGACGTCATCGCTCCGCCACCAGCTTGAGGAGCCTCGACCATGGCAGACACACTTGGTTGGATCGGCGTCGGCAGCATGGGCCATCGCATGTGCCGGCACCTGGTGGCGGCAGGCCACGCCCTGGTGGTGGCGGACGCCGCCAGCAGCGCGCAGGCGCCGCCGCAGGCACGCATTGCCGCAAGCAACGCCGAAGTGGCCGGTCTCGCCGATACCATCCTACTGTCCCTTCCCGACGGAAGCGTCAGCGAGGCGGTCGCCCGAGAGCTGGCGGCAGCTGCACCGCGCCGGGTGAAGACGGTGATCGACACCTCGACCATCGGCATCAAGGCCGCCGAGGCGGTCGATGCCATCCTCACCAAGGCCGGCATTGCATTCATCGATGCGCCGGTCTCGGGCGGCACCGCCGGCGCCGACAAGGCTACGCTTGCCGTCATGATGGCTTGTCCGAGCGCGAGCTACGAGCGCTTCAAACCGCTGGTGGCGCTAATGGGCAAGCCATTCCATGTGGGGCCTAAGCCAGGCCAGGGGCAGGCCGTAAAGCTCTTGAACAATTTTTTGTCGGCGACGGCGCTGGCGGCAACCTGCGAGGCGATCGCTTTCGGCACGCAACAGGGCATCGAGATGCAGACCATTCTCGATATCGTCAACGCCTCGAGCGGCCGCAATTCGGCGACCGACGACAAATTTCCGCGACGCATCATGCACGGCAAATACGATGCCGGCTTTGCAGCCAAGCTTCAACTCAAGGACGTGCGCCTCTATCTGGAGAACGCGCGCGCCGCCGGCATTGCCGACGAGGTGGCGAGCACCGTAGTTGGCGTGTGGGAAAAAATGAATGCCGATCTTCCTGGTGCCGATATCACGGAGATGTATCCCTACACGCGCAACGGGCGGCGCCGATAGCATGCCGAGCGCCGTCGCGCGCGCGGTCGGATCGGCCGGGCCGGCGCGGCCGATCAATGCGTCGGCTTGGCCGCCACCTGCGAAGGCTTGGGCCAGCGGGCGGCGACCGCGGGTAAGACCTCGGCAATCAGGCGACGCGTCTGGGTCATGACCTCGGCGCCGTCCGCACCCAGCGGCCGCAGCACAAATTTCGATAGGCCAGCGCCGATGTATTCGGCAAGGCGCGCAAGGACGGTCTCGGCATCGCCGATGGCGAAGTAATCGTGCGCAGAGGTCCCGGTGCGCCGCGCGTAGGCATCCATGGCACGCGCAAGGTGTGGCCTGTCGGCTCCTCCGAAGTAGAAGGGAAAGCCAGCACCGTAATGATCGGGCTCAAGTGTCCGCCCCAGATCCATCGTGGCGGCGCGAATGGCGGCAACGACGCGGCCGGCTTCAATTGGCGTTTCGGGGCCGGCCTGCCAGCCGGTGCCATATTGCGCCGTGCGCCGAATGGCAGCCGGCGAGGAGCCGCCGATCCACATTGGCAACGCCGACTGCACCGGTTTTGGCGCGATGCTGGCGCCCGATAGGCGGTAGTGCACGCCGGCAAAGTCGACCTTGTCCTCACGCCAGAGGCGGCCGATGATTTCCAGGGCTTCGTCGGTCTTGCGCCCGCGCGTGGCGGTGTCGACATGAAGCGCCGCCCACTCAGGTGCCCGCGGGCTGCCGATGCCGAAGGCCGGCAGCAGGCGGCCATTCGACAGGACGTCGATGGTGGCGCACTGCTTGGCAACCAGCACGGGGTCGCGCAGGGCGAGCGAGACGACATTGACGCCGAACTTGAGGCGCCGCGTCCGCCCCGCTAGAGCGGCCATCACGCTCATCGGCTCCAGGATTGGCTCGCTGCTGACAATGCGGTCAGTCTGCCACAGCGAATCGACGCCGCCCTCCTCGCACAGGTCGACCCACTTCCAGTAGGCCTCAGCGTCCCGGAACGGGAATTCCATCAAGCCTAGGCCTACGGCGATTGACATTGCCGCTCCTCGCGGTTGCCGGTTGCGGCCCACACTCGCGACCTCCGGGCCGTTGGTCAAGGGCGAAGCCATCTGCGGTTTGGCTAGCCGGCATGGCCGTGAACGGACCGTTTTGTCTGGTGCCGAGCCATCGCAAAAGTTCGCAGTGGCGCCACTTTCCTAACGTTGAGTATGGCGCCGCCAGACGAGGAGGGCTCTTGCCGCCTATCGGGTTCGGCGCCAGCGTTAAGCGTGCAAGTTGCTTCTTCCTCATTGCAGGACCAGCGAATTGCCCTTTTTGGAGATCTGCCCATGAAGCGCCTAATGGCTTTGCTGCTCGGCATCATGCTGAGTGCCCCCGCCCTCGCGCAATCACCTGCGCCGCCGCCGGTGGCGGCCGCGGCGAACGCTGGCGTGCGCTACGCTCCCGGTGCGCACCGTCTGGGCGAGGGACAGTATCGCGCCGAGGTCCGGCGGCGCGGGGCCGCCGGCGATGCGGAGGAGATCGCCTGGAGCAGTGGACCGCATGCCACGATGGCGGACGCCCTGCGAGAGGCCTGCAAGATGATTGCAACCGTCTACGCGCCGGGCATGCCATGCCCCGTCGCAGCCCCGAAAAAGGCCGCCACGCCGTCGAGCGAAAGCAAGCCGGCGGCCAAGGCGGTGGCGGTCAGCGGTGCCAAAGCCAACGGCGGACCGGTGTCCCCCGTGAGCGGCTATCAAGTGCGCGGTTGTGCCTTTTACGCCCTTGTCAACGGTCGCGTCGTACAGCGTTGCCCGAGCGAAGGCGCACCGGGCACCAAGCCGTTTTGGTACAACGAGGATGCCTTTGAAGGAGGCTATGGCGGCTGGGGACGCTAAAGGTCCGCCGGCCGCGCGCCACACGGAACCGATCGGTGAATGTTGGCTTGCCGTTGGTACGCCGAGGCGCCCCGAATCGGCTAGAAAACGCCGATGCTTGGCGGTGGGGCGCGGGCAGCGCGCTCAATGCGGCAGGGGTTGGCGAGAATGCAGGTCTTGGAGACAGGGGCGAGGCGGGCGCTGTCGCGAGGCGGCTTCGTCAAGCTCCTGCGCTCCCGTTCTTTGCCATTGGTGCTGACCGCCTGGTGCGCCGGGTTGGAGATGGGCTGGGCCTGGATGATTTTTTTTCATGGCTTTGCCATCGACAGTGGCATCGCCGGTGTCACCACGGCCATGATGGCGCTGGCGGGGTCGGCATGGATGGTGCAGTACAAAGCGCGGGCCGACGAGCAGCCGTTCGAGAAGTATGTCGCTGATGCCGCTGCGGCCATGCGCGATGAGGCCTTCGTGCTTTTGAAGATGGCCGAGATGGAGGCGCAACCGGAACCAGCGGCCGAAGCACGTACGCTAGCCGATCAAGTCGAACGTCTCCGCCGCTGTCTCAAGGTATTTCAAAAGGGTGCTCCCTACACGCAGATCAGAAACTACGGCGCCCGCATGCGCATAGAACAATTGGAAGACGAGGTCAGCGAGCAGGTCGGCCTGCTCGATCGGGAAATTGCCATCCTTGGCACCTATCCGACCAAGAACGTGGTGCAAGTGGCCAAGCAAAAGTGCCGGCGCGCCACCGAAGGTATTCTTGCCAGTACCCAGCAGGTGTGCGAGGTGCTGGGTTACGAGGCGCAGCTGCCATCGGAAGCGGAGGTATTGACGCGCACCTTGGGCTTGCGGGCAGCCTGAACCGGGCATGGCCTTCACCCTTCGAAGGGCACGCCGGAGCGAGCTTCCCGGCCGATGCCGACAGTCGCCGGCAGACGCGGCCTATGGCGATGCGCGCAGCCCGGGCTCGGCGCCGCCCCCCGGCTGGCGCCCAAACATCCCCGCCAGATCGATGATGAGTTTTGCGACCAGCGTGGCATCGAGGCTGCTGTTGAGCCGGGCGGCTTTGGCCGCCGCGTTGATCCGGCCGAGGGCGCCGTTGAGGGCTGCAAGCGTCCAGCCTCGGCAGTGCTGCTCGACGATGGCCTTACGGCGGAAGTGCAGCGGCGGGCGCTGCTGGCGCAGAATGTCCTCGAGCGTGCGGCCAGCCTCGAAGGCGCTGCGCATGGCGTGCAGGCGCACAAAATGGCGTTGCAGGGCGGCGATAATCGCTTGTGCGTTCTCGCCGCCGGCCACGCAGCGGTCGCATTCGTTGAGGGCCGCCTCGAGGCGCCCCGAGCCGGCGGCCAGGACGACCCGGTCGATCGCGAGTTCGGCGGCGTCGCCAACGGCGGCGTCCACGTCCGCTTCCTCGATTTTTCCCTTGCCGCTGGCGTAGAGGGCGAGCTTCTCGATTTCGGCGCGCGAGAGCGCCCGGTCGGCCCCCAGCCGGGATAGCAGCAATCTCAGGGCCTCCGGCGCAATCTGCAAACCCGCGTTAGCCAGGACGTCCCTGGCCACGGCCTCCAGGTCGCGCGCCTCATCGGGAAAGCAGGCGATGGCCGCCGCCGCCGCGGATTTCTCAAACAGGCTGCGCAACGCCTCGTCGGGACGCAGGTTGCCGGCCTCCACGATCAGATATCCTTCGAGCGGGCCCTCTTCGAGCAGCGGCCGCAAACTGGCAGCGGTAATGCGGCGGCCGGCGCTGGCGCGCAGGATTTTGCGGCCCGAGAACATGGGCACGGTCTTGAGTTCGACGAGCAGGCGGTTGGGGTCGTCTTCTAGGCTCGAGTCGTCAAGCCTTAGGATCTCGCCCGGCGGATCGTACTCGGCCGCCAGGCGTTGGGCCAGCCGAGCAGCGCGTTCCAGCACCAGGCCGGCATCACCGCCATAGAGCAGGATGGCTTGCGGTAGGCGGTCGAGCGCCCGCAAAAAGGCCTCGGCTTGATGGGTCTTGACGGCGACCATGGAGCATCCCGGCGCGCAGGGTCGGCAGGCGCTTGACCGGCAGCGTGAACGGCCGACGCCTGTTCTTAGGCCGCACCGGAGAGATAGGCCGCCAGACGCGTTTTCAGGTCGTCGGCGACCGTGCGCGCGGCGCGGTTTTCCGCGTCCTCCCGGGCCCTTACGTTGGAGTAGATGGATTGGAAACGCTCGTAACCGGCACGCGCGTGGCTGGTGCCCTGAAACACCACCTTCTTGTCCTTGCTCTTGATATCGATGAGGCGGAAGGAGGCCTGAATGGCGTAAATTTGCCCCAGCGCCTCGCCCTCGTTGGTCACGAGCGTGGACAGCACCGATTCCCTGACGACCACCTCGAGACGATGGGTGGGCGGCAGCGGGTTACCGCCGCCGGTGCTCTCGAAAATCAATTCATTCCTGATGCGCTGCCCGACACGGCCCGGGATCGGGGCGTAGTCAACTTGCGCCAGGCGCTCCTGCGTGCCGACCCCGGAGGCGGTCGTGCCATAGAGCGGCCGAAAACCGCCACTGCCGCACGCGCTCAACGCCGGCACGGAGGCGAGCAGCAGCGAAAGTCCCCGCAAAAGACCTCGGCGGCTCATCGTCTGAGCCATGCGAGCCTTATCCGACGACATTCACAATCCTCTGCGGCACCACGATCACCTTTTTGACCGGTCGGCCGGCCAATGCGCGCGCCACCGGTTCAAGACCCAGCGCGGCGGCTTCGATCTCGTCCGTGGTGGCCGTGCGGGCGATCGTAAGTTCATCCCGTCTCTTGCCATTTACCTGTACGGCAATGGTAATCATATCGTCAACGAGCAAGGCCGCTTCCGGCGCGGGCCAGGGCTGATCTGCCAGCAGTGTGTTGTAGCCAAGCCGCTCCCAGCAATCCTCGCCCAGGTGTGGCAGCATCGGTCCCATCATCTGTACCAGCAATTCTGTCGCCTCGCGCACGGCCCAGGCCAAACCGTCTCCCGACTTGTCCAGCGCCGCCAATAGGGCATTGGTGAGTTCATAAAGCTGGGCCACGGCAACATTGTAGCGAAGCACCTCAATATTTTGTGAAACGCTGTTCAGGGCCCGGTGCGCAAGCTTGCGCAGCTGGAGGGCCTCGGCGCCAAAGCTGCCGGGCCTGGTCCCGGCGCCGTTGGCCGGTCTGCGCTGGGCCACCTCGTCGACGAGCCGCGAGATGCGCTGGACTTGGCGGGCGGCACCTGCCACCCCGGCCTCGGTCCAAATGATGTCACGATCCGGAGGGCTGTCGGACACAATAAACAGCCGCGCCGTATCGGCACCGTAATGCTCGATGATGTCGTCGGGATCGACCACATTCTTGCGCGATTTCGACATTTTTTCGGGCGAACCGATCGTCACCGGCTGGCCGTTGCTCACGGCTGTGGCCCGGCGCTCGCTGCCCTCCCCCTCGATCTTCACTTCGCCCGGCAACAACCACTCGCCCGTCTCGCTGCGGTAGGTCTCGTGGATGACGATGCCTTGCGTGAACATGGAGCTAAACGGCTCGTCGATCTCGGCGTGCCGGGTCGCCTTCATGCCGCGCGTAAAAAAGCGGGCGTAGAGCAGGTGGAGGACGGCGTGCTCCTTGCCGCCGATGTACTGATCAACCGGCGCCCAGTAGCGCATGGCCTTTTTGTCGGTTGGCGTCGCGGCGTGGGGTGCGGTGAAACGGAATTGGTACCAGGAGCTGTCGACGAAGGTGTCCATAGTGTCGGTTTCGCGCAGGGCGGGTGCGCCGCATTTGGGGCAGGCAACGTGTTTCCAGGTCGGGTGATGATCGAGAGGGTTGCCCGGCTTGTCGAACGTCACGTCCTCGGGGAGCGTTACGGGGAGTTCCGTCTGCGGCACCGGGACAATGCCGTCCTTGGCGCAGTGAATAACGGGAATGGGACAACCCCAATAGCGCTGGCGCGAAATCAGCCAATCGCGCAAGCGGTAGTTGACCTTGCGCACGCCGAGGCCTTGCGCCTCGGCGCGTGCGGCGATCTCCGCCTTGGCCTCATCGATACTGAGCCCGTCCAAGAACTGAGAATTGATCATGGTGCCTTCGCCAAGATAGGCCTCCGCGCCGATCGCAAAGGTGGCGGCATCGGCACCCGGCGGCAGCACCACGGGCAGCACAGGCCGCCCGTACTTGCGGGCAAAATCGAGGTCGCGCTGGTCATGCGCCGGGCAGCCGAAAATGGCGCCCGTGCCGTAGCCCATGACGATGAAATTGGCGACATAGACCGGCAGCTTGAGCTCCGGTTGGAACGGATGCACGGCGAGGATGCCGGTATCCACTCCCTTTTTCTCCGCCCGCGCCAAAGCCTCCTCGGTGGTGCCGATCTTGCGGCAGTCCTCGATGAAGGTGGCAAGGTCTTTGTTTTTCTTGGCAAGATGCTGGGCGAGCGGATGCTCCGGCGAAATGGCCATGAACGAGGCGCCGAAAATCGTGTCGTGGCGGGTGGTGAAAATCAGCAGCTTCTCGAGCTTCTTGGGCAGCTTTGTACCTTCGAGCGCGAAGGTGAGCTCCAAGCCCTCGGAACGACCGATCCAGTTGCGCTGCGAGGTACACACGAAGTCGGGCCAGGCGCCGGCGAAGCCGTCAAGCGCCGCAAGCAGCTCCTCGGCGTAAGCCGTGATCTTGAAGAACCACTGGGTGAGGTCGCGCTGCTCCACCACCGCCCCCGAACGCCAGCCGCGCCCATCGATCACTTGCTCGTTGGCGAGCACGGTGTTTTCGACCGGGTCCCAATTGACCTTTGCGGTCTTGCGGTAGGCCAGCTTCTTTTTTAGGAAGTCCAAAAACAGCCGCTGCTGGTGCGCGTAATAGGGTGGATCGCAGGTCGCGAATTCGCGGCTCCAGTCGATGGAGACCCCCATGGCCTTGAGCTGCGCGCGCATGGTGTTGATATTGTCGTAGGTCCAGGCGCGCGGGTGGATCTTGCGTTCCATGGCGGCATTCTCAGCCGGTAGCCCAAAGGCATCCCAGCCCATGGGGTGCAGAACGTTGTGGCCCTTGGCGCGCATATAGCGGGCCATCACGTCGCCCAACGTGTAGTTGCGCACGTGACCCATGTGGATGCGGCCCGAGGGATAGGGGAACATCTCGAGCTGGTAGCGCTTGGGCTTCTTGCTCTTGTCCTGGGTGTGGAAGGTGCCGCGTTCGGTCCACACCTGTTGCCAGTGCTTCTCGCGTACGGGCGCGTTGTAGCGTTCGCTTGCCATGCTGCCGTCCATCATCCGAGCTGAAACCTGCTTCGCCTCGTGGCGGAAAAATCGAAATTTTCTTCCATGAGCCGAAGGTCATGCTAGCGTCACGGCGCAAGGAGGACATCATGGGGACCCGGTGGGCCCGAGAATCGCCACGACACCCGCGCGCCTGCCGCCAGCCGCGACATTGGGTGCCTCTCATGGCGAAAAAGTCGGGCGTTGTCGACATGAGAGTCCGCTAGGCGAGGGTTAGAAGCTCCCATCCATGCCCGCCGCCGCCAATCCGAGCCTTCCGCTGCCGGCCTTGCCGCTCCCGCTCGGCCTGGAAATGACGGCCGGCGGGAAGCCCTGCCTGGCGGCCCGAGTTCCCCTGGCGGAGCTCACGGCGCAGCCGATCTTGAGGCCGGCCTCGGTCGCGGCCAGGCTACCCTTGGGAGGCCCGGGACGGTGCCGCAATCGCGAGCGGCCGAGCCCCACCGTCGCAAGCATGGTGCGGCCGCCGCGCCGGCAGCGAGGCGGCCGCCCACGATCAGCCCGGGGCCCGACTGAGCACCGTTGCGCCTCGGCCGCCCTCAAGGCATTGCTGCGGCTCGGCATCTCGCGGTCGAAACGGTGCCGGCGCGACAAGCTTTTTGTCAGCGGCCGACCCCAACCCCAGGAGCTGCTTGCGAGCGATGGGCCGCGGCCACAGCTTGCGGCCAAGGTCGCCTCGCGGCCTCAAGGAAAGGCCCACGCCGCATGAACCAAGCGCACTCCCCCGCCCGCCTCGCCGCCGTCCGCTCCCGCATAGCCGCCGCGGCCGTGGCCGACAAGCGGGCCCCCGCGGCGGTGACCCTCATCGCCGTCAGCAAGACCTTTGGCCCCGAGCACGTGAGGCCGGTGCTCGAGGCTGGCCACCGGGTCTTCGGCGAAAACCGCGTGCAGGAAGCCAAGGCCAAATGGCCCCCCCTGCGGCAAGCCTATCCGGACCTCGCGCTACATCTCATCGGTTCTTTGCAATCCAACAAGGCCAAGGAGGCGGTGCTTCTGTTCGACGCCATCCACAGCATCGACCGCCCCAAAATTGCCGAGGCGGTGGCCGAGGCCATGCTCAAGCAGGGTCGGCGACTTCAGCTTTTTATCGAAGTCAACACCGGCGAGGAATCTCAGAAGGCGGGCGTGCTGCCGCGTGAGACCGCCGGCTTGCTGCGCTTTTGCCGTGAAGAGCTCAAGCTCGACATCGCCGGCCTCATGTGCATTCCACCCGCCGAGGAGGCACCCGGCATTCACTTTGCCTTTCTTGCCAAGCTCGCCGCCGAACTCAACCTCGCCCAGCTCAGCATGGGCATGAGCGCCGATTTCGAGACCGCCATCCACTTTGGCGCCACGCACGTGCGCGTCGGCTCGGAGATCTTCGGCCAGCGCAGCTAGCGGACCCGCCGCCTCGTCTCACTAGAGCGCGCGCGCCTGCCGTGCTGGTGGCACTCAAGCGCAACGGGTTGGCCGACCGCGTGCAATATTTGCCCACAACCCCGCCCGGCACTCTCGCTTGCCGGCCGCGACCTGCTAGTGTCCGACACTGATTCGCGCCACTGTCCTTCACGTCCCGGCGCACCGCAGGTCAGGAACAGCTCAACCGCCGCGCCGTTCAGCGCGCCCGGCGGTTGCCGTTGGAGCCACTGGGCCGATGCGAGGAGGCGGGTGTCATGGCGGACGGTAGCAGGACCTCGGCGCTTGAGGTAGAGGCAAACGCGGCCGCGGCCGAGGCCGCGCGCGAGGCGAAGGCCGAGGTACTGCAAGGCGGCCTCACCATCACCAGCGCAGAGAAGTTGGCAAGCCCGGCGCGAGCGCAAGCCGCCAAAGGCAAAAAGGCGCGCTGGTCGCAATTCGTGGTCGACGTCTGGATCACCTCCTTTAACTCGGTCGAGTTCGGCCTCTACAAGCACAGTCGGAATCGGGCCAAGTCGCGCCAGTTTACCACCGACATGGATATCTTCGCCGAGGTCATCGAGAACGGCGAGCGCACCGGCTTGCTCGGCTATCGCGAGGATCTGTGGCGCAAGAACACCGGTATGGACAAACGCCTGGTGTTCAAGCTGTTCAATGAAACCGTGAACTGGCGCGCCACCATGGACCTCATGATCGGGCGCAGCCTGCAGCTGACGCTCGGCGCGCGCGGCCTGCCGGTCACCTGTTTTTCTATCAACGTCGGCGACCATGAGAACGTCGTCTATCTTGAGCGTTCGGCCAACAAGTGGCCCCTGTTGCCGGAGGATTTCTCGTTTTTCCTGCTCGAGGGCGGCAAGCCGCAGTTCTTCCGGCTGCGTCGAGATTTCATCGATCTCGGCGGCGACTACACCCTCTACAATCAAGAAAACCAGGCGATCGGCAGTCTCGACGGCAAGGTGTTTTCGATCGGCGGCAAGTGGCGCGGGCGGGTCGAGGCGCAGCATGCCGATGCGCGCCTGATGGTTGTGCTCAAGCTGTTTTGCGGCATGCTGATCTTCAACGGCGACTGCCGCCGTCACATGCGCCGGCTGGCGCGCGAAATCGCGCGCGGCAAGTACGTACCCAAGCTCGAGAAGCAAGAGGCCGACCTCTACATGAACCCGCGCCGTGTGCGCTAACGCGGGCTATGAGGTTTGCTGCGATTTGGCAGCTAGCTTTGCAATCGATCGACGAACGTCACGAATTCCTCCGACGGCATGCGCTCGGGGGTGAAGGAGTTGACCTTGGCCGTGCCATCCGGATAGCCCAGCGACATGCCGCAAACGATCTGCTGCTCGGTCGGGATGCCCAGCCGACGCTGCAGCACGTCGTAAAAGACCAGGAAGGCGGCCTGCGGACAGGTTTCGAGCCCGAACTGCCGCGCCGCCACCATGATGGACTGCAGGAACATGCCATAATCGAGCCAGGAGCCTAGCTCCAGGTCACGGTCGATGGAAAAGATGAGGCCGATTGGGGCATCGAAGAATAAGAAATTGCGCCGGTGCTGGGCATGCATCTTGTCCTTGTCGGTACGGCCGATGCCGAGCGTACCATAGAGGCCCCAACCGCAGGCGCGGCGCCGCGCCAGATAGGGTTCGCGCCATTTTTCCGGATAGTAGTTGTACTCGCGTGGGGCCACCACCCCCCGGTCGTAGCGCTCGGCCAGGTCGCGCGCCACCTCGGCTTTCACCGCGCCCTCGAGCACCCACACCTTCCATGGCTGCACGTTGCTGCCCGAAGGTGCGCGCCCGGCAATCTTGATGATCTGTAGGATCAGCTCGCGTGGCACGGGTTTCTCCAGGAAGGCGCGCACGCTGCGTCGTCCGCTGATCGCCTCTTGCACCGTAATCATGGGAGAGCGCCCTTCAAGGCCAGGCTTGCCGGTTACCGTGGGACCATGGCACGGCCTAGTTTTGTCGGTCAATCAATGGCCGCAGAGCGCGCTTGCGCAGAGAACCCATGCCCTTCGATGCCCATTTTGCCGATGTCGTGGTCAGTGGTTGGCACCGGTGCCATGGGCGAGCGAACATGCAGGGTGGGCGCAGGGTGGCCTGCGCGTCTGTGCCTTTGACGCGAAGCTCGAGCTGCCAAGACGGCGCTGGCGCATATCACCAAGATGATCGAGGCGCAGTAGAGAAGGGGGCGACTTGCAGCCGTGGCCGGGCAAGCCGCGCTCGATCGCGTCGGCCTCGTCCACGACCTCGCTGCCCTCGCCAAGGCTAACGACAGCATCGAAGCAGCGTCGAGCGGCTGGCGGTCAAACAGGCGCGGCGCCGCGCTTGCCGTGCCCGAGAAGCGCGGCTGAAGCTGGCGAGGCGGCGCCCCCTAACGGCAGCGCATCTGCCAAGGCATTGGGGTGCCCGTCGCCAGCAACACCCCGTCACGTACGGCGTACTCGTTGGCACTGATGAAACTGTCGGCGAGGGTGCGCACCCGGCCGTCGGCGGCCTTGGTGATCGTGATCTGTCGGCTTTGCGCGGAAACGGGAAAAAAGACGACGAGATCGATGCCCCCGGCCGTCAAGCTGGCGCGCACCACCTCGCCGACGTTGCGCTGTGAGCCGAAGTCGCGATCGTGCGCGATGTTGCCGCCGGGCGTCGCCGCATACGTGAGATAGCCGTTGGCCAGGCTCGGCGGCAACCGGCAGTCGACCGCCCAGGTTCCTAACAGCCCGAAGGCGGCGGCTGTTTCCGCCGGCGTCTCGGCGCGCGCCTGGCCCAAACCCATCAGCAGGCCGACTACGGCGGCGGCGAACCGGTGCATACGAGTGGTCATGGCTGCTAAGCTCGGTCGTGTTCACGGTTCAATAGACAACGGCAATCTGCTATCTGCGGTTCCTCGGCGAGCGACGGGAGGCGGTACGTGAGTTTTGAGGGCCTTTTTCATCCGCGCGGAGTGGCCATCATTGGCGCTTCATCCGATTTGAGCCGTATCGGCGGGCATCCGATCAAGGCCATGCAGAACGCGGGCTACACGGGGGGCATCTTTCTGGTCAATCCAAAGTACCAAGAGATGCATGGGCTCACGTGCTATCCGGACGCCCAGTCGATCCGGCAGCCCTGCGACCTCGCCATCATCGCCGTACCCGCGCCGGCCGTCGCCAATGCGGTGCGCGACTGCGGCGCGGCCAAAATCGCCTATGCCGTCGTCCTTACCGCGGGTTTCCGCGAAACCGGCGCCGAGGGGCGCGAGCTTGAGGCCGAGCTCAAGCGCGCGGTCAAGGAAAGTGGTGTACGCATCGTCGGGCCCAACTGCCAGGGCATGCTTTCGCTACAGGCGCGGGTCTGGGCCGCCTTCGGCAGCGTTGCCGACGAGACCGACTTTCGCCCGGGAAATGTCTCGTGCGCCTTCCAGTCGGGCGGCTTTGGCTATGCCATCGTCAACCTGGCGGAGGCGCAGGGCCTCGGCTTCCGTTACTGCGTGTCTTCAGGCAACGAGACCGACATCGATACCCCCGAGTTGCTGTCGGCCTTCCTCGACGACGCCGGCACCTCGGTGATCTTCGCCTACCTCGAAGGCACACCCGATGCACGCCGCTTGCTCGACGTCGGCCGCAAGTCGCTGCTGACCGGCAAGCCGGTGATGGTCTGGAAGGCCGCCACCACGGATGCGGGCATAAAGGCGGCGGCTTCGCATACCGCCAACATGACCGGCAGCTATGATCTTTACCGGGCCGCCCTGCGCCAGGCCGGCCTGATCGAGGTTGACGATGTCGAGCCGATCGTGGACATCGCCAAACTGTTTGCGCAGGGGCGCATGCCAAAAGGAAATTCTGTCGGTGTGCTGTCGATCTCGGGCGGCTCGGGCATCGTCTATGCCGATGCCGCCGTGCGTGGTGGCTTGACGCTGCCGCCCTTTTCCGAGGCGACACTGGCCGCCTTGCGCAAGATTGTCCCCTCGTTCGGTTCGCCGGAAAACCCGGCCGACGTCACGGCCAGCTTCTTCAACGACGTGAACCTGTTCGCCAGCGCGCTCGATATCGTGCTGGCCGATCCGCGGCTCGATCAGCTGTCGATACTGCTTGCCTCGATTTCCGGGCCCTCGGCGCGCCGCGCGGCCGAAGCCATCGCCGCCGTGGCCAACCGCACCGATAAGCCGCTGCACGTCGCCTGGTCCGGACGGCACGCCAAGTCTGCCGAGACCATCGCGGCCTTCAGTGATGCCGGTATTCCGTTCATCACCACGCCGGTTCGGCTGGCGCGCGCGGCCGCGGTGCTGGCGCGCTTCGCCGCCGATCAGCGGCGGCTGCTGCCCCGGCGTCCGCCGGAGGTGACGACGCCGAAGGGCGTTGAGCTGCCGCCGGGGCCCGCGAGCCTCAGCGAAACGGAAAGCAAAGCCCTGTTGCGGGCCTTCGGCATTGCGAGCGCCAAGGACGTCTTCGTCCCTTCCGGCGCCGACGCTGCCGTCGCCGCGCGCGGGCTGGCGCCGCCCTATGCCGTCAAGATCGTCTCGCGCGACATCCCCCACAAGACCGAGGCCGGTGGCGTCAAGCTCGGCGTGGCGAAGGCTGGGCTCGCCGATGCCGTGCGCGGCGTCACCGACAATGCGCTGGCGGCGAAACCGGCGGCGAAAATCGACGGCGTGCTCGTCTCGGAAATGGCGCAGGGTATCGAGGTCCTGATCGGCGTCATCAATGATGAAAGCTTTGGTCCCACCATCGCGCTGGCGCTCGGTGGTGTGCTGACCGAAGTGTTGAAGGATGTGACCTATCGCATCGCTCCATTCGATCTCGACACCGCGCGCGAAATGATCGCCGATTTGCGCGGCGCCAGGCTGTTCGACGGCTATCGCGGCAAGCCGCCCGCAGACAAGGAGGCGCTTGCGCAAGCCCTCGTGGCCGTCTCGAGCATGGCGACCGCGCTGGGTCCCCGCCTCAAGGAACTCGACATCAACCCGGTGTTCGTCGGAGCCGAAGGCGCGGGCGTGGTGGCGGCCGATGCCCTACTCATTCTGAAAGCCTGAGGCGGCCCGAGCCTTAGGTAAGCGGCGAGGCGACGCTGGCGCCTCCTCGCCCAAGCAGCGCTGCCAGGATTGCTGGGCAAGGATCGGGGTTCAAGGATCGGTCCGGCTCAGGTCAGGAGGCCGATCGGCTTGCCGGCGAACCACGCCTCGATCGCGGCCACCATGCCGCTATAGAAGCTGCGATAGGTCTCGGCCGTAACGTACCCGAGGTGCGGGGTCAGGAGTGCGCGCGGTTCGCGGCGCAGCGGGTGGTCGGGGGACAGCGGTTCCGCATCGAAGGTATCGGCCGCGTAGCCGGCAATACGCGCCTCGCGCAAGGCGCCGATGAGGGCGGCTTCCTCGACGATTGGCCCGCGCGAGGTATTGACCAGCAAGGCGCTCTTTTTCATTAAGCTCAGTTCGTGCGCACCTACCAGGCCGCGCGTGCGTGCCGATAGCACGCTGTGGATGGACAGGATGTCGGCGCGCCGGAACAGATCGTCCTTGCCAACGCGTTCGCTACCATGCTCACGCGCGCGTTCCTCGGTCAGATTCTCGCTCCAGGCGATCGGCTTCATACCGATGCCGGCCCCAATCCTGGCGACCCTGGCGCCGAGATTACCGAGCCCAAGAATGCCCAGCGTCTTGCCGTCTAGATCGAAGCCGAGCGTTTCCTGCCAGGCTCCGCCGGGTCGCATGGTGTGGAACTCCTGCCGCAGGTTGCGTGCGAACGCCAGCATCAGGGCAATGGCGAGCTCGGCCGTGGACAGGCCGCCACCGCCGGTGCCGCAAACGGCAACGCCGTGCGCCTTGGCGGCCTCGAGATCGATCGAGGCGTTGCGCTTGCCGGTGGTCACCAGCAGCTTGAGGTTCGGCAGCTTTTCGATGAGGGTGCGCGGAAACGGCGTACGCTCGCGCATGATGCCGATCACCTCGAAGCTGGCGAGCGCACGCGCCAGCGCGTCGACATCGCCGATGCGCTCGTTGAAGACCTCGATCCGATGCGCTGCCTGCAACGCCGACCAGTCGGCCATGCGCAGTGCCACGTTTTGGTAGTCGTCGAGAAGTGCGATGCTAGCCATGCGGCGGCCCCCCTCGTTGCAGACGTGAAAGTAGGCATATGCCAATCGCGCCAAAGCGTTTAGGATAGCACGGCTTTGCTGGCCGGCGATGCTGGTGCCTGGTGGACGCCAAGTCTTGGTGGGAGCCAAGTCTTGGCTTGCCCTTCTGCCGGTGCGGCGCCCGCCCGCCGTCTTTGCCCCGGAGTTGTCCTGTGGCCGCAATGATGCTTTTGCTCGCCATGGTCTTCGGCCTTGCCGTGTTGCCGCAAATGTGGGTGCGCAAGACGATCGCGCGGCACTCGCGAGAGCGGGCCGACTTTCCGGGTACCGGCGGAGAGTTCGCCCGCCACATCCTTGACGAAATGAAGCTGACCCACGTGCGCGTCGAGGAGACCAAGCTCGGCGACCACTATGACCCTGAGAGCAAGACCGTGCGCTTGCTGCCTGAGCATTTCAACGGCCGGTCGCTGGCGGCGGTCGTCATCGCCGCCCATGAAGCGGGTCACGCCATGCAGGACGCCACCGGCTATCCGCCGCTCAAGGCGCGCACGCGGCTGGCCAAGCAGGCCATTCAGATGGAAAAAGTCGGAGCGGTGGTCATGCTGGCCGTGCCCGTCGTGCTCGCGCTTGCCAAGGCGCCACACCTGGTCCTGATCGAGGTATGCTGCGGCGTTCTGATCTTTGCGATGGCAATCGTGCTGCACGCCGTGACGCTACCGGTGGAATTCGACGCCAGCTTCCGGCGGGCCCTGCCGGTGCTAAAGGCCGGTCGCTACATCAAACCGGAAGATATGGGCGCGGCGAGGCAAATCCTCCGCGCCGCCGCCTTCACCTATGTGGCTGCCGCAAGCATGAGCGTGCTCGACGTTATGCGCTGGTTGCGCGTACTGCGCTTCTAGGCCTGCAATTCGAGGCGCGCTACGCTCTAAGCCGGTCGTGCTTTCTGGTTCCGACCACGTTGTGGCCGAGGCTCGTGTGCGCTGCGCGCCGGGTCGCAGCCGGCCCAACTTGGCCCGCCTCTGCCCCCCATTCATCGCTTGAGCGTGCCAAGGAAGTGCAGCGCCACCTCTCGGTCGTGCGCGCGGTCGCGATGCTCGATCAAATAGATGGCCTGCCAGGTGCCCAGCACCGCGTTGGCCGCCACCACCGGAATCGACAGCGAGGTCGTCGTCAGCATGGAACGGATATGGGCCGGCATATCGTCGGGGCCCTCGCTGCTGTGATGATAGCGGGCGGTACGTGGGGCGGCGCGATCGAGCGCTGCCAGGAGATCGCGCTGCACGTCGGGATCGGCATTCTCCTGGATGGTGAGCGAGGCCGAGGTGTGGCGCACGAACAGGGTTACTAGGCCGGCATCGGCGCCGATCTGATTGAGCCAGTGTGCGACCGGTCCCGTCAGGTCGGTGAAGCCCTGACCGCGCGTGGAAATAACAATGCGATCGTGCGCCTGCTTGAGCACGAGGCCTCCATGGCACGACGACGCCGCTAGTTGCCGACAAAGTTCGGCACGCGGCGTTGGTTGACGGCGTTGACGCCTTCCTTGAAGTCGGCGGTTCGGCGCAGCCGCGTCTGTTTTTCCAGCTCGACGTCGGTCGCCGCGCGCACGCGGTCGGCGAGCCCGGCGCGCAGGGTGGCGCGCGTCTCGAGCACACCCAGGGGCGCGTTCTCCGCAATTTCGGCGGCGAGCTTCTGCGCCGCCGCGCGCACCTCGCTCTGCGGCACCAGCAGATCGGCAAGTCCGATCCGATGGGCCTCCTCGCCGGGTACCCGGCGGCTGGTATAAAACATCATCGCCGCCTTTGCCGGGCCAATCAGCGCCGGCAGCGTGTGCGTCAGACCGAAGCCCGGATGAAAGCCTAGACGCGTGAAGTTGGCCGAGAAGCGCGCCTCGGGGCAGGTGACGCGGAGATCGGGAACCAGCGCAAGCCCGAGTCCGCCGCCAACCGCCGCGCCATGGATGGCTCCCACCATCGGCTTGGCGGTCCGAAACAGGCGCACGGCTTCGATGTAGAGGTGACCGGCCTGCCCGGTCTCGGATTTTTTGACAAGGACGTCCTGCACGTCGGCACCGTCGCCGAGTTTGGCCCCGGCGCAGAAGGCCGTTCCTTGCGCAGCCAGCACAATGGCGCGGCAGTCGGCCGATCGGTCTAGCGCTTCGCAGGCATCGGCGATCTGGCGAATGAGCTCGATGTCAAAGAAGTTGTGCGGCGGCCGCTGCATTTCGATGGTTGCCACCCAACCGGCGTGCTCGACGCTGATGTCTTTGAAGGCGGGCATGTTTTTCTCCAGCAAAAATTAACGATTCGAGAACAAACTATCCCCTCAGACGTTCGGGTCGAGGACGCTGAGAACGCGCCCCGTGCGCCGCCCCGGTATCCGCCGAGAAAGGACGCTGAGAAGGCGCGAAGTTCGTGCCGCCCCGGTATCCAGCCAGAGGCCCCGGTCCTAGCCCCGGGGCCTTCTGCATTGCAGGCGCCTGTCGACGGCTCGCCATTGTTCTTACCTATCGCAGTCCCAGGCCGCGGGCGATGATGCCGCGCAGAATTTCCGTGGTACCGCCCTGGATCGTCAGCTTCGGCGCGATCAGGGTCGCAAAGCGGAGCTGCTCCTCAAAGCCGGCGCGATTGCTGGCGCCTTCCTCGATGAAGGCCGCCAGCTCGCGCACGCGATGCGGCAAGGCCTGCTCCCAGATGGTGCCAACGTCCTTGACGATCGCCGCCTCCACCACCGGTTCCTTGCCTGCATGCAGCATGCCCGCCACCGATACCGACATGCGCCGCAAGGCATGGACCTGCGCGACCAGGCGACCCAGTCCCTCGGCACCGCGTACGTCGGGATTGGCGCCGAGCACGCGAACCAGTTCTTGCAACACGTAAAAGGTTTCGAGAAAACGCTCCGGTCCGCTGCGCTCGTAGGCCAGTTCGGACGTCGCCTGCTTCCAGGCGCCGTCGACTTCGCCCAGCACGTGGTCGTCGGGCATGAAGGCGTCCTGGAACACCACTTCGTTGAAATCGTGCTGCCCCGTCATTTGGTAGATTGGATTGATGGTGATGCCCGGCGTCTTCATGTCGACCAGGAATTGGGTCAGACCATGCCGGCGGTTGTCCTTGCTTGCCGGCGCGGTCCGAAACAGCCCGATCAAGTAGTCGGCGTGATGCGCGTTGCTGGTCCACACCTTGGTACCGTTAATGAGCCAGCCGCCCTTGCTCTTGCTGGCCCGCGTCGAGGCGGCAAACAGATCGGAACCCGATCCGGGCTCACTCATGCCGATGGCAAAGCACACTTCGCCGCGACAGATGCGCGGCAGCACGTCCTGCTTGATGCGCTCGTCGGCGTACTTGAGAAGCACGGGGCCACTCTGGCGGTCGGCGACGAAGTGCAGCCGAACCGGCGCGTTGGCGACCCGGAATTCCTCGGTGACGACGTAGCGCTCCAGGAAGCTGCGCTCATGCCCACCGTAGCGTTTGGGCCAGGTCATGCCGATCCAGCCCTTGGCCCCGACCTTGCGGCTGAAGGCGGGGCTGAAGCCATGATCGTTTCCTGGCTCTTGTGGATCGTAGCTGCCGGCGGTGATTTCCTCGGCGAGAAAGGCGCGCACCTCTTCGCGTAGCCGATCGCACTCGGGTGGCAAGCGGATCGCATCAAAGGTCAGCGCACTGCTCATATCCGCCCCCTCACCGTGATGCCAATAGCGGCCACAGGCCCTCGCTGCCACGCGCCGCAATCAGCGTTCCCAACCGCACCGCCCAGACGCTCTCGTTGTCGAAGTCGTCGCGCCAGGCCCATAGCCGTTGCGTGAAGCGATGCAGCACATGTTCGCGCGTGAAGCCGATCGCGCCCAAAACCTGGTGGGCAATGCCGGCACCGACGCCGGCGGCCTCCCCGACCCGAATCTTGGCCGCCGCCACCTCCAGCAACAGCGCGTCGTCGAAGTCGCGCCCCGCCAGCGGTGCCCTGCCAAGGGGCGTCGCACCGGCACTAGCAATGGCATTGGCCGCAGAGCCGGCCGCGGCCATGGCGGCGGCGGCTTCGCCGGCGAGCCGCGCCAGGTTGTGCTGCACGGCTTGGAACTTGGCAATCGGGCGCTCGAAGGCCACGCGTTCGTTGGCGTAGGCGACGGCGATATCGAGCACGGCCGCCAGCGCCCCGCTCATCTGCATGGCGCGCGCCGCGGCCCCCATGGCGAGCAGGCTTTCCGCGGCAACCCGCTCGGGGGCGTCGCAGGCCACGATCGGCCGCACCGCCTCTAGGCTGACCCAATTGAGCGCTTCTCCCGCAATGCTTCGACCGTCGGCCACGCGGGCCTTGGCGAGCTCGATCAAGGCGATGGCGTCCCCCTTGCCGTCCTCGCGTTCCGCGAGCACGGCGAGGTGTTTGGCGACCTTGGCGAAGGGGACCGCGCGCAGTTGGCCGCTCAAGGTGCCCTCGCGCGCGAGCCTCAGTTTGTCGCCGCGCCGGGTCGGCGCGCAGGTCAGCATTCCCGGCGGCGGGGAAATCTCGCCCCGCGCCAGCAGCCAACCCGCGAGCAGCGTCTCGGCGAGTGGCAGCGGTACGGCGTAGCGGCCGGTGAGGCTCAACAGGGCGAAGCCATCCTCGAGGCTGACGCCGGCCCCGCCCAGTTGTTCCGACACCCAGGCCAGCGGCAGGCCTGCCGCTTCCAAGGCGGCCCAGGCAGGTCCCTGCCACGCCTCGCCCGCGGAACGGTTCAGGGTCTGTGGGTCGCAGTGATGGCTGAGGAGGCGCGAGGCCGTCTCGGCGATCAGGCTCGTGCTCTCCATGTCTTCGCCCTCAGCATGCTATAAGTGGCCAAGGTTTGGCAGCGGCGTGCGGCAACGTCAACTGCGCGCCGCAACATGTCTTTGCTCCTGGGGTGGCAGGATGTCGGCCAGCAAAACGCTTCTGAGCTGGAGTACGGGCAAGGACGCGGCCTGGGCACTGCAATGCCTGCGCCAGGATGCCAGCGTCGAATTGGTCGGCTTGGTGACGACCATCAATGCGGCGGCCGATCGCGTCGCCATGCACGGGGTGCGCCGTGAGCTGCTCGAAGCGCAAGCCGCCGCCGCGGGCCTGCCCCTGTTCGTTCTGCCGCTTCCCTCCCCCTGCCCGAACCAGGTCTACGAGAGCATCATGGGGGCCTTTGTCGCCCGGCAGGTGGCGGCCGGGGTGGCGGCGATGGCGTTCGGCGATCTCTTCCTGCAGGAGGTCCGCCGCTATCGCGAAGGGGCTTTGGCCGGCAGTGGAATGCGCGCGATCTTTCCCCTCTGGGGTCGGGCGACCGTGGCGCTGGCTCGCGACATGCTCAGGGCGGGAATCGGCGCCTATCTTAGCTGTGTCGATAGCGCGCAGCTGCCGGCGCGGTTTGCCGGCCGAGCCTTCGATGCCGGCCTGTTGGCCGAACTACCCACGGGCGCCGATCCTTGCGGTGAGAACGGTGAGTTTCACACCTTTGTCTGGCGCGGTCCCATGTTCGAGCGGCCCCTAGCCGTCGAGCCCGGCGAGCTCGTTTGCCGCGATGGTTTCGTATTTTGCGACCTGAGGTCAGCCGAGGCGCGGCAAACCGTGGAGAGGCCATGACGAGCGAGGAGACCGCCATGCCGCCCTTGCGCGTCGTCAGCTTGATCGCCAGCGCGACGGAGATCGTCTGCGCGCTTGGCCGCGGCGACTGGTTGGTCGGGCGCAGCCACGAATGCGATTATCCCTCCGCCGTGGCGTGCTTGCCGGCGTTGACCGCGCCGAAGTTCAAGGTCGAGGGTTCGAGCGCAGAGATCGATCGCCGCGTGCGAAAGATCGTGCGCGACGGCCTCTCCGTTTATCGCGTCGACGCCGAGGCCTTAAGCGCGCTGAGGCCCGATCTGATCGTGACCCAAGACCACTGCGACGTCTGTGCCGTCAGTCTGCGCGACGTCGAGGAGGCCGTCTGTCGCTGGACCGATCGGCGCGTTGAGATCCTGTCGCTGCGGCCCGATTGCCTGGCCGACGCCTATGCCGACATCCGCCGCGTCGCCGGGGCGCTGGCGGCCGAGCCGCAGGGCGCCGGGCTGGTCGCCGGGATGGAGCGGCGGTTGCGGGCGCTCGCCGCTGCACCCGCGCGGCGTCGCCGACCGCGCGTCGCCTTCATAGAGTGGGTCGAGCCGCTGATGGCCGGCGGTAACTGGATGCCCGAACTAATCGAGGCCGCGGGGGGCCACAACCTGTTTGGCGTTGCCGGCAAGCCGTCGGGCTGGATGTCCTGGGACGCGCTGGCTGCCGCCGATCCCGAGGTCATCATCGTTGCCCCCTGCGGCTTCGGCCTGCAGCGCTGCCTTGCCGAGCTGCCGTTGTTGCAGGCCAAGCCGGGCTGGACCAAGATTGATGCGGTGCGCAACGGCCGCGTCTTCTTTGCCGATGGCAACGCCTACTTCAATCGTCCCGGCCCACGCCTGGCCGACAGCGGCGAGATCCTGGCGCAGGTACTGCATGGCGAACCGGCGTCGCCGAACCACGAGGCGGTCGCCTGGGTGCGGCACACCCCGCAGACCCCGGCAGGGTCTTAAGCTCAAAACTGACGGCATAGGTCTGGCGCGCGAGCAGCCGTGCGGAAAACGCCCGAGGAGCCACGTGCCCGCGCGCTTGGCAAGTTCAAGCCACGTCGGCGCCGTAATAGAGCATGACGACGTGCTCGGCCTCGGCAAAAAATAGCCAGCGCTCGATCAGGAGACCCGCCGCCAGGGCCAGCACGGCAATTGCCGCGCCGAGGCCTCCCAGTACAGGGAAAGGCGCAGTGGCGAGGGACAGCAGGGAGGCGGCCATTGGCACGGCGAAGGCGAAGATCCCGACCCCGCGCCGCAGCGCCTTGGCGTGCTTGCGCGCGACCCTATAGCCCATCTCGCGCATGATGTAGTTGGGCTGCGTATGCGGCGGCTCCAAGTGACGCACCTTGCCCAGATGGCCGAGGCCCGTGGCCGCCTCCACCCTATAGGTTCGCAACTCCTCGTCGACGGCGCGCCAGTAGGACCATTTGAGAATGCCGGCGACGGCGAGGCAAGCGAATGCCAGCCAGGCCGGCCAAGGCTCAGCCAGGCCGAAGACGCGCCAAATGAGGTTGAGCAGCACGGCGCCGCTGGCAAGGCCCAGCGCGAGGTAGATCGGCGCCGTCAACGGCTGGTGCCATTGCCGGATGGTGCGCAAGGAGGCGTAGATCATGCCGGTGCTGAAAAGCGTCATCAGGGCGAAAGCGATGGTCGCAACCCCAAGCAGCAGCCCGGCCGCACTGGTGCCCGCGAGGTTCGTCCACCCCAGCGCCAGCAGGCCGGCGGGAAAGTAGGTTGCGAGCGCCAAGACGCCTTCGCGCGACAGCCAGGATGTGCGCCATTGCGAGAAGGCACGCCAGGCACGCTCCGGCCGGCCAAGGTGCGCGGTCGAGCTGAGCAAGCCCACGGTGATCAGAGCGAAGGCGAGCCCGAACGCCACGACGGCAAACGCGTGCCGGGCCGGTGCCAACGTCAAAGCCTTTGTGAGCGCCAGCCAAACGAGCAAGCCATAGCCCGCGCCGGAAGCGGTCGTGAAGATGATGACGGAGTAGGCGGGGTGCATGGCGGGGCTACCCTAAAAAAACTCGGCGCCACGCCCGATCCTCCTGCCCATCACTGGCGGGGGAGAGGATCGCGCGCGGCGGCGCGTTCGGCAGGCCGGAGCGAGCGAGCCTTGGGCAGGGCTGCAGGCACGGCGCGCGTGGCGCCAGAGCCGCTCGGCCGCACCGGGTCGACGAGCCCGGGGTGTTGCATCGGTCCACGACGGCCTACCGCGAGAGCATCTGGTCGATCCAGGCGAACAGCCGCTCGGCGGGGCCGGCCGCGCCCGCTAACTGTGCGCCCTCCCCGCTGGCGTCGCGCGCGGCCGTTGCATCGACGATGGGGGCTGCGGCCGCCGGCGGGGTGGGATGGTGCCGCGGGCGCGGCGGCAGATACTTGTTGACCGGGCGGTAGCCAAATTCGGGCAGTAGGTCGAAGCCGCCGCGCTCGACCACAAGCCGGGACACTGCACTGTTAGGGTCGCCCAGATCCCCGAAGTGTCGCGCCCCCGTCGGACAGGCGCGCACGCACGCCGGGATGCGGTCCTCGGCCGCAAGATGATCGTTGTAAATGCGATCGACGCACAAGGTGCATTTCTTCATGACACCGTGGCTGTAGTCGTACTCGCGCGCGCCGTAGGGGCAAGCCCAGGAGCAGAGCTTGCAGCCAATGCAGGTGTCCGGGTTGACCAGCACGATGCCATCTTCGGCGCGCTTGTAGGAGGCGCCGGTCGGACACACGGTAACGCAATCGGGCTCTGCGCAATGCAGACACGAACGTGGAAAATGCACGGTCCGACCCTCGGCACCCTCACCCGCCTCAAAGGCGTGCACGCGGTTCAGCCAGGCCCCGTGCGGATCGGCACCGTAGGGAGCCTGGTCCGTTAGCGGCGCGGCATAACCGGCACTATTCCACTCCTTGCAGCTCGTGGCGCAGGCCTGGCACCCGACGCAGGTGTCGAGATCGATGACCAGGCCCAGTGTCTTGGCGGTGGCGGCGGGGAGCGCGGTCATTGCTCGTCTCCTCGGCGCGCCCACCGCCAAGCGCTGGCCGCCCGGGACTGTTGCGGCGCGCCCGGTCCGGCCAACCGCGGTGGCGGACGGAGCGGCGCCAGTTGCGGCGCGGTTGCGTGCGCTTCAGTGGCGCTTACCTTTTCAATCCGTACCCTGAGATCGTACCAGGCCGCCTGACCGGTGATGGGGTCGGAATTGCTATACCGGTAGCCGTCCGGGCGTTCCGGCTGCAGCTCGGCGATCAGGTGATTGAGGAGAAAGCCGCGCGTCGCTTCCGGTGCCTGGGGATCAAGGCCCCAGGCTCCGGCCCGCTTGCCGATCGCGTTCCAGGTCCACACGGTGTCGGGGTTGACCCCCTCCATCAGTTTCACCTGCGCCTTGACGCGGCCGTTGCGGCTTTCGATCCAGACCCAGTCATCGTCGCTAATGCCCAGCTTGGCGGCGCGCGACCGGGCGAGATATAGCCGGTTCGAGGCGTGGATCTGGCGCAGCCAGGCGTTTTGCGAACCCCAAGAGTGGTACATTGCCATCGGCCGCTGCGTGATGGCATGCAGCGGAAAATCGCGATCGCAGGCATGCGCGTCCTCGAACGGTGCATACCAGAAGGGTAAGGGATCGAAGTAGGTCTCGAGCCGCCGACGATGCTGGCGTGGCGGCAGCACGGGTCCATGCCCCCGCGCCGCCAGGCGCATCTTTTGCATCGGTTCGCTGTAGAGCTGGAAGATCACCGGGGTTGGCGTGATACGAAAGCCCATGTCGACGGCCCAGTCGATGAAGGCGCGGTTGGCGTGCTTGAAATAGCGCATCTGTTCGGGCAGCTGGTGAACGTGGACACAGCCATTGGCAACATACTGCTCGAGCTGGCGTGGGTTGGGCTCGCCGCGGCCCCAGTCGGCCCCCGTCTTGCCGCGATGTCCCGCCAGCGGGCCGATGCCCGGCCGGCGCTCGTGATTGACGATGTAGTCGGCGTAGCCACCCGGATATTTCGGCGAGCCGTCGGCATTGCTGAAGCCCGGCAGCCGCAGGCGCGCGCCGAGATCGATCAGCACGCTTTGGAATGGCCGCACGTCGCGATCGGGAGCTACGACCGGCTGGCGGATGGCGTCAGCCGGCGCGTTGGGCTCCGAAATGGGTCGGTCGAGAAGCGAGATGCAGTCCCAGCGCTCGAGGTAGGTTGTGTCCGGCAGTATGAGGTCGGCGTAGGGCACCGTCTCGGAAAAGTAGGCATCCGAGTAGATGATTTTCGCAATCTTGTAGTCGCCCGTGGCGGCGTCCTTCTCGCTCAGCTGCGCCAACGTGGCCGGCGTGTTCATGGCCGAGTTCCAGCCCATGTTGGCCATGTAGAGGAAGAGCACATCGATGGGGTAGGGGTCGCCGCGCGCCGCATTGGCGATTACCGTGTGCATCAGCCCATGGGCGGCGAAGGGTGCCTCCCAGCTATAGGCCTTGTCGATGCGCTGCGGGGTGCCCGCGCTGTCCACCAGCAAGTCCTCAGGCCCGGTCGGGAAGCCGAGGTGGGGTCCCTGCAAGGCTTGCATCGGCTTGACCTCGCCGGGTTTGCCTTTGGGTTTCAGGGTCGGAGGGGTCTGCTTTGGATAGGGCGTTTTGTAACGGAAGCCGCCGGGGCAATCGATCGAGCCCAGCAGGATTTGCAGCACGTGCAGAATGCGGCAGGTGTGAAAGCCGTTGGCGTGCGCCGAGATACCGCGCATGGCATGCATGCCCACCGGCCTGCCGATTGTCTTGTCGTGGCGGCGTCCGGCCCAGTCAATCCAGGGAATGTCGAGCACCACCGGCTGCGCGAAAGCCGCGTGCGCCAGTTCGCTGGCAATGCGGCGGATGGTGCCGGCGGCAATCCCGGTGGCGTCGGCGACGCGTTCGGGTGCGTAGTCGGTGGACAGAAAGCGCTCAACCAAGAGCTGGAACGCGGGCACCGCCTCGCGCGCGTCGGCGAGCCGGAAGGTGCCCGAGAACGCCGGGGCCACCTCGGGGTCCAGCGCGCTCGCGAGCCGACCGGAACGCTTGTCGTAAACGAGCGGTCTGCCCTCGCCGTCGCGCGCGATGAGCCCATCATCGGCCGCGCCCGGCGCCCTAATGACCAGCCAGCCGGCGTTCGTGTAGCGGCGCAAATAGTCGACGTCGATCTGCTGCCCGGCCAGCAGCTCGTGCACCAGGGCACCGGCGAACAGGCCATCCGTGCCCGGTTTGATGCCGATCCATTCGTCGGCGATGGCGCCGTAGCCGGTGCGCACGGGATTGATGCTCACCACCTTGACACCGCGCGCTTTCAACTTGCCAAGCTCGATCTTGAGAGGATTGGAGGCGTGATCCTCGGCGACGCCCCACAGCATGAAATAGCGGGTGTGCTCCCAGTCGGTCTCACCAAACTCCCAAAAGGAGCCGCCGAACGTGTAAAGGCCGGCCGCCGCCATATTGACCGAACAGAAGCCGCCATGCGCGGCGAAGTTGGGGGTGCCGAATTGCATGGCCCACCAGCCGGTCAGGGCCTGGCTCTGATCGCGTCCGGTGAAAAAGGCGAGCCGGCTTGGATCCTTGCGGCGCACCTCGCCGAGCCAGCCAGAGGCGAGCGTCAGCGCCTCGTCCCAGGAAATCTCTTTGAATTCCCCCGAGCCGCGTTCGCCCACCCGCAGCAGCGGTGCGCTCAGCCGGGCCGGCGAGTAGTGCTGCATGATCCCGGCCGCGCCTTTGCCGCACAGGACGCCCCGGTTTACCGGATGCTCGCGGTTGCCCTCGATGTAGCGGACCTTGCCGTCCTTCAGGTAGACGCGAATGCCGCAGCGGCACGCACACATATAGCACGTGGTCGTCTTGATCTCATCGGCGGGCGAGACCGACAAGGCGATGGTGGGCTCAGTTGTGGCTCGCAAGCAGAGGCCTCATCGAGCAAGGGGGCAAAGCGGCCGAACACGCCAGCGCTGCTGACGGGCCGGACGATACGGCCACACCGACAGGCGGCGAAATGCTTTTCTAGGGGAATGCGCTTGCGCGGCCTACGCCTATTGCCGCACGCCGCTCAGCTGGCGGCCGGAGCCTTCCCCGCTGCGGCCTGGTCCGCTCAGCGCGTCGCCATGGCCGCCGCGGCGCGCCGACCGGCGAGCGCCAGGAATAGAAAACCCCAGCCGGTCGAGATCAGGTTGATCCCGGCCAGCAGGCCGATCGCCCAGGCCGCCGAACTGGGTAGCCCAAGCGCGATCAAGAGGCCAACGGCAACGGCAACGATGCCGCTGACCAGCAGCCAGCCCCAGCCCTCGTGCGGGCGCACGCGCAGGGCTAGGCTGATCTCAAGCCCGCCCTCCACGATGAACATGGCGGCCAGCAAGATTGTGAGCGTGATGATGCCGGTGAGGGGAAAGAACGCCAGATAGGCGCCGGCAACGGCGTAAAGCGCACCGAGCAGCACCTCCCAGATCAGGCCATGCCAGTGCGAAGCCGAGAAGGCGTGCACGATCATGACGATCCCACCGACGAGAAACACCCAGCCCAAGGCGATTTTGACGGCAACCGTGGAGAGCAAGGGAAAGGCAATAGCCGCGATGCCGGCGACGACCAAGACAAGGCCCAGCGCCAGGAACCAGCCCCAATGCGCCGCGACTTGCTGGCGAATTTCGGCAAGGGCGCCTTGCAGATCGGCGCGCGAGACCTGGTCACTCATGGATAACCTCCTGGGCCAGGTGCGTTTCCCGGAAGGAAGACGCCACCCCGCCAGCGTCCAAGGCCGCACATTAGCAGGAAATGAGCGCCGCCGCCGCTGTCGGCGGCTCAGCCGGGTGCGATCGAGCGCTTTGAGCCCCACGCCTTCTCCGGGTGGCGCTACCGTAAAGTTCGCCTTCATCGATCCGCCGGCGGGTGGGCTACTCGGCGGCGATGCGCACCTCCTGCGGCGGGCGCTCGGCAATTCGATGTCGCACCAGATCGATGTGCCCGCGCAAGTCGTAGAGCTGGCTGGAAAAATAGATGGGGACGCGCAACCGGCGGACGTGGATGTCGATGCGCTCGACCTCGGCCTGATGCGCGGCCAGATCGTACTTGGCGCCGCCGCTGTCGAGACTGCGCTCCAGCGCCTTCAACTGCCGGTACCAATAAAGCAAGCGCCGCCGCACGTTCCAGGCGTAGGCCACCGGCAAAAACCGCATCAGCGGCACCAGTACGGCGAGCGCCGGGATTAACAAAACGAGCTTGGCGGCGTGCGCGCTGGTATAGGCGGTGATGTTGTAGGGCAGACCAATCCGCTTGTTGAAGGGTGCAATCAATCGCAAGAGGAAGGGGAGCTCGTTGGTCTTATAGATCTGGCGCGCCTCCTTGGGCACTTCGAATTCGGGATCGCTGGGCGAGGGGAATTCGCCGGGCTTGTAAAAAAGCACCGGATCGCCGTTTTTATCGAAGCCAGGCTTCGGATTGTTCATAATGGCCTGGGCGAGGAGGCTCGCCAAAGAGGCATCCAGTTCGGGCTTCACCACCAAGGCGACCGAGGTGGCGAGCAAGGTGATGTCCGCGGAGGGGATCAGCGGCTTGAATTCGACCGAGCCCGTTCGCATCACCAGCTTGGTCAGCGCCGGAAAGCGGTTATCGTAGGCATCGGCCTCCTCGGAAAAGTCCATCAGGCGAATAGCAGGCACGTGCAACAGCGACTGGATTTTGTCGTCGTCGGCCGGCAGGATCAGGATGGCCGCGTCCGCCTTGCCCTGCAACAGTTCCCCGGCATCCGCCGACAGCTCCTCGTTGATGAGCCTGGGATCGTCCCGGGCAAGGGTTATGCCGTTGGCGCGCAAAAGCTGGGCTGCAATCCGCCGCGAGCCGCTGTCGCGGGTGCCGACCATGATGCGCTTACCGTCGAGATCCCTCAGGCTTTGCAGCGGCGTATCGGCGCGCGTGAACACCCAGATGGGCTCGTAAAACAGTCGGCCCAGCGACTGCAACTTGGCGTACTCGACGTGTCTTCCCTTGGCCTTTTCGGTGGCGAGCCGCCCCTGCATGCTGCCGACCAGTCCGCCCTTAACGAAACCCGCATTGATCTCCGATTTGTTGTCGACGAGGGCCTTAAGGGTGGCAAAACCTTCCATATCCCTGAATTCCAAGCGCACACCGTAGCGCTCCAGTTCCGGGCGGTAGGCTTCGGCCAACTGCTGATAGTGGGGATTGCCCGTGGCCAGCACGATGCGCCCGTCGGTGTGCGAACCGGCCTGCAGCGTCACCGCATAGACGGCAAAGCCGAGGCCGCCGGCCAATACGGTCCCGATCGAGGCCCTGGCCGTGTTGGATTCCATCGCACCCCCCACCTTCCCACACACTCGGCCCGACGGCCTCGTGAAGCAAAAGTCCAGCGATTGTAATGGACTGTTAACCATCCTGCCACATCTCGATGGCACACGTGTGGCAACAACCCCCGTGGCCGGGGTGGTCCAGCGGGCGCGCCGGTGGCGGCTGGCCTTGAGGCCGGCGCGGTCGGCGGCGTGCCTTAGGCCGTCGTCTTGAGGGCCGCTGCCAGGCCTGGGACCGCCGCGGCCCCTTCCGGCACTTGGAATTTCGCCGCCGCGAAGTCGTTGCCGATGGGCTCGGCGCGGCCGCCTAGGTGGCTGACAAGAAAGGCTTCGGCGATGGCGAAGAAGGCGATGCGGTTGGCAGGCTCGGCAAAGCCGTGACCTTCGTCGGGGTAGAGGACGTAGGTTACGGGTAGGCCCTTGGCACGCATGGCCGCGATGATCTGGTCCGACTCGGCCTGTTTGACGCGCGGGTCGTTGGCACCCTGACCAATCAGCAAGGGTTTTTTTATGTTGCCGGCCGCATAGAGCGGCGAGCGCGCCTTGAGCAAGCGGCGACCGGCCTCGGTGCGTGGATCGCCGACCCGTCGGGCCAAGTTCTCAAAAAAGGCCGCCCAATAGGGCGGGATGGTCGCCAGCAGCGTCTCGAGGTTGGAGGGGCCAACGATATCGACCCCGCAACAGAACACCTCGGGCGTAAAGGCCAGTCCGGCCAGCGTCGCATAACCCCCGTAGGAGCCGCCCATGATGGCGACGCGACCGGCATCGGCGATCCCCTCCTTGATGGCCCAGGCCACGGCATCGAGCAGATCGTCGTGCATCTTGCGGCCCCATTCCAGGTCGCCGGCGTTGACGAATGCCTTGCCAAATCCCGTGGAGGCGCGAAAGTTGACCGAAAGCACGGCACAGCCACGATTGGCAAGCCACTGATGCAGGGCGTTGAAGCCGTATTGGTCGCGCGCCCACGGGCCGCCATGGACCAGGAGTACCAACGGCAGCGGCGCGGCGGGGCGCAGGGTTTCGCCCGCGGGCAAGGTGTAATAGGACGGCAGATCGAGCCCGTCGCGGGAGCGAATGAGTTCGCTGCGCATGGGTGCGAGCGCATAGGCCTTCAACTCCGGCTGCGTCGTGAACAGCTCGCAGATCTCACCGGTATCGCGACGGTAGAGGTGGTAGGTCGTGGGGCTCTCGGCCGCGCTTGCCGCAACCACCCAATGAAGATCATCGAGGGCGCGGTCGGCGATCGACACCTCACCGGGCAGTGCACCGTGCAGACGCTTGAGATCGGCGGCCATGCGCTCATCGAGCGCAATCCAATCGAGTGCCAAGTGCTTGGCGCCGACCGCCTCGACGACCGCGGTGACCGGATGGGAGATGACGCGGCTGATGTCCGCCTTGGGATGTTCGGCCAGCACGCGGGCGGTACCACTTGCCCAAGCCGTAGCCAATAGCGCCGCCTTATCGCGACCGATCGAGGAAATGCTGTAGAGCGTCGTGCCGTCGCGAGTGAAGCCAATTGGATGGGTGGTGAGATCGTCTTCGTGTTCGACGAGGAGCAGCTCGTCGAGGCGCGCCCCGTCGATGCGATAGACGATCTTGCCGCCCTCGGCACCGCGCGGTTTGACGGCAAGCCGAGGAATGAGCTGCCGATCCGTGACAATGCTGCCGAGCGCGGCGGTGTTTTCAAACAGCAGTTGCCGCTCGCCGGTATCTATGTCGATACGGTAAAGGTCGTGCCAGGCCTTATCGCGGTCGTTGATGCTTACGGCCAACGCCTTGGGGTGATCGAGGCTCAGCTGCTCGATGCGCGCGTTGACCCCCGCAAAGGGCGTGAGATCTCGGACCGGGCCGCCGTCGATCGGCACCGCATAAATGTGCCAATCCTCGGTGCCGCCTTCATCCTGCAGGTAAAGAACGTGGCGGCTGGTGTAAGCCCAGGCGTAAAAACGGATGCCGCGCTTCTTGTCGGCGGTGATGACGCGGGCTGCACCGATGTCGTCGATCGGCGCCAGCCAAACGTTGAGGACGCCATCGTTCGGGGCGAGCCACGACAGGAAGCGGCCGTCGGGGGCGATCTGGCCTTGCGCACGCGTGGGGTTGCCGAACAGGGTTGCGCGCGGGATGAGCGGTGGCAGGGATAAGGGAAGGCTTGGCATGGGCGAGCGGCTCCTGCGCAGGCTGGCGGCGGACCGTGGCTGTTTCGCGAGATGGGGGCATTGGCCGGCCGGACGCAAGCGGGATCCTTGCCGACGGGGCACCGCTGGCGATCACCGCCGTCGCCGGGGGGGCCGCCCGCGCAAGCGCCAGGCAGCTGGGGCTGGTCAGGCGCCGGCGGGCGGGGTTCGGCTTGGGTCGCGCTTGCGCGCGGCCGCCCGCAGCACACTGGCGATCGCCGGATTGGCGGTTTCGAGGCGGTGAAAATCTTCGCGGAACAGCTTCAAGAGGCGACAGCGCGAGGTCGTCACGAAGGCGCCGCGGTTCGGTTCGCCCTCGAGCATGGCACCGATGCCGAAGAAGTCTCCGGTCTTGAACAGCTCGTGCGACGGGTAGGTCTTGCGGTGCACGGATCCGGAGGCGACGAAGTACATGGCGTCGCTCAGCCCGCCCTCGGGGATTACTTCCACGTGCGGGGGCAGGTTGTGGGCGCGCAGCAGCGGCAACAGCTTGGCCACCTGGTGCGCGTCAAGTTCGGCCAGCATCGGGATGCGCGACATCAGCGACCAGGTGATGACAAAGTCACGCCGGTGCACCTCCTGGGCAAACCCACTTGAGATGATGGCGACCGGCAGCGCCAGCACGCACAGGCCCGACAGCATGGTCAGCATCGACCAGAGTTTGCCGAGCGGTGTCAGCGGCGTCGCGTCGCCGTAGCCGACGGTCGTCAGCGTGGTCATCGCCCAGTAGGCGGCCTGTGGCACGGAGCCGAATTTGTCGGGCTGGCGCTCGCCTTCGATATAGTACATGCCCGTGGCGCTCAGCAGCAGGGCAGCGCCGAGCAACAGCCCGGCGGCACTCAGCGAGCGGCGCTCGTTGCGCAGTACGCGCAACAGCGTGTGCAGCGCCGGGGAGTAGCGCGACAGCTTGAAAAAGCGCAGCAACCGCAGGACGCGCAACACCCTAAGATCGAGGTTCAAGAGTGCGCCGAGGTAGAAAGGCAAAATCGCCAGCAAGTCGATGACGAGATAGGCGCGTGAGGCCCATCTCAAGCGCGCCTTCCACGCGGGCAACCGCGCCAAAAACGGCACCTCCACCGCGGTCCACAGGCGCGCGGCGTATTCGATGGTGAAGATCAACACCGAGAAGGCTTCGAACAGGTGGAACCAAACGCCGTAGCGCGACGCCAGCTCGGGTATCGTCCCGGCCACGAAAGCGGCGATGTTGACGAGGATAAGCGCGACGATCCCCGCATCGACGATGCGGCTAACGCGGTCCTCGCCTTGGCCGATCTCGATGATTTCGTAAACGCGACGGCGCCAGGCCAGGCGACGGAGGTGGGGCGGCAAGGCCGCCGTTTAACGCGCTCTCCACCCTCATTTTATCGAGCAAGCAGGCTTCCCCGTCTTCCCCCCTCGCATGATGCAATGCCCGGGAAGCGTTGGCAAATTGGGAAAACCACGGTTGCGGCCGCAGGGCTTAGCGCGCCATAAAAAACGAAAGACAGCGGCGCCGGCGCGCGATATGCAGAAAAAAAAGCGAGCCCACGTCCAGGACCTGCCGCCGGCCGCCGCCACCCACAACGACCAGCCCATGCGCCGAGCTCCCCAATCTCCCCTCCACCAGCGCCGCAACGTGGCGCTGTTGGCCTTGGCCCAGGCGCTCTTCATGTCGGTGCAGGCCATGGGCACCTCGGCCACCCCCTTGGCCGGATACATGCTGTTGGCCGAGACGGAAAAGTGGCTGGCGACGACGCCGATTTTTTTGGTCCACCTTGCCATCATGGGCACCACGGTGCCCGCCTCCTTGCTGATGGCGCGTATCGGGCGCCGGGCGGGCTTCACGCTCGGCGCCGTCGCGGGCACCGGCGCAGGCTTGATCGGCACGCTCGCCCTTTTTCAGCAGAGCTTTCCGTTGCTTTGCCTTGCGACGGTGCTGCAGGGCATGCAAGCGGCATTTTTCTGGTATTTCCGGCTCGCCGCCGCCGACGTCTCCGAGCCAGCGTTCCGGCCCAAGGCCATTTCCCTCGTCATGGCGGGCGGTGTGCTCGCCGGCGTGCTCGGCCCGCAAACTGCGAAGTGGGCCGTTGACTGGCTGCAGCCCGTGACGTTTGCCGGCATCTACCTGGCGATGGCGCTGTTCTCCGTTGCCATCGGCGCTCTCGTGCAGTTCATTCGCATCCCACACTTGAGCGCCGCCGAGCGTGCTGCCGGGGGCCGACCAATGCTGTTGATCGCGCGGCAACCCGCCTATCGCGTGGCGCTGGCTGCCTCGGTGTTTGGCTACGCGGTCATGACGCTCACCATGTCGGCGACGCCGTTGGCGATGCTGGCCTGTGGTTTCACGTTTAACGATAGCGCCAGCGTCATCCAGGCGCATATCGTCGGCATGTTCTTGCCGTCGTTCTTGACCGGACATCTGGTCCAGCGCTTCGGTGTCCTGCGCATCATCGCCGCCGGCGGCTTGATCGAGCTCGGTTGCGCTATCGTCAACCTCTCCGGTGTCGGCTTTGGCAATTTCCTGCTGGCCAACGTGCTGGTGGGCATCGGTTGGAATTTTGCTTTCGTGGGCGGTTCCTCCCTGCTTACCACCACCTACGCGCCGAGCGAGCGCGCCAAGGTGCAAGCCAGTCATGATTTTACGGTCTACAGTGCCACGGCGATGGCCGCGGCCGTCTCGGGCGTGTTGGCCGCCAAGGCGGGTTGGGTCGTGATCAATCTGGCCGCCGTGCCGCTAATGTTTACGGTGAGCGGGGCCGCGCTTTGGCTCATGAGCCAGCAGCGCCGCGTTTCGCCCGCCGCGGCAAAGTAGGCGCCGCCATGGGTGACCGCTATGACAGGACCAGGAAGCGCGGGCTGCATCCGGCCTTGCGCGGCCTGCCAAAGCCGCCGCCCGAGATCATCGGCTGGGGTTTGTCCGCGCCGGCACGCATCGGCCATAACCAGGGTCCGCCCTTGGAGGAGCCGGTCGCCGATGCCTTCGTGCGCTACCGCTGGCGAAAGGCACACGCCGAAGTCTGGAAGAACCCGCCGCTGTCGATCCTGAAGTTGCGCGTGCAACGGGCCAAAGCCGCCGGCGTCAGCTATCGTGAGTACATGCTCGAGCTGTTGGATTCAGGGCGCCATCTGCAAGCCGCCGACGTCGCCAAGCCGCGCGCGCAGGCGGCCGCCTCCGGGCCGGCAAAGCCGCAGCCTTTAGCGCCGAGCGGCCGCGGGCGAGGCCGATGAGCGAAGCCTTCGATCCCGAGCGGCATCGCTTGGCGCCGAGCCGCTACTTTGACGAGTTTCAGCTGGGCGAGACCTTTCCTTTGCCCTCGCGCACGGTGACGGAGGCGCAATTTCTGGCCTTCCAGGCCGTCTCGGGCGACAACCATCCGATCCACTACGACCGCGAGTACTGCCGACGCCATGGACATAAAGAGCTGCTGGCGCACGGCTACCAGGTGCTGGTGCAGACGGCGGCGGGAGCGGGGCAGTTCCCGTTCCAGGTCGAAGGCTCACTGATTGCCTTTATCGAGCAGTCATCGCGCTTTCTGGCCCCGGTCTATGCCGGGGACACCCTCTATCCCCGCCTGACCGTGACCGAGCTCAAGCCGCAGCGCACGACCGGCGTGCTGACGATGGCAACTAGTATCCACAACCAGCACCGCACGCTGGTGCTGGATGGCCTGCAAAGATATTTGATCCGCCGCCGCCCCGCCGTCGGGGCCCCGGGCTAGGCGGTCGCGCGTTGGCCGTTTCACGTGGAACAAGCCCCCTCCTTTGTTGCAGGGCGCCCGAGGATGCCGCGGGTACCACCCGGCAAGACGCGCGCCGGCCAGCGGCAGCGCCCGACCAGCGCGCAGAAACCTGTTCGCGCCCGCAGCGCAGCTGCCGTAAGATCGTGAGGAGCCCTTCGTCACGTGCAGCGGATCCAGACCCTGTGCCGATCATCGAGCCGGCGCCTTGGCGCCATCAGTTTTTCGACCATGTCGCCTGCCCGCAGGACCTGTTCATCCCGACCGACGACCCCGAGGCCTGGGAATGGAACCCGCGCCATCGCTGGGTATTCGACAAGCTGCAGGTGGCGCTCAGTCAGGGCCTGCCGGCCGGCCCTCACGGCACCAGGCCGCCGCGATTTCCAGTGTTTTCAAAACCGATCATGAATTTCCGCGGGCTCGGCGCCGGCAGCCGCATTCTTAGCTCCGCCGAAGACTACGAGGCCAACCATGCGCCCGGCCATTTTTGGATGACCTTGCTGGAAGGTCGCCATGTGTCGACCGATGCGGCTGTGGTGGACGGCACGCCCCAATGGTGGCGCCACGTGACCGGCGTGGCCGTGGGGGAGGGGATGTTTGACGTCTGGACGGTGCACGCGGCGGGCGATGCCGAGCTCGAGAGCTACTGTGGGCGTTGGATTGAGCAAAATTTGGCGGGCTACACGGGCATGCTCAACCTCGAAACGATCGGCGGGCGCATTATCGAGGCGCATCTGCGGCTCTCCGATCAATGGCCTGACCTTTATGGGGTGGGCTGGATCGACGCCTTCGTCGGCCTCTATCGTGACCGAATCTGGACCTATGCGGACGCGAATCGGTGCGACGGTTTCAGTTTGGTCCTGTTCGGCCCAGCGGGGCGGCAGTACCCTCAGCCGCCGCGCGAACTGGTGGCAACCGTCGTGGGCATGCCCGCTGTGTCGAGCGTGCAGATCACATTTCACGCCGAACGGCCGCCCGAGCGACATGCGATGCCGCCGGGTGGCTTTCGCGTGGCCGTGATCAATGCTTTCGATCGGGAACTTGGGGAGGCGGCGCGCGAGGTCCTGCGCGGCTTTTTTCTCGGCGCCGAGCCGGCGGTCAACATCCGGCGCGAGCCCTGACAAAAGCGTGGTCACGCGGCTTTGGCGCAAAAATCAAGGGTCGATCGTGAGACGGGGTGAGCTGATCGCAAGCCTTGCTGCCCTGGCCGTCTTGCTGCCGGTGGTGGCGTCGAGCCAGACAACATCCCCTGAGCTTGCCGCCAAACTGACCCCCGCCCAGCGCCAGGTCTATGAAGACTATCGCCGCGCCCGCGACGCCTTCGAGGCCAAGCTGCGCGCCTATTGGGCGCGCGTCGATGCCAAGCGTGATGCGCGCCGGGCCAAGCATATGCTGGTGCAACCCTTGAGCCCTGAGGACTACGTGGCCGAGCAGCCGCCGAAATACCCCGGGCCGGAGCTGCCTGCCGAGATCGCCAAGGTTCTGATCGAGGTGCTGCCGCCGGCTTCGGCGCGTCCCCTCCCGGACGTCAACGACTTTCTCGCCAACGCCAAAGCCCAATACGGCTTCGTGCCGACCCCGACCACGGAGCTCGACTTCAAGCGCCGCTATGCGCGCGAGGCGTTGGCGGTGGGCCTCAGCAAGGATCAAGTGCTGCGAGTCTATGCACTCGAAACCGGCGGGCAGGGCACTTATGACATGCAATCGGGGATCAACCCCGTCACCAAACAGGGCCGCCCGATCTCCTCCGCCCTCGGCTATGCCCAGCTCCTCAACGGCAATTCGGTGAGCGAGCTCGTCAAGCACGGCGCGAGTTTCGCCCACCGGCTCGTCAGCATGGCGGCACAGCCCGGCACGCCGCCCGCCAGGGCTGCCGGGCTGCGCGACAAGGCCACGATTGTTCGCCGCATGCTGCGGGCGGCGCGGAGTGTGCCCAACGAATGGGGCGCGCACGTGCGCTTCGGCGGCACGCCCGCCGGACTTGGCATTCACGCGCTCAATCTCGACGCCGACGTGGGCCCCTGGCTGCAGGTCCTTAAACTCAAGGGCTTGAAAGAAGCGGCCGAAGCCGCCGGGCGCGGCCAGCTCAGCGGCGCGGAGATCGAACTCATGAACCTGGCGGGTCCCCGCACCGGCCTTGAAATGATGACGCCGTTGGGGCGCACGATGCCGACCGCGAACTTTTTCAGCGAGGGCGGCTACTATCGCAACACCATCGTGCGCGAGAAGACCGCCGCCGAACTGCTGGCGGCGCTCGAGCAGCGCATGGACGTCAACCTCAAGAAGCCCGGCACCGTCGAGTTCGCGCAAGTGTTCGACGAGCTGGCGCGCCGTTAACTGCCACCGGTCGCATTGCGGCCGTGGCTTCCCTCGCACAAGAATTCGCGCTAGGCCTCGGCCCATGAGCACACGCCGAAGCGCCCGCCTTGCCGCCCCACCCTTTACCCAGGCGACGGCCGGGTGCCTATCGAGCGCCATTGGCGAGCATGGGTTGAGCGAACAAGAGCTCGCATCCTGGCTCAACAAGCTGGCCGAGCCCCTCGCGGAGCTCAAGACGAGGTATCACGATCGCACACTCGACCTGCTACGCATTGCCGAGGACACGGCGGACCTGGAGGCCGCCGAGCAGGCCTACGCCAAACTGGTAGCGGGGGCACGCGCCATTGTCTTTTTTGGCATCGGCGGGTCGAGCCTCGGCGGGCAGGCGCTGGCGCAGCTTGGCGGCTGGAGCATTCCCGGCACCGCCGATGCGGCGCAGAAGGCGCGCCCGCGCACGCGCTTTTACGACAACCTCGACGCGCATACGCTGGGCGCCGCGCTTGCCGCCTTTGATCTGGGCAGCGCTCGTTTTGTGGTGACCTCAAAATCCGGGGGCACGCCGGAGACGCTGGTGCAGGC